>NZ_JAKVME010000001.1:1647550-1977060 GCF_022483985.1 Acetobacter sp. | reverse complement strand
CAGTTTTCGTTTACGGGAAAGCCAAGGACAAACCGGCGGAGCAGTCAGCCTGACCGCCTTTGCGGGTACTCATTGCATGAAACGGGAGGCTTCGCTCCGGCGTGGTCGCCTGTTTCATGCCTCCGGCTCTTGATAGTGCCGAAAATCATTCCGATATACATCAGTGTAAACGACAGCTCCGGAATCGTCAGAAGGCGTTATCCGGAGAAATCCACCCATTGCCGGGGCGGATGGGCGATGTGTGTGCCACTGAATGGGCATGCATCGCCGGATCGTCCATTCAGGAGATCGGCATCATGACAGAAAAACCCAAAGCACCCTCATCACGCCGCAAACGGACCAAAGCCGACGATGCCCCTGTCGCGCCGACAAGGAAGGCCGCGGCGAAAAAGGTCGCCGCCCCGACGACGGAGCGCGTGGCTGTTCTGCCGCTGCGTGACATCGTTGTGTTCCCTCACATGATCGTGCCGCTCTTCGTCGGGCGTGAGAAATCGGTGAAGGCGCTGGAATCCGTCACCAAGGATGACAAGAAAATCCTTCTGGTCGCGCAGAAAGAGGCGACGGTGGATGATCCGGGTCCAGACGACATCTACCGCTTCGGAACGACTTCGACCATTCTTCAGCTCCTGAAGTTGCCGGACGGCACGGTGAAGGTGCTTGTCGAAGGGAATCAGCGCGCCCGTGTGGTGGCGCTTCACGATGTCGATGGACATTTCGAAGCCGACGTCGAATTCGTCTCCGATGTCCCCGTGGAAATGGAAGAAGCCGAAGCGCTTGCCCGCGCCGTGGTGGGGCAGTTTGAGCAGTATGTGAAGCTCAACAAGAAGATTGCGGCGGAAGTGCTGGTTTCGCTGAATCAGATCGGTGATCTGTCAAAGCTTGCTGACACCATTGCCAGCCATCTCAGCCTGAAAATTTCCGAAAAGCAGGAAATTCTCGAACTGCCTTCCGTGACGAAGCAGTTGGAGAAAATTCTGGCTCATATGGAAGCCGAGATCGGTGTTCTGCAGGTCGAGAAACGCATCCGGAACCGTGTGAAGCGGCAGATGGAGAAGACCCAGCGCGAGTACTATCTGAACGAGCAGCTCAAGGCGATCCAGAAGGAGCTTGGCGAGGGCGAGGACGGCAAGGACGAGACTGCCGAAATCGAAGAGAAGATCGTCAAGACCAAGCTGAGCAAGGAAGCGCGGGAGAAGGCTGTCGGCGAGCTGAAGAAGCTGCGCGGCATGAGCCCGATGTCGGCAGAATCGACGGTGGTGCGCAACTACCTCGACTGGCTGCTGGGCGTGCCCTGGAAAAAGACCACCAAGGTAAAGAACGACCTCGATGCGGCTGAAAAGGTGCTCGACGAGGATCATTACGCGCTGGAGAAGGTCAAGGAGCGTATCCTTGAATATCTCGCGGTCCAGAGCCGTTCGAAGAAAGTGAAAGGGCCGATCCTGTGCCTTGTCGGCCCTCCGGGCGTCGGCAAGACCACGCTGGCGCGGGCCATCGCCAAGGCGACGGGGCGGCACTATGTCCGCATGTCGCTTGGCGGCGTGCGCGACGAGTCCGAGATTCGCGGTCATCGCCGGACCTATATCGGCGCGATGCCAGGCAAGATCATTCAGGGTATGAAGAAGGCGAAGGTTTCCAACCCGCTTTTCCTGCTTGATGAGATCGACAAGCTCGGCGCCGACTGGCGGGGCGATCCGGCTTCAGCGCTGCTTGAGGTGCTGGACCCGGAACAGAACAGCAGTTTCTCGGATCATTATCTGGAGGTCGATTACGACCTGTCGGATGTGATGTTCGTCACGACGGCGAACAGCCTCAATATGCCCCAGCCTTTGCTGGACCGCATGGAGATCATCCGCCTGTCCGGCTACACGGAAGAGGAAAAGCTGAACATCGCGAAGCGGCATCTGATCGCCAAGCAGAGTGAGGCGCACAACCTCAAGCCTGAGGAATGGTCTATTTCCGATGCGGCGCTGATGGACCTTATCCGCTTCTACACGCGTGAGGCGGGTGTCCGCAGCCTTGAGCGTGAGATCGCCAATCTCGCCCGCAAGGTCGTGAAGGAGATTGTCACCGGCAAGGCGAAGAAGGTGGCCATCACCGAGAAGAATCTCGGCAAGCTCGCAGGGGTGCGTCGCTTCTCGCATGGCGAGACAGAAGCCACCGACATGGTCGGTATGGTGACGGGACTGGCCTGGACCGAGGTCGGCGGTGAAATCCTGACGATCGAAAGCGTGATGGTGCCGGGCAAGGGCAACATCAAGCAGACCGGCAAGCTTGGCGACGTCATGCAGGAAAGCGTGTCTGCGGCGCTGTCCTATGTGCGGAGCAGGGCGCCCTATTTCGGGATCAAGCCGACGCTGTTCGAGAAGTGTGACATCCACGTTCACGTGCCTGAAGGCGCGACTCCGAAGGATGGCCCTTCCGCCGGTATCGCGATGGCGACGTCGCTCGTCAGTGTCCTGACAGGCATTCCTGTTCGGCGTGACGTGGCGATGACGGGTGAGATCACTCTGCGTGGGCGTGTTCTTGCCATTGGCGGCCTGAAGGAAAAGCTGCTTGCGGCTCTGCGGGCCGGGATCAAGACGGTCTTCCTTCCCAAGGACAATGAGAAAGATATCGCGGAACTTCCAGAAGCTGTGAAGAAGAATCTGGAACTGGTCCCTGTTTCCCATGTGGATGAGGTGATCGGTCGCGCTCTTGTCAGTGTGCCGCAGCCGATTGAATGGGAGGACGAGAGCGATCTGGTTGCGCCGATCGCGGCTTCGGGAACAGCCAGCGCGGTGGCTCACTGACGGATGTGAGGAAAGGGCAGGGGAGGCGATTTTGCGCCCCTGCCGCGGTCACTGGCTGTTGACGTGGCCGAAAACGGCTTCATAGTGCGCCGCGGAATGTCTCTGACGGCACCGAGCCGCATGAGAGACTTGAACATGGAAAGGCGTATGTATGGACAAGCCGCTTAACAAGCAGGAACTCGTCTCGGTTGTTGCAGATGATGTAGACCTGCCCAAGGCGAAGGCTGGCGAAGTGGTTGACGCTGTGTTCTCAGCCATCGAGAAGGCCCTGAAGGGTGGACAGGAAGTCCGTCTCGTCGGGTTCGGCTCGTTCGTTACGGCTCACCGTAAGGCGACCAAGGGCCGCAATCCCCGCACTGGCGAGGAAATCGACATTCCGGCTTCGACGTCTGTACGTTTCAAGCCCGGCAAAACCCTCAAGGACGCAGTCAGCTAAGACGCTGCCTCACTGAGTGCTTTGCGAGCAGGCAAGACGGTTTTTACTGTCCTGCCTGTTTTTTTATGGGACGATTTCTGCTCAATTTGTGCTTGCCGGGGCTTGATTGATCGTTCTGTTTTGTCTACCCAGTGCGGCGGGCGATTAGCTTAGCGGTAGAGCATCTCGTTTACACCGAGAGGGTCGGCGGTTCGATCCCGTCATCGCCCACCATTTTCCTGAAAACTTAATCATGTGATGTCTGCCTGATCACGGCTGTCATCTTCCCTGCATCGCTGCCATGCGTCAGAGGATGGAGTGCGGCTTTGGGTGTGCATATCTATATTGTTTTATATATAGATATGCAGCCGAGACGTATTTTGTCATCATGACAAGCGGTCGGGATGGGGTGTTTCTGTGATGAAATTCATTTCGGTGAATGATGTTCACTATGCTGGACGCCTCACGGGAAAGTTTCTGAATCGTGCCGGTATGAGGGTGGCCACGGAAACATTCCGGGCATAGTTTGACGGCATTATCTCCCGGTTCGGGCGTAAGGCGCGGATCCGGAAAATTATTACGGAGGGCGCGATGCCGTCGGTGATCAACGATTATCTTCCGGTTCTCATTTTCGGCGTCCTCGCCGTGGTGATCGCGGGCGCCATGCTGGGCGCTTCCCTCGTCTGCGGACATCAGAAGCCTTACGCGGAAAAACTGACAGCGTACGAGTGCGGCTTTGAAGCATTCGATGACGCGCGTCGGCGCTTTGACGTGCGCTTTTATCTCGTTTCGATTCTGTTCATCATATTCGATCTGGAAGTGGCGTTCCTGTTCCCGTGGGCCGTGAGTCTGTCGCGGATCGGATTGTACGGCTTTCTCTCGATGATGGGATTTCTCGGCGTGCTTGGAATCGGCTTTCTCTATGAATGGCGCAAGGGCGCGCTGGACTGGGATTGATCTGTGATACTGACGGACGTGGCTGCGACAGTGGTGAAGGTGGAGAACGCGCAATGAGCGGTGACAATGCTGTGGTTCCGGATACGAATATCGTCTGGAACCGTGACGCGGTGCCGGCGGGTCCGGAGCAGGACGCTATTGTGCGTGGGATAACCGGCGAGATCAGCGAAAAGGGCTTCGTGGTCGCGAGTCTGGACAAGCTCGTGAACTGGGGGCGCACCGGTAGCCTCTGGCCGATGACGTTTGGTCTGGCCTGCTGCGCCGTCGAAATGATCCATGCCTACATGCCGCGTTACGATCTTGACCGGATGGGCATCATCCCGCGCGGGTCGCCGCGCCAGTCCGACGTGATGATCGTTGCTGGAACGTTGACCAACAAGATGGCTCCCGCCCTGCGCCGCGTCTATGACCAGATGGCGGAGCCGCGTTGGGTGATTTCCATGGGGTCCTGCGCCAATGGCGGCGGCTACTACCACTATTCCTATTCGGTCGTGCGTGGCTGTGACCGTGTCGTACCGGTCGATGTCTATGTGCCGGGCTGTCCACCGACGGCTGAGGCGCTGATCTACGGTATCATGCTGCTACAAAAGAAAATCCGCCGGACAGGGACGATTCTCCGTGGCTGATCACTCCACTGCACCCGTCGCCGGAGGCAATTCCTGCCTCTCCTTTCTGGCCTTCACGCTTTCCACATCGCTGCCGGGTATTTCTTCCGCCGCCATCGAGGGCGGAGAGCTTGTGGTGCGGGCGAGCCGGGACCGGCTGATACCGCTGATGATGCTTCTTCGCGATGATCCGCGGTTCCGCTTCGAGCAGCTTATGGATCTGTGCGGTGTTGATTTCCCTCAACGCGCCGAGCGTTTCGATGTGGTCTACAACCTCCTGTCGGTGAGCCTGAACCAGCGTGTCCGGGTGATCGTGACGACGGATGAGCTGACGCCGGTCGCGTCCGTGCATCAGATATGGCCCTGCGCCACATGGTGGGAGCGCGAGTGTTACGACATGTATGGCGTTCTGTTCTCGGGTCAGCCGGATCTTCGTCGTATTCTCAGCGATTACGGGTTCGAGGGACATCCGCTTCGCAAGGACTTCCCGCTGACCGGCTACACGGAGGTTCGCTACGACCCGGAGCGCCGTCAGATCGTGCGGGAGCCTGTCACATTGACGCAGGATTTCCGTGATTTCGATTTCGTGTCGCCGTGGGAGGGTGTTCTGACGCTGCCGGGCGATGAACGGGCGCATGAGCTGCGTCAGATCATGAAAAAGATACAGTGACAGGAGCCGGAGCATGACAGAGGCCCTGAAACAGGACGAAAATCTTCTCGGTCTGCGTGACAGTCTTGATGAAGGTCCGCTACCCGAGACGCTGCTGCCGGAACCGGTGGCGGAGCAGGAAGTGGAGCGCCGGACAGTCGAAATCGACAGCCATGCGCTGAATTTCGGCCCGCAGCATCCATCGGCGCATGGTGTTCTGCGTCTTGTGCTGGAGATGGAAGGCGAGGTTGTGGCGCGTGCCGTGCCGCATATCGGCCTGCTGCATCGCGGCACGGAAAAGCTGATCGAATACAAGACCTATCCCAAGGCGCTGCCGTATTTCGATCGTCTCGATTACGCCTCTCCGATGTGCGAAGAACACGCTTTCGCGCTGGCGACCGAAAAGCTGCTCGGCATTGAAGCGCCGGATCGCGCCAAGTGGATTCGCGTCATCTTCGCGGAAATCACCCGTATCCTGAACCATATCCTCAACCTGACGGCGATGGGTCTGGACTGCGGCGCGGTGACGCCTGCACTCTGGGGGTATGAAGAACGTGAGAAACTGCTTGAGTTTCATGAAGCAGTTTCCGGCGCCCGTTTCCACGCCAACTATTTCCGTCCCGGTGGCGTCGCGCGCGATATGCCTGCTGGTATGGAAGAGAAAATTGCAGCTTGGGCGGAAGAATTTCCAAACTGGATCGATGATCTCGAAGGTCTGCTGACAGAAAACCGTATCTGGAAGCAGCGCACGGTCGGGATCGGCGTGTTCACCAGCGAACAGGCGCTGGCGTGGGGCTGGAGTGGCCCCTGCCTGCGTGGTTCCGGCGTGCCGTGGGATCTGCGTCGTTCCCAGCCGTATGACAATTACGACAAGGTCGATTTCGAAATTCCTGTGGCGCGGCATGGTGATTGCTACGATCGCTATCTTGTCCGCGTGGCCGAAATGCGTGAGAGCGTGAAGATCATCAAGCAGAGTCTGGCGCAGATCAGGCCTGGCGCGATCAAGGTTCAGGACCCCAAGTTCTCGCCGCCGCCGCGTGCCGAAATGAAGCGGTCGATGGAAGCGCTGATCCATCACTTCAAGCTGTTTACCGAGAGTTATCATGTGCCGCCGGGCGCGACCTACACGGCAGTTGAGACGCCGAAGGGTGAATTCGGCGTCTATCTCGTGGCTGACGGAAGTAATCGTCCGTATCGCTGCAAGATCAGACCAACGGGTTTCGCGCATCTACAGGCGATTGATGAACTCTCTCGACGAGGCATGCTGGCTGACGCCGTGGCGATCATCGGCTCGCTGGATCTCGTCTTTGGTGAGGTGGACCGATGAGCGCTGTTTCAAACGTGCAGCCTGATCACTTTGAATTCGATGAGATCAGCGAAAGCGAAATCGCGACGATCCTCGCCAAGTATCCGCCGGAGCGGAAGGCGAGTGGAGCTCTGCCGCTGCTCTATGTCGTGCAGAACCAGATGAAGCGCCAGACAGGCAGCGCCTGGGTGCCGACCGTGGCGATGGACGCCGTGGCTGAAAGGCTGGATGTCGCGCCGATCCGTATCTACGAGGTCGCGACGTTCTACTTCATGTTCAACACCAGACCGATCGGGAAGTATCACCTTCAGGTCTGCACAACGACGTCCTGCTGGCTGCGTGGTTCCGATGACGTGCTGTCCGCCTGCAAGAAGGCTGCCGGTGTTCATAATGTCGGCGATACCAGTGAAGACGGTCTGTTCACGCTGAGTGAGGTCGAGTGTCTCGGGGCGTGCTCCAATGCGCCGATCCTTCAGGTGGATAACGACTTTTTCGAGGATCTCGATGGCCCCCGTACGGAGGCGCTGATCGAAGCGCTGAAGCGTGGCGAGTATCCGGAGCCGGGTCCGACCAACGGGCGTCATGGCGCGGAGCCGGAGGGTGGCCGTCGGGTGCTGCTCGAAGAGACCGGTTCGGGTCAGGGTTGAGGGAGATCTGCGACGATGCTGAGCGATAAGGACCGGATCTACACCAACCTGTATGGCCAGAATGACTGGCGACTGGCTGGTGCGCGCGCCCGTGGTGACTGGAACGATACGAAAGCGATCACCGACAAGGGACGCGACTGGATCGTCAATGAAATGAAGGCATCCGCCCTGCGTGGGCGTGGTGGCGCGGGTTTCCCGACCGGCGTGAAATGGTCCTTCATGCCGAAAGGTGACGGACCGGCACCACGCTACCTCGTCATCAATGGTGACGAGTCCGAGCCGGGCACCTGCAAGGATCGCGAGATTCTGCGCCATGAGCCGCACAAACTGATCGAGAGCGCGCTGATCGCCTCCTTCGCGATGGGAGCGCACGCTTCCTACATCTATGTGCGCGGTGAGTTCTATAACGAAGCGCGTCATCTCCAGATCGCCATTGATGAAGCGTATGAAGCCGGACTGCTTGGCAAAAATGCTGCGGGCACGGGCTGGGATTTCGACTTCTATCTTCATCGCGGCGCAGGCGCTTACATCTGTGGCGAGGAAACCGCCCTGCTGGAAAGCCTTGAAGGCAAGAAGGGCCAGCCGCGCATGAAGCCGCCGTTCCCGGCTGGCGCGGGCCTGTATGGCTGCCCGACGACGGTGAATAATGTGGAGTCGATCGCTTCGGCGTCCACGATCCTGCGGCGCGGGGCAGCATGGTTCTCCGCACTCGGCCGTCCGAACAATGCGGGCACCAAGCTGATGGCCATTTCCGGTCATGTGAATACGCCGTGCGTGTTCGAGGAAGAACTCGGCGTTTCGATGAAGGAGATCATCGAGAAGCATGGCGGCGGTGTGCGTGGTGGATGGGACAATCTGCTTGCAGTCATTCCGGGTGGCTGCTCGGTGCCGCTGCTACCGAAGGATGTCTGTGAGACCGTGCTGATGGACTATGATAGCCTGCGGGCGGTGCAGTCAGGACTCGGAACGGGCTGCATGATCGTGATGGATAAATCCACGGACATCATCAAGGCGATTGCCCGCTTCTCGCAGTTCTTCAAGCATGAGAGCTGCGGCCAGTGCACGCCTTGCCGTGAAGGCACCGGCTGGATGATGCGCGTCATGAACCGCATGGTCGAAGGCCGCGCCGAAATCGAGGAAATCGACATGCTGGAGCAGGTCACAAGGCAGGTCGAAGGGCATACGATCTGTGCGCTTGGTGATGCGGCGGCATGGCCCATTCAGGGCCTGATCCGGCATTTCCGCCCGCTCATGGAAGAGCGTATCCATGACTATAAGCGGCGGCATGGTGGTTCGCAGCAGGTGCAGGTGCCTACGGGAACGCCTGTCGTAGCGATTGCGGCGGAGTAAGGCGGATGGTCAGAGTCATTGTTGACGGCACGCCCGTCGATGTCGCTCCCGGTTCCTCCGCCCTTCAGGCGTGTGAGGCGGCGGGCAAGGAAATTCCGCGTTTCTGCTATCATGAACGTCTGTCGGTCGCGGGCAACTGCCGTATGTGCCTCGTTGAGGTCGAGCGGGCTCCGAAACCGGTCGCTTCATGCGGTTTTCCCGTCAACGAGGGGATGAAAATCTTCACGGACACGGAAACGGTCCGTAAGGCGCGTCGGGCGGTGATGGAGTTCCTCCTCATCAACCATCCACTCGATTGCCCGATCTGTGATCAGGGCGGTGAGTGTGATCTTCAGGATCAGGCGTACGGCTACGGCAGTGGCATTTCCCGCTACCACGAGGAAAAGCGTGCCGTTACCGACAAAAATCTCGGCCCGCTGGTAAAGACGGTGATGACGCGCTGCATCCAGTGCACACGCTGTGTCCGTTTCAGTGCGGAAGTGGCGGGCACCCCGGAACTGGGCGGCATCTCGCGTGGTGAAAATCTGGAGATCACCACCTATGTCGAGAAAGCGCTGACCTCGGAACTGTCCGGCAATCTGATCGATATCTGTCCGGTTGGCGCGCTGACTTCCAAACCGTCCGCCTTTCAGGCCCGTCCGTGGGAGATGCGGAAGACTGACGCCATCGACGTGATGGATGCGGTCGGCACCAACATCCAGATTCAGGCGCGTGGCGGCGAGGTGAAGCGCATCGTTCCCCGCGTGAATGATGAGGTGAACGAGGAATGGCTGTCCGACAAGGGCCGTTTCTCCGTCGATGGCCTGAAGCGCCGTCGCCTCGACCGTCCGTGGGTGCGTGTGCATGGCAAGCTGCATCCGGCAAGCTGGCAGGACGCCTTCGTCGCCATCGCCAAACGGCTTGAGGGTATGCCCGGAAGCCGGATCGGCGCGATCGTCGGTGATCTGTGTGATGCCGAAAGCATCATGGCGCTGCGGGATCTGATGTGGTCGCTCGGTTCGCTCAATCTCGACTGCCGTCAGGATGGCGCGAAATACGATCTGTCGGACCGTTCGCGGTATACTTTTGCCAGTGGCATCACCGGTATTGATGAAGCGGATGCGATTCTCGTGGTCGGAGCAAACCCGCGTCTCGATGCACCGGTTCTGAACGCCCGTATCCGCAAGCGCTATCTGTCCCTGGGACGCGGTGGTCTGCCGATCGGTGTCATCGGCACGCTTATGTCTGACCCGACATGGGCGTATGAGGATCTGGGCAACAACCCGGTCTCGGTGAACGGTCTGCTGAGCGGCAATGTCGAATTTGTCGAAAAGCTGAAGGCCGCGAAGAAGCCGATGATCATCGTCGGACAGGAAGCTCTGACCCGCGAGGATTCCGGCGCTATCCTGAAAGCCTGTCGCGCTCTGGCGGAATCGGTCGGCGCTCTGACGGACGACTGGAACGGCCTGAACATCCTGCATACGGCGGCCTCGCGGGTTGCGGCGCTCGACCTCGGCTTCGTGCCGCGCAATGGTGGTCGCAGTCTGCGCGGGATGCTGAGCAGCGGGGTTGATGCGCTCTGGCTGCTGGGAGCGGACGAGTTCTCCGTGAACGCCATCAGCCCGGAAACATTCGTGATCTATCAGGGGCATCATGGCGATGCGGGCGCGGCCCGCGCCGATGTGATCCTGCCCGGTTCGGCCTATACCGAGAAATCGGGCACATGGGTCAACACGGAAGGCCGCATCCAGCGCAGCTTCCAGGCGGTGTTCCCGCCGGGAGAGGCGAAGGAGGACTGGAAGATCATCCGCGCCGCCTCGGAAGTGCTGGGCGCGAAGCTGCCTTATGACACGATCGAGGCGCTGCGTGAGCGGCTTCAGCTCGGTGTGTCCTCGGCGGCAGGGGAAACGGCTGAGGAAGCGGGTTCGGACAGCATTCAGGCCAAGCCGCTGCTGCCGTTCTCCCGGAGTTATTACCTGACAAACTCGATCAGTCGGTCCAGTCCGACCATGATCGAGTGCGCGGAAGTCTACGCGCCGAGTGTGGCTGTGGCGGCGGAGTAGGAACGTGGCTGACTTTTTCTTCCATACGCTTGCCGGCCAGCTCATTCTCATGGTGCTGGAGACGCTCGCGGTCCTCGTGCCGCTGCTGATCGGCGTGGCTTACCTGACGCTCATGGAGCGTAAGGTGATGGCCGCGATGCAGATGCGCCGTGGTCCAAACGTGAACGGCATTTTCGGTCTGCTTCAGGCGTTCGCCGATGCGATCAAGATGATCACCAAGGAAACGATCATCCCCACCGGGGCCAATCGCTTCCTCTTCCTGTTCGCGCCGTTCCTGACCTTCTCGCTGGCCATGACGGCGTGGGCGGTCATCCCGACGGGTAACGGGCTGGCGGTCGCCAACATCAATGTGGGCATCCTCTACCTGCTGGCGATCTCTTCGCTCGGTGTCTACGGCATGCTCATCGCGGGCTGGGCGTCGAACTCCAAATACGCCTTTCTCGGCAGCCTTCGCTCCGCCGCGCAGATGGTGTCCTACGAGGTCTCCATCGGTCTGGTGATCGTCTCCGTGCTGCTGGCGGTGGGGAGCCTGAACCTCAACGACATCGTGCTGGCGCAGCGGCATGTCTGGTTCTGCGTGCCGATGTTCCCGATGTTCATCCTGTTCTTCATCTCGGCGCTGGCCGAGACGAACCGGGCGCCCTTCGATCTCCCCGAAGGCGAGAGTGAGCTGGTGGCGGGCTTCTTCGTCGAATATTCCTCTCTCTCTTTCGGTCTCTTCTTTCTTGGCGAATATGCCAACATGATCCTCATGTCCGGCATGGTCAGCATCCTGTTTCTCGGTGGCTGGCTGCCGCCGCTTGGCATCGCGCCGCTGACATGGATACCGGGTCCGCTCTGGCTGATCGCCAAAATCCTGTTCTGTCTTTTCGTCTTTATCTGGACCCGCGCAACGTTCCCTCGTTTCCGGTATGATCATCTCATGCGTCTTGGCTGGAAAGTGTTCCTGCCGTTCTCGCTGCTCTGGATGATCGCGACCGCCGGGTTCCTGCTTGCAACGGGTCTTCTGCCGCAGGGAGTAAGCTGATGGCTGGCATGGATCGTGCGCTGAAGGCTTTTCTGCTGACCGAAATCGTCTCCGGCATGGCCGCGACATTCAGGACGATGTTCAAGCCGAAAGTCACCATCAACTATCCTTACGAAAAGGGGCCGCTTTCTCCGCGTTTCCGTGGTGAGCACGCCCTGCGTCGCTACCCGAACGGCGAGGAACGCTGCATCGCCTGCAAGCTGTGCGAGGCGACCTGTCCGGCGGAGGCGATCGTCATCGAGGCCGAGCCGCGTGACGACGGTTCCCGCCGTACCACGCGCTACGATATCGATATGACGAAGTGCATCTATTGCGGCCTGTGCGAGGAAGCCTGCCCGGTGGATGCGATTGTCGAGGGGCCGAACTACGAGTTCGCCACGGAGACCCGTGAGGAACTCATGTACAACAAGGAAAAGCTGCTCTCGAACGGCGACCGCTGGGAGAGCGTGCTGGCACGGAGGCTCGAACTCGATGCGCCTTATCGCTGATCGGCCCCACGCTATGTCCGTAGCCGTGTCCGCCGCCTGTTTCAGGGGAGGCTGTGTCTGATGGTCCAGCTCGTCTTTTATGTGTTCGCCACCATTCTGGTCGGTTCCGCCGCCATGGTGATCAGCGCACGTAACCCGGTCCATTCGGTCCTGTTCCTGATCCTTGCGTTCTTCAATGCTGCCGGACTCTTCCTCGTTGCCGGGGCTGAGTTCCTCGCGATGATCCTGGTGATCGTCTATGTCGGCGCGGTGGCCGTGCTGTTCCTGTTCGTGGTGATGATGCTCGACATCGACTTCACGAAGATGCGGGAAGGCCTGCAACGTTACGCGCCCATCGGGGCCGTGGTCGGCTGCATCCTGTTCGTCGAACTGGCGATGGCGGGTCTTCACTGGGGCATGTCCCCGGTCATGCCCGCGCCGATCACGGGTGGTCTCGGCCTGCCCGGAGGCGCCGCCACCAACACCGGCGCACTCGGTAACCTGATCTATACGCACTACATCCTGCTGTTCCAGCTCTGCGGTATCGTGCTGCTCGTCGCCATGATCGGCGCGATCACCCTGACACTGCGTGACCGTCCGATGGGCCGTCGCCAGATCATCGCCCGCCAGCATGAGCGCAAGCGCGCCGACACGCTGGAGATGATGACCCTGCCGCTGGGGCAGGGCACGGATGCGAATGGCGGCTTCATCCGCCCCAACGATTCCTATTACGTGACAGCCGTTCCGGGTTCTTACGGAGTCCCTGCCGCGGAGACGCGCGAGCCGGGTGAAGGAGATGCAGAATGAACACGACAATCGCCCAGATCGGGCTTGGCCCCTACCTGACGGTCAGCGCGGCGCTGCTCGTGCTCGGCGTGTTCGGCATCTTTCTCAACCGGAAGAACATCATCATCATCATGATGTCGATGGAGCTGATCCTGCTGGCCGCCAATCTCAACCTGGTGGCGTTCTCCTCCGTGCTGGGCGATCTCTCGGGACAGGTGCTCACGCTGTTCGTGCTGACCATCGCGGCCGCTGAAGCCGCGATTGGTCTGGCCATCCTCACTGTCTATTTCCGCAACCGTGGCTCGATTCAGGTCGAGGACGTTGCGACGATGAAGGGCTGAGCATCATGCAGGCAGCACTCATCCTCTTTTCGATCGCGACACTGGCCCCGCTGGGCGGCTCGGCCATTGCCGGACTGTTCGGGCGTCGCATCGGCGACGGCGCGGCGCAGGCCGTGACGGTCCTGTGCATGCTCATCGCTACGGTATGCAGTTATGGCGCGCTGGCCGGTGGCTTCCTTGGTGGCGGCATGCCGAGCGTGGCTCTGCTGGCGCACTGGGTTGACGCCGGTTCCTTCCATGTGAACTGGGCGCTCCGCTTCGACACGCTGTCGGTTACCATGGTGGCGATGGTGCTGACCGTCTCGACGCTCGTGCACATCTATAGCATCGGCTACATGGCGCACGATACGATGCCGCGTTACCGGTTCTTCTCCTACCTGTCGCTGTTCACATTCGCCATGCTGATGCTGGTCACGTCCAACGACCTGATCCAGCTCTTCTTCGGCTGGGAAGGGGTCGGTCTCGCGAGTTACCTGCTGATCGGATACTGGTATCAGAAGCCAAGCGCCTGCGCCGCAGCGATCAAGGCGTTCGTGGTCAACCGTGTGGCCGACCTGTTCTTCCTTGTCGGCATCGGCCTGATCTTCGTGGTGTTCGGCACGGTCCAGTATGACGACATCTTCGCCACGGTCCCGGACCATGTGCAGACCGGCTACTATCTGTTCGGTTCGGTCCACTCCGTCATCGAGGTCATTGCGACGCTGCTGTTCATCGGCGCGATGGGCAAGTCGGCGCAATTGTTCCTGCACACATGGCTGCCGGATGCGATGGAAGGGCCGACGCCGGTTTCCGCTCTCATTCACGCCGCCACCATGGTCACGGCGGGCGTCTTCCTGATGGCGCGCATGTCGCCGCTGGTCGAGTTCGCACCTGACACACGCATCTTCATCGTGCTGATCGGGGCCACGACCTGCTTCTTTGCGGCGACTGTCGGTATGGTGCAGCCGGACATCAAGCGTACGATCGCTTATTCCACCTGCTCGCAGCTTGGTTACATGTTCATGGCCATCGGTGTCGGAGCCTATCAGGCGGCCGTGTTCCATCTGACCACGCACGCCTTTTTCAAGGCGATGCTGTTTCTCGGCGCAGGCTGTGTGATCCATGCGATGCACGAGGAACAGGACATGTTCCGCATGGGCGGCCTGTGGAAGAAGATCCCGGTCACCTACGCTATGATGTGGATCGGCAGTCTGGCGCTGGCGGGCGTCTTCCCCTTCGCCGGTTACTGGTCGAAGGACGCCATCCTGAACGCAGCATGGGTCTCGCATTCCGGTGTTGGCACCTATGGCTGGATTCTCGGCACGGTCACGGCTTTCATCACAGCGCTGTATAGCTGGCGTCTGATTTTCCTCGTGTTTCATGGCAAACCCCGTGACCAGCATGCGTTCGATCATGCCCATGAAAGTCCGGCGGTCATGCTGGCCCCGGTCATGATCCTGTCGATCGGCGCGCTGGTTGCCGGTGCTGCTCTGGCACCGCTCTATATCGGCGGCAGGCAGGAAGGATTCTGGCAGGGGGCGATTTTCAA
Source organism: Acetobacter sp. (assembly GCF_022483985.1). Lineage (NCBI taxonomy): Bacteria > Pseudomonadati > Pseudomonadota > Alphaproteobacteria > Acetobacterales > Acetobacteraceae > Acetobacter > Acetobacter sp. Next base: position 1,962,151 of record NZ_JAKVME010000001.1, on the reverse strand, counting down.
TGCTCCGGGCAACACGATCATCGCCTCGCTTGAGGATGTTCCGACGCTGATCGGACTGCTGCCAAGCATTGTCGGTCTGCTGGGTATCGCGCTGGCTTATGTTCTTTATATCGCCAAGCCGGAGCTGCCGGGGCAGATCGCCACGTCCTTCCGTCCGGTTTATCAGTTCCTGCTCAATAAATGGTATTTCGACGAATTGTATGACGTGGTTTTCGTGAAGCCTTATCGCGCCATTGCCCGTGCCCTGTGGCATGGTGTGGACGAAGGTGTGATCGAGAAAATCCCGGTCGGTCTCGCCGAGATTACGCGTGGCACGGCGGTTACCGCGACGCGCACGCAGACGGGGTCTATCGCCATCTATGCGTTTACCATGCTTGTCGGTCTGGTCGTGTTTGTCAGCACCGTGGTCTTTTTCCGATGAGCGGCTTTTCTGAAATCCTGCACGTCATCGCCGGGGAGAATGGACGATGAACTGGATACTTGCGTTGCCGGAAATCGTTCTGGCGGTCAGCGGTCTCCTTATCCTCTCGGTGGGTGTGCTCACGAGGAAAGGCCATGCCTTTCTGCCATCGGCGACGCTGAGCATCGCGGCCTTCGTGGTCACGGGGTTTCTGGTGGCCACGTCCTATGGTGGCGTTGGCTATGATGGGCTCTTCGTGGTCGATGCGTTCGCTCGCTTCATCAAGCTGCTGGCGATTGTCGGTGGCGTGGTGGCGATTGCCCTGTCGGTGGGTTACACCAACGAGCACCGTGAACTGCCGTTCGAGATGCCCATTCTCGTGCTGTTCTCGACCCTCGGGGCGATGGTCATGGCGTCGTCCACCAATCTGATGACGCTGTTTGTCGGGCTGGAACTGTCCTCACTGGCGATTTACGTTCTGTGCGCCATGGAGCGGGACCGTCTGGGTTCAGCGGAAGCAGGTCTGAAATATTTCATTCTCGGTTCGCTGGCGTCCGGTCTTCTGCTCTATGGCGTGTCGCTGGTCTACGGCTATGCGGGGACGATGGAGTACGCGCCCATCGCGGCCGAGATCAACGGCGCAGGCATCCTGCCCGTCGGTCTTGTGATTGGCATGGTGTTCGTCATCGTCGGGCTGGCGTTCAAGCTGTCCGCCGTGCCGTTCCACATGTGGACGCCGGATGTCTATCAGGGTGCGCCGACACCGGTGACGGCCTACATGGCCGGTGCGCCGAAATTTGCGGCTTTCGCCCTGATTCTGCGCGTGATGGCGGGTCCGTTCGGTGCGATGTCACCGCGCTGGCAGTTGCTGATCGAAGTGATCGCGGCCCTGTCCATGCTGTTCGGTTCCTTCGCCGCCATCCCGCAGCGCAACATCAAGCGCCTGATGGCCTACTCGTCGATCGGTCACATGGGCTATGCGATGATGGGGCTTGCCGCCGCGTCTCCTGCAGGGACGACAGGCACACTGGTTTATCTCACGACCTATCTGATCATGAATGCGGGCACGTTCGGTGTGATCACCGCCATGCGTCGGCAGGGACGTGAGATTACCGAAATCTCCGACATCGCAGGACTGGGGCGCACCAATCCGGGGCTGGCTCTGGTTCTGGCGATCTGCATGTTCAGCATGATCGGCGTGCCGCCGCTGGCCGGGTTCTTCGGCAAGTTCATGGTGTTCGCCGCAGCCTGGAACGCAGGCCTGTATCCGCTGATCGCAGTCGGCGTGGTGTCCGCCATCGTTGGAGCGTTTTATTACCTCCGCATTGTTAAGGTGGCGTATTTCGATCCGGCGGCTCCGGCCTTCGATCGTCCTGCCCCGTCTGTCTCGTTCGTATCCATCGCCATGGGGCTGGCGACGGTGCTGTTCCTGATTGGTCTGGGTCCGATCAGCGAGGCAGCGCAGGCTGCGGCGCAGGCGCTCATTGACTGAGCCGGCTGCGCCTCAGGGAAGCGGTCCGGATCAGCTTCCCGTCTGGCGGCTCTCATGTTTCGACGAACTGCCCTCCACCTCTGACCTCTGTCTTGCAAAGGCGGAGGAAGGTGAGGCTGACGGCTTCGCCGCGCTGGCCTTTCATCAGACGAATCCCCGAGGCAGTCGCGGGCGTCTCTGGTCTGATCCGGGAGACAGTCTGGCGCTTTCAGCATTGCTGCGGCCGGATGAGACCGAGCGGAAACAGCCCGGCGCATGGGCGTTCATCGCGGCTCTGGCGTTTCATGACGGTCTTGCTTCGGGGCGGGACAGTAGCTCCCGGCTGCGGATCAAATGGCCCAATGACATCGTGCTGGATGGTCGCAAGATGGGTGGTATTCTGGTGGAAGCAGGAGGAGGTTCCGCGCCCTGGCTGGTCATTGGTTTCGGGGCCAATCTTGTGGCCTCTCCCGTCATTCCCGGCCGGAGGTTGGCCTGTCTGGCGGAGTGGACAGCCTCCTGCCAGCCGCGTGCTGTCGCCGGGCGTATCCTGTCTGCACTGACACACTGGCGACAGGTTTTCAGGACCGAAGGTTTTGCAGCAATTCGTCTCGCATGGCTTGAGAGATCGTTGCCTTTGGGAGCGCCCCTTGTAGTAAATGGCGGCGGACACTATTCTGAGGGCAGATTTGCAGGGATTGGTGAGGATGGTGAGCTGCTCCTCGACTGTAATGGAAGGGTCGAGAGAGTGATCACGGGTGAAGTGCTTTATGGTGATCCCAGAGTGAATGCGTTGGAAGCCGGTCGTGCTGCTGGTCATTGACGCAGGCAATACGAACGCTGTTTTTGCTGTCGATGACGGGGAAAAATGGCGTGGAACCTGGCGCATCTCCATGCAGACGCAGCGCACAAGCGACGAATACGCGGTGTGGCTGCTGACGCTGCTTCGCAACGAAGGGATTGCGCCAGAGGACATTACAGGCGCCGCCATCGGTACGGTTGTGCCAGCAGCTTTCTATCATCTCCGCCAGCTCTGCCGTCAGTATTTCAATGTGGAGCCTCTCGTGGCCTCGTCCCGTCTGGACTGGGGCTTCCGGATTGCACTGGATAACCCGACGGAAGTGGGCGTTGACCGTCTGCTGAACGGGCTCGCGGCCCAGCGCCTTTATGGTGGTCCGCTGGTGGTCATTGATTTCGGCACCGCCACCACGTTTGACGTCGTGGCGGAAGACGGAACGTATCTGGGTGGCATCATTGCTCCCGGCATCAACCTGTCGGTTGAAGCCCTGCATATGGCCGCGGCGCGTCTGCCGCGGATTGGAATTGGTCGCCCGGAAGGCGGCCTTGTTATCGGGAAGAATACGAACATGGCCATGCGGTCAGGCGTGTTCTGGGGATATGTCGGATTGATCGAAGGACTTGTCGAGCGGGTCAAACGGGAGTTCGGAGCCCCGATGAAGGTGCTTGCGACTGGTGGTCTCGCGCCGCTCTTCTCTGAGGGGACAGAGGTTTTCGACCATATCGACCCTGAATTGACCATCAACGGATTGCGGTTCCTGTTCGAGCGAAACCCGGAGCCGCCATTACACACCATCACAGACAGTACACAGGAAGAAGGATAACAGAACGATATGACAGAGAAGGACGGCGGTCTGGCCTTTCTGCCACTTGGCGGAACGGGCGAGATCGGCATGAATCTCAACCTTTACAGGTTGGGAGAGACATGGCTTGCGGTTGACTGCGGTATCGGGTTTTCCGGCAATGATACGCCGGAAGCGGAAATTCTGGTTCCGGACCCGACCTATATCATGGAGCGTCGGGACAAACTGGCTGGTCTGGTCATCACGCATGCTCATGAAGATCACATCGGCGCGGTGGCGCACCTCTGGACCCGCCTTGAGTGCCCGATTTACGCAACGTCGTTTGCGGCAACGGTTCTGCGCCGCAAGCTCGGTGAGGCCCGTCTCGACCAGCAGGTGAAGATCCACGTGGTCCCCTGCGGCGGACGCTTCAATGTCGGACCATTCGACATCGAGTTCATCCCGGTCACCCATTCGGTGCCGGAAGCGCAGGCGATGGCCATCCGCACGCCGCAGGGCGTGGTGGTGCATACCGGCGACTGGAAGATCGACCCGACGCCACTGGTCGGACCGCCGACCGATATCGAGCGTCTGCGCGAAATCGGTGACGAGGGTGTGCTGGCGCTGGTGTGTGACAGTACCAACGTGATGACGCCCGGTGCCTCGCGCTCGGAAGCCGAAGTGCGTCAGGGCCTGACGGAACTGATGGGAACGCTGACGGGACGCATCGCCGTTACCTGCTTCGCGTCCAATGTCGCCCGCGTTGAGACCATCGCCATGGCGGCGCAGGCTGCCGGACGTGTCGTGGTGCTGGTCGGTCGTTCGCTGCGCAACCTCGACGTGGCGGCGCGTGAGTGCGGCTACCTCTCGGGCGTGCTGCCGTTCCTGCCGGAATACGAGATCAACAATGTCGAGGACGACAAGATCGTCATGATCATCACCGGCAGTCAGGGCGAGCCCCGCTCGGCGCTGTCGCGGATCGCCTCGGACACGCATCAGACCGTCGCGCTCGGAGAAGGGGATACGGTCATCTATTCGAGCCGCATGATCCCGGGCAACGAGCGCGCGATCATGCAGGTGCAGGACAATCTGACCCGTAACGGCGTCCGTGTCATCACGGACAAGGAAGGGTACATGATCCACTGCTCCGGCCATGCCACGGCTGATGACGTGCGGATGATGTATGACCTGATCCGTCCGCAATACGCTGTGCCGACACATGGCGAATGGCGTCACCTGACGGCCCATGCGGCTCTGGCTCAGGAGAAGGGCATCGCCTCGATCCTGCTGGAAGACGGCGATATCCTGAACCTCGCGCCCGGTGCTGTGCAGGTGGTCGACACCGCGCCTACCGGACGTCTGGCTGTGGATGGCAACCGTCTGCTGGCGATGGACGGCGATGTTCTGTCTGCCCGTCGCAAGATGCTGTTCAACGGCATTATCATCGCCAGTGTCGCGGTGGATGACGAAGGCTACGTCATCGGCGAGCCGAAGATCAGCGCGCCGGGTCTGCTGGAAGCAGGAGAGCCGGAAAGCATTCGTGTTCAGGAAGAGTTCTCCAACGCGATCGACGAGATTCCGGATGAACTGCGCATGGATGACGTCTCCTTCCGGGAGGCCGCCAAGACGGCGCTGCGTCGGGCTCTGGGGCGCAAGCTGCAGAAACGTCCGCTCGTGGACGTACACGTCCTTCGCGTCTGACGTGATCGATCAGGCAGGCGCCACGCACGAGACGCCTGCCTGCTTCTGACGGCGGCTGATGATACGCTTCGACATGCTGCGGTCATGCATGGGCGAGGGTCGTGTGGCATAATCGTCGGATGAAGGTTACAGCAAGCAAGAGACAGAAAATTCAATGAGGCAGAAAGACGGAAACCGGCCCGTAGGGTCTTTGCGCGAGAACATGACAGGTCATATTCTGGACGCGGCGGAAAAAGTCTTTTCTTGTCATGGTTTTTCTGGCGCTCGTGTTGATGAGATCGCCCGGGTCTGTGATCTGCCCAAGGCGAATGTCCTTTATTATTTCAGTACCAAGGAAAAGCTCTATCACGCGACGCTGGAGCGTTTTCTTGATGGTTGGCTGGCTGATGCCGATGCTTGGATTTCAGAAAAGAACAGACCTTATGACGGTCTGCTGAAATACGTTCAGGCGAAAATCGTTTTCTCCCGGCGTAAGCCGGAGGTTTCCCGGCTCTTTATGCAGGAACTTCTGTCTGGCGGTGGCCAGATCGAGGATTTTCTGAAAATCACGCTGAAAGAGCATGTGGAGAGACTGTCAGAAGTTTTCAGAATCTGGCAGGAGCGGGACCAGATGAAGGCGGTGAATGTTCCGCACTTCATGTTCCTGCTCTGGTCCATGACACAGTCCTACGCCGATATGCAGGTGCAGTTTGCAGCCGTTCTGGGGCGAAAGAAACTGCTGAAAAGCGATTATGACGATGGCCTGAGCACCATCATGCAACTGCTTTCTTCTGTGTGTATTGATGCGGAAACAGCCGCGCCAGAAGAAGGTAGAACCCAAGCGCCGTCGTGAATCCGGCGATGCAGGATAGGTTCCGATACGGCGCGAAAGCAGCGAAGAAGATGAAACTCAGTCCGCATAGCGTGCCGGTGACAAGGGCGCTGATTGCGACGGGATTGATACCTCCGCGATACCAGTAGACGCCGCTCCGGTCAGAAGAATAAAGAGCCTCTGCCTGAATATGCTGCTTTTTGACCACGTAGTAATCGGCCAGAAGAATGGCGACCATCGGTGTGATGCAGCTTCCCAGCACATCGAGCGTGAGATGCACCAGTTCAGGCCGCGCATAGAGGTTCCACGGTGTGACGATGATGGCGCCTGCCCCGGCGATCAGTCCACCCTTGCGCCATGAAAGATGGTTCGGCGCGATATTCGAAAAATCGAATGCGGCAGAGACGAAGTTCGCTGAAATATTGATGCCGATTGTGGCCGTAACGACGGTCAGAACGCCCAGAAGAGCTGTGGTCAGGCTTGTGGTTTTGACGACGGTTTCCACTGGGTCGAAAATCAGATGACCAAAGACCGGTAGTGTCAGGGCGATCGTCAGCAGTGTCAGGGAGGCAAACGCCAGAAGATTGAAGGGAAGCCCCCAGAAGTTGCCGCTGCGGATGGCGCGCATGCTGACGCCATAGCGGGAAAAATCGCCGAAATTGAGGATGATGGGCGAGAAATAGGCAAGGATGAGTGCCATGGCATTCACGATGCCGAACAACTGCTGGCTGAAGGTCGGATGTGTTGCTGTGTGGAACATGTGAAAGGAGACATGCCCGCCGGTTCTGACAAGCAGCCACCCGTCGAGCAGCACCATCATGCCGTAAATGATGGGGCCGGCCCAGTCGATGAAATGGCGGATGGCATCCATACCGTTCCAGAAAACCATGATTTGCAGGGTCCACACGGTCATGAAGGCGGCCCAGCCGACCAGTGACAGTCCGACAAAGCCATGTTGCGAGGCGATGGCCCAGGGTTCAAGGGCTGGCCACAGCTTGACGGCAAGCACCACAAGCGCGTTGGAGGCAAGCCAGGTCTGGATGCCATACCAGCCGATGGCGATCAGCCCGCGTATGAACGCCGCGAGGATGGCGCCATAAACGCCGAACGTCATGCGGGCGACGACAGGAAACGGCGCGCCTGTACGGAAGCTTGGAGCGGCGACAAGGTTGCAGGCCACCTGCACCACGAGAATGCCGAGGAGCAGGGCGAGAAACACGTCTTTAAGCGGCAATTCCATGACAAAAAGGCTGCTGACCGTCACATAGCCCGCCACACTGTGAATGTTGGACATCCACAGGAACAGGTAGTCCTTGCCACCCCATGTGCGTTGGGTCACCGGAGCCAGGTCGTCATTGATCAGGCGGGATGATCTCAGTGGGGGTGATAAAGGGCCGTTCATGGTGCTCTCCCTGAGAACATGATTCGTTTCTGAAATATCTTATTGACCAAATAGTCAGAATAACAATACGGTTTCGATATGAAATGTGGAGAAATCCACGATTCCTGCAATCACGAGGGAGCACTCATGCTGCATATCAGAGGCGGTGACGTTGTAACGGCGGAACGCACCATGCGGGCCGATGTGCTGTGTGGTGATGGTGGACGGATTCTTCAGGTGGGACCTGATCTGGAAACACCGACTGGCTATGACGTGGTGGAGGCAGGTGGTCTGCTGGTCATGCCGGGTGGCATAGACCCGCATACGCATATGGAAATGCCTTTCATGGGCACCATTGCGACAGATGATTTCTTTACAGGTACCGCAGCCGGGCTGGCGGGAGGCACAACGAGCATCATTGATTTCGTGATTCCGGGTTCGGGGCGTGGCTTGCTGGATTCATGGAAAGAATGGCGTGAAAAAGCAACGAAATCTGCCTCTGACTATGGTTTTCATGTTGCCATCACGGAGTGGAATGACCAGGTGCGCCATGACATGGGTACGCTGGTTGAAGAGTGTGGCGTCAACTCCTTCAAGCATTTCATGGCCTACAAAAATGCCCTGATGATTGAAGACGATACGCTGCTCCGGTCCATGAAACGAGCATCGGAACTCGGCGCGATCTGTACTGTTCATGCTGAAAATGGTGATGCGGTCGCCTACCTCCAGCAGGATCTGCTGGCGCAGGGACGAACCGGGCCGGAGGCGCACCCTGTCTCACGTCCGCCGGAAGTGGAGGGGGAGGCTGCCCAGCGCGCCATCGCTCTGGCTGGTCTGCTGGGTGTGCCGGTCTATATTGTCCATGTCTCGACCGAGCAGGCGGCAAAGGCCATCGCTGATGCCCGCATGAGAGGGCAGGAGGTGTATGGCGAAGTCCTGCCGCAGCATCTTGTGTTTGACGAAAGCGTTTATGAAAGTTCGGACTGGCTGAAGGCGGCACGTTACGTGATGAGCCCGCCGTTTCGGGAGCGTCATCATCAGTCGGCTCTGTGGGGCGGGTTGATGTCCGGCCAGTTGCACACGACGGCGACGGATCACTGCTGCTTCTGCGCTGCGCAGAAGGAGGCCGGACGACAGGATTTCACCCGCATTCCCAACGGAACGCCGGGTATTGAGGACAGGATGAGTGTGCTGTGGCACTACGGCGTGAAGAAAGGCCATCTGTCTCCAGAGAATTTCGTGGCTCTGACGTCCACCAATACGGCCCGGATTTTCAATATTTATCCGCAGAAAGGGACGATCTTACCCGGAGCGGATGCTGACATTGTTCTGTGGGACCCTGATGCGGAGCGAACCATTTCGGCCGCAATGCACCATCAGAATGTCGATTACAATATTTTTGAAGGTATGACGCTGACCGGTCTGGCGCAGACAACAATCAGCAACGGCAGGGTCGTCTGGCAGAACGGGGATTTACGGGCGGTCAAGGGGGCTGGGCGTTATATCAGCCGCCCGGCTCTGAAAAGGGCTCCTCGCAAACCTCTTTAGAAACATCTGAAGAAAGTCTTCAGGCTGAGCCTTTTGTCCCGGAGGGCAGAAGTAAGCGGTCTCTGTGAAGCTGCTCCACCTGTTAAATGGATGGGGCAGCGTTCTGCATTGTTATAGATACTGTTGACGCAAGAACCCTATTTCGCATCGGAGGTTTTTTGTCCGGTCACTTCCTCCTGACTGCGGGCATAGGCAAGGGAGTCTTCGTTGAAGGCGAAGGGAAGGCATGCATAACGCTTGCCCTCTGTGACGGGGCAGACGGCATGCATGAGTGCGCTGGAAAAGATGAGAGCGCCTCCTGTTGGCGGACAAAATCCCTGATCTGAAAATTCGGGAAAGATCAGCTCACCACCCTTGAAATCATGATTGAGATTAAGGGAAATGGCGAAAAGTCTGTGAAACGCGCCTTTGACCGTATTATCGCGATGTGGCCCGAAACCACCCAGTTCGGCGGCGTCATAGCATCCGATGATCATGCGATCCATGCCGGTAACCGTGCATTGAAAACTCTTGCGGATTTCAGGAACGACACGCCGGATGATCCGGGCCTGCAAACCTTGAACCAGAGTTTTGTCACGTAAAACACAGTCATGTCTGCGCTTGAAAGACTGGCTGACGGTCTGGATGGCAGTCCCGTCACTGTCACGTGTAAGAATGCCGGAGAAGTTCTGTGGCTGACTGTGATAGTAAGAAATGAGCGTCTGACAGAACTCTGGTTCGAGCACATTGTCGAGCATGAGTGCGGGGATGGGGCCGTTCTGGAAACGGGGGGGCTTGTCCAGCCATTTGTTCAGATGGTTTGCTACGTCAGGACTGTCGGGAAGAACCTGTCTGATCCTGAGCATGGGATCGACCAGAATCCAGAGCGCTTCATCTGGGCCAGCACCGTAAAGCCTGTGCACGGCCTGATCATCGTCAAAGAGCACAATGCTGTCGCGACTGGCATGATCCGAAACGGGACGGCTGATCTCCCGACTGTCGCCAGTGACACGGAAGATTTCCAGAACACCGCTCTTTCGTTTCTCAGCAAGGCCGCGAAATGCTTCGGTGTCGCATGCCGCCGGAGGAGACTGGGCTGAAGCCATGAAGATCAGCAGGCTATACCGTCCGGCAGCCATATCGAAACTGTAATGGCCCCAGCCCGTATCGGCTTTCTGTAGAAACAGCGGGGCGGGATCGCCGGTAAGGATCATAGGCGGAATTCTCTGATCGCAATTGATTTGTCTTACTATATTGAAAATACTTATTATTTAAAGGTTTTTGTTTGCACGGGGAAGATGGGAAAAGGAGATGGAGAGAAAAACTTAACCAGATGGTCGAATTATCGTTGCGAATCCGGATTAAAAAATTATAGTTACCCTGCATTGATCACCTTTGCTTTTCGATGCGGGAGCGGGAAGAGAACATGGTCCGAAAACGCCTTTCAGTTTTTCATTTCCTCCTGGCGGGGACGATCTGTGGAGAAACAATTCTAACTGAGCTGGCGGTGGCTCAGGAGACGACCTTTCCTGCAAAGGCGACAAAAGCTGCCGCTGGACATGGTGTTGCACGGAAACCGGCTGCCTCCAGACCGCGTTCCATAAAGGCAAGTGGTCCCGGAGAAGCAATTCAAGTGACAGGCCGCACAGCCTCCGCGCAGGGTGTGACGGGACGGCAGCCGGGTGGCGGTCTTATGCGTCTCGAAACGCGTGCCGGAACCATCCAGTCTGTAACAAGGGATTTCATATCGAAGCAGCCTCCGTCCGCCAATCCTGTGCAGGTGCTGTCACTGACGCCCAGCGCCTTTGTCTCGTTGACTGAACCCTATGGTATTGCCGGTGGTAACCTGACCCTGCGCGGACTCCCTGGTGACCATGTCGGCTGGATCTATAATGGTGCACCGGTCAATGACGTGGGCGACGGTGGCTTTTATGCCAACCAGACATCGGATGGTGACAACCTGAAATCGGTTTCTCTGACGCCGGGATCAGTCGATATTGATACGCCAAGTATCTCGGCTGCTGCTGGCGCCGCTTATGCCGAACTGATCGACCCATCCCACAAGCGCGGTGGTTTTGTCGATTTCTCCTATGGCTCCTATAACATGCACAGAGAGTTCGTGCGGCTGGAAACCGGTGATATCGGGAAAACAGGCGTGCGTGCCTTCGCATCCTTTTCCAATACGGCATCAGATAACTGGCGTGGCCCGGGCAAGTTCACTCGCAAGCATGTCGATTTCAAGCTGGTGAAGGATTTCACACCGGAAAGTAACTGGACGCTCAATGCCAGCTACAACACCAATGAGTTACAGCTTGATATGTACCCGACAAAGGACCAGTTCGCGCAGTATGGTAAGAAACTGGATTACAGTTCCCACTTCAATAAAAACGACCGGACGAACTATTACAAGTACGGACTTGATGCTTTCCAGAATCTGATTGCTTCCGCGCCGCTGTCCCTGAAGCTGGCTGACGGTCTGCGGTTTGATGATACGCCTTATCTCTGGTGGGGGTCCGGCAGCATTGGTGGTGTGAGTACGATTGAAGATGGTCAGACTTTTTCTGGCAATCAGCCTGTAGACGTGAATGTCGCCAATGGCACGACCGTTTACTCACCACTTTATTTCAGTTACCACAGGACAGGTAATAACGCGAAAGTAACATGGACCAAAGGGATCAACACGCTCACCTTTGGCTGGTGGTATGAATGGTCACGAACCAATCAGGCGACCCCGGTATCCTACATCAATCAGAATGATGGTGGTCCTGCCAATATTTATGGCGATTATGGTCCAAGCATCTACCGCACTGCTGAAGGTAAAAAGTGGTACCTGAATAATCATAACACCTTTACGCAGGTGAACATGCTTTATCTTGGGGACAAGCTGAAGCTCCTGCATGACAAGCTGGAACTACAGGCTGGCGTGCGTCTGGCGATGGTCAATCGCAAGGTGAACAGTTATGTTCCCAACATTATCCAGAATCGTGGACAGAATGTTTTTGAACCGCTGCCGCAGTTCAGCGCCAGTTACACATTCAACTCCCATCATCAGTTGTATGTGCGTGGTTCGACCAGCTTCAAAATGCCCAACAACAATACGCTGTTCGAGCTGTATAATGTGAATGGCAGCATGTCGACGGCGCCATCGGACAATGTGAAGCCGGAATATTCGATTAATGAAGAAATCGGCTATCGCTATCATGACGACATCTTTGTCGGTGATATTTCTTTCTTCAATTACAATTTCACAAACCGCCAGATGGGAGTTCTGAGTTACTTCGGTAGCGCGCCTATGGCGACCACGATGAATGTTGGTAATCAGACATCACGGGGCGTCGACGTCCAGCTTGCAACGCGACCGATCTTTGGTCATTTCCGTCCCTATATCAGTTTCGAATATCTCGATGCGACCACCGATTCGAATATTCATTATCTGAATGATTACCTCCGTACCAAAGGGAAGCGGCCTGCCCAGACACCTCATGAAATGGGAGCATTGGGCATTGACTGGGATAACGGTCACATATTTCTTAATCTCAACCTGAAATATGTCGGATCGCAGTATGCGACACTGATGAATGATGAGAAATTACATTCATATATCTCGGACTCGCTGACTGTTGGTTATCGTTTCTCCAATGTCTGGTATCTGCATTCCCCCCAGATTCAGCTCAATTTCCAGAATCTGGCGGGTTCGCTTTATCGAAACGGCGTTTATTCGATGACGCCCTTCGCTCATGCCACAACGGGTCTGCATGGGACACAGTATACGGCGGGTTCGGCTCCGACCTATACACTCGCGCCGCCTCTGTCGGTTTCTTTTTCGGTGTCCACCGGTTTCTGATTTCTGTTTGACAATCAGGGAAAGCCCGTCAGTGAAAACTGCCGGGCTTTTTTTGTGTCCGATAAAAAGCTGACTAAATGGTCAGAAAAATGTTGCGTAACCGGATTAAATTCTCCACCATCAGGACGAACAGAATCTTGATGGATACACAGCCAATGCCATCCCCCGATATCCTAAGCGGTCGTCTGACTGATCTGGAGCTCACTCGTAACTTTTCCGATGCGCATCCACCGTTGTCCCATGAGCAGGCGCTGGTGGAAGCGGAGCGCTGCTTCTACTGCTATGACGCGCCATGCATCGAAGCCTGCCCGACCAGTATTGATATTCCCCGTTTCATCCGGGCGATTGCAACAGGCAACATGCAGGGGTCGGCCCGTACCATTCTCGACTCGAATATCCTTGGCGGTTCCTGCGCCAGGGTCTGTCCGACCGAGATTCTGTGTGAGCAGAAATGTGTCCATAACACGCTTGAGGAAGGGCGGCCCGTTCGGATCGGTCAGTTGCAGCGTCATGCGACGGACTGGCAGATGGGGCATGGCGGTCAGCCTTTCCGTCGCCAGCCGGAAACAGGACGCCGCGTGGCGATTGTGGGAGCGGGGCCAGCAGGTCTGGCATGCGCCCATCGTCTCGCCATGTATGGGCATGACGTCGTGCTGTATGACCGTCATGCGAAAGCAGGCGGCCTGAATGAATATGGCGTTGCGGCCTATAAGCTTTCAGATGATTTCGCGCAGAAGGAGGTGGATTTCCTTCTTGCGGTCGGAGGGATTTCGATTGTCGGCGGCAAGACGCTCGGTGTCGATTTCAGCGTCGGAGACCTTAAAAAGGATCATGACGCTGTCTTTCTTTCGATTGGTCTCACCGGTGTCCGGCAACTGGAGATGGAAGGTGAGACGCTGGATGGCGTTCAGGACGCGGTCTCCTTCATCGAAACGCTACGGTCCCTGCCGAAAGCCGATGTGCCTGTCGGCAGGCGGGTCGTGGTGATTGGTGGCGGTAACACGGCGGTTGATGCTGCTGTGCAGGCGCGTCGGCTTGGCGCGGATGAAGTGACGCTGGTTTATCGTCGTGGTGCGGAAAACATGTCGGCAACGGCGGTCGAACGGGAATGGGCGCAGACGAACGGCGTTACTGTTCGTCTGTGGGCGTCACCCGTGGCGATCGTGCAGGAGCAGGGGGTTCTGGCGGGCGTGGAGTTTTCACGCGGCTCTCTGAATGAGGCAGGAAAGCCTGTCTACAACGCTGACGACAGATTCCTTGTGCCGGCGGATATGGTGCTGAAGGCGGTAGGTCAGGTTTTCTGCCATGACCCGATCAGCGGTGAAGATATTGCAATCCAGAACGGGCGGATTCTGGTGGATGCGGAATATCGCACCAGCATGAAGGGCGTGTATGCTGGCGGAGACTGCACTCCGGGCGAAGATCTGACGGTCGCTGCGGTGCGTGACGGGCGGGATGCGGCGGAAGCCATCAATGCCGCTCTTGTGAATGTGGCATAAGGGAGGAACGGGAATATGGCTGACCTGACTACAGTTTTCGCTGGCATTCGCTCTCCCAATCCGTTCTGGCTCGCCTCTGCGCCACCGACAGACAAGGAATACAATGTCCGACGTGCCTTTGAGGCCGGCTGGGGTGGTGTCGTCTGGAAGACGCTTGGCGAAGATCCTCCGGTGGTGAATGTAAGTTCGCGTTATGGTTCGCTGGATTTCAACGGCGCACGCATGATCGGTCTCAACAATATCGAGCTGATTTCCGACCGTCCTCTTGCGACCAATATTGCGGAAATAAAGTCTGTCAAAAGAGATTATCCGGATCGCGCCGTGATTGTCAGCCTGATGGTGCCGTGTGAGGAGGACAAGTGGAAGGCGATCCTCCCAATCGTTGAGGAAACGGGCGCGGACGGTATCGAACTGAACTTTGGCTGTCCGCACGGCATGTCCGAGCGCAATATGGGCGCTGCCGTGGGGCAGGTGCCTGAATATGTGGAAATGGTCACCCGCTGGTGCAAGCAGAACACCCGCATGCCGGTGATTGTGAAACTGACGCCCAACATCACCAACATTCTCATGCCTGCCCGTGCAGCGAAACGGGGTGGCGCGGATGCCGTGTCTCTTATCAACACCATTCAGTCCGTGATCGGTGTCGATCTGGACCAGATGGCGCCCATGCCGGTTGTTGGCGGTAAGGGAACGCATGGTGGCTATTGCGGGCCTGCGGTGAAGCCGATTGCCCTTCGTATGATTGGCGAGATTGCTCGTGATCCTGAGATGGCCGGAATGCCGATTTCAGGAATTGGCGGTATTGGTTCATGGCGGGATGCCGCCGAGTTTCTGGCGATGGGATCGACCACGCTTCAGGTCTGCACGGCGGCGATGCATTATGGCTTCCGCATTGTCGAGGATATGGCTGACGGTCTTTCCGCATGGATGGATCAGAAAGGCTACAGTTCGATTGAGGAACTTTCCGGTCGCGCACTTCAGCAGTTCGTGCCATGGAATCAGTTGAACATGAAGTTCAAGACCATCGCGAACATTGATCAGGACGCCTGCGTCAGTTGCGGTCTGTGTCACATCGCCTGCGAGGACACGTCGCATCAGGCGATTGCCAAAACCCGTGTCGGAAACGAACGTCATTACGAGGTGATTGAAGAAGAGTGCGTGGGCTGCAATCTGTGCGCTCATGTCTGCCCCGTCGATGGATGTATCACGATGGAGCCGCAGCCGGTCGAGGGACATCTGACATGGCCCGAGCATCCCAATAATCCGCATCGTGTCATGGCGTAACAGCTGGTTTCCTGAACTGATATCTGAACGAGGAGAAAGAGCGTGTCCCAGTCGGTCAAAGGCAGTAATCTGAGGGTCGATGGCAACGCCCTGTGGGTGGACCTGATGGCAACGGCCCGGTATGGCGGCACACCCAAAGGTGGCATCCGTCGGCTGACGCTCACGGATGAGGACCGGCAGGTGCGTGACTGGTTCATGCAGGCTTGTGCTGACCTTGGGTGTGAAGTCTCCTTTGACTCCATGGGCAATCTCTTTGCCCGCCGTCCGGGAACGGATAACACGCTGCCTCCCATCACCATGGGTAGCCATCTGGATACGCAGCCGACGGGTGGCAAGTTTGACGGTATTCTCGGCGTGCTCGGTGGTCTGTCCGTGCTTCGGGCGCTGCACAATTCCGGCTACACGACGCGTCATCCCATCGAGGTCATCAACTGGACCAACGAGGAAGGCTCGCGCTTTTCACCGCCGATGATGTGTTCGGGCGTGTTCGCAGGCGTGTTCACTGAAGCGGAAGTGCTGGACAAGCGCGATCGCGCCGGTATCCGTTTTGGCGATGAACTGGACACGATTGGCTATCGCGGCAAGGAGCCCTGCGGTCAGCACCCGATTTCAGCCTATTTCGAACTGCATATCGAGCAGGGGCCGATTCTGGAGGCCGAGGACAGGACGATCGGTATTGTCACCGGCATTCAGGGCGCGCGTTGGTATGAGGTGACGGTGCGCGGCAAGGACGCCCATGCGGGTTCGACCCCGATGCCGATGCGTCACGACGCGCTGGTTGCGTCCGCCGGGATGATCATGACGGTCAGTGAAGTGGCGAAGGCGCATGGTCCCAGTGCGGTGGGCACTGTAGGGCTGCTCGAAAATCGTCCCAATAGCAGTAATGTCGTGCCGGGCGAGGTGTTCTTCACCATTGACATCCGTGATCCAGATGATGCCGTGGTGCTACGCATGGAACAGGAGCTTCGTGGAAAGCTCGAAAAGATCGCACAGGAGAACAGTGTCGAACTGGAGATTGTGCAGATTTGGGACGCGCCGGCGGTTCATTTTGATGCGGCCTGTGTCGGTATGGTGGAAGCTGCCGCCGCAGAGCACGGCTACAGCGCGCGTCGGATCGTTTCCGGTCCCGGTCATGATGCTGGTTATGTGGCGAAAGTCGCCCCGACGGCGATGATTTTTGTGCCATGCAAGGATGGTCTCAGTCACAATGAGGAGGAGAGTGTCCTGCAACACGACGCGGAGATGGGCGCGAACGTGCTGCTGGCGGCGGTGCTCAAGGCGGATCAGGCGTTCGATCAGTAAAGTAAAAAGTTCGGTTCTGTAGAAGGCCGGATGGGCGGGGCAAACCTCACCCATCCGGCCTTTTCTGCTTGCAAGGCCCACGAAACCGACGTTTTGACAGGGGAGGGGCTTGCATCCAGCGCCGGTGTGAGGGATCACGCAAGGGAACGACCGCTCCCGGTCAACATGTTTGTCCTGCAGGAACGAAAGCCCACCATGCGCCTGTCACGCAGTTTTCTGCCTACCCTCAAGGAAACCCCGTCCGACGCCCAGATCGCGTCGCACAGGCTCATGCTCCGCGCCGGTCTCGTCCGGCAGACGGCTTCGGGTATCTACACCTGGCTTCCGGCAGGTCTGAAGGTTCTGCGCAACATCGCGAACATCGTGCGTGAGGAGCAGGATCGGGTCGGCGCACAGGAAGTGCTGATGGCGACCATCCAGTCCGCTGAACTGTGGAAGCGTTCCGGCCGTTATGACGCTTACGGCCCCGAGATGCTGCGCATCAAGGATCGGCACGAGCGCGAACTGCTCTACGGACCAACCAACGAGGAAGTCATCACCGACGTTGTTGGGCAGGAACTGAAATCCTACAAGGAGCTGCCGCAGGTTCTCTATCAGATCCAGTGGAAGTTCCGTGACGAGATTCGTCCGCGTTTCGGCGTAATGCGTGGCCGTGAATTTTACATGAAAGACGGCTACGGCTTCGATATCGACTACAAGAGCGCTGTCGATACCTATCGCAAGATGATGCTGTCCTACCTCCGTACGTTCCAGCGTCTTGGCGTTCGCGCCGTGCCGATGGTGGCTGACACCGGCCCGATCGGCGGCGACCTGAGCCACGAGTTCCTGATTCTTGCACCGACGGGCGAGAGCGGCGTGTTCTATGACGGTGCGCTCGATACGCTCGACTGGCTCGCCGATCCGGTGGACGTGGACAAATCCGAAGATCTTGAGAAGTTCTTCAAGAACGTCTCCTCTTACTATGCCGCCACGGACGAGAAGCACGACGAGAAGGCATGGGAGTCCGTGCCTGCCGAGCGCCGTCGTGAAGGGCGCGGAATCGAGGTCGCGCATATCTTCTATTTCGGCACGAAATACACCAAGTCGATGGACATCACTGTCGCCGGTCCTGATGGCACGCCCGTCCATCCGGAGATGGGGTCTTACGGTATCGGTGTGTCGCGTCTGGTCGGCGCGATCATCGAGGCCAGCCATGACGAGGCAGGCATCATCTGGCCGGACAATGTCGCGCCGTTCAAAGCCGCGATCCTGAACCTGAAGGTCGGTGACGAGACCTGCGACGCTCTGTGCGAGGCGCTCTATGCCAAGGCTCCCGAGCAGTTCCTCTATGACGACCGTTCCGATCGCGCTGGCGCCAAGTTCGCCGATGCCGACCTGATGGGGCATCCGTGGCAGATTATCGTTGGGCCGCGCGGAGCGAAGGAAGGCAAGGTCGAACTGAAGCGTCGCGCCACCGGTGAGCGTTTCGAACTGACCGTCGATGACGCTCTGGCGAAAGTCCTCGGCGTCTGATGTTCGGCTCCTTCGAGCGCGCCGTCGCTGGGCGGTATCTGCGGGCGAGAAAGGGCGAGCGCTTTGTCTCGGTGATCGCCATCTTCTCGCTGGTGGGCATTTCGCTCGGTGTTGCGACCCTCATCATCGTCATGGCGGTGATGAACGGGTTCCGCTCTGATCTGATGGGACGCATCCTCGGCCTGAATGGTGATCTTTCGCTCTACAGCGCCAGCGTCACGCGCTCGATTACGGACTATGATTCCATCGCTGACGAGGTTCGGAAAGTTCCGGGTGTCACCAGTGCCACACCCCTGCTGGAGGGGCAGGTGCTTCTCAGTGTCGGCAACTACAGTTCCGGCGGTGTCGTGCATGGCATGACGAAGCAGGGACTTATGGACCTGAAAGAAATCAGCTCCTCGATTATCGCCGGTTCGCTCGACAATTTTCAGGGCGATGACGCCATTGCCGTTGGTGCTACTCTGGCCGATCGCTCGGGTCTGATGATCGGTTCGAAGATCACGCTGGTCTCGCCCAACGGAGCCGCCACCGCATTCGGTACGGTGCCCCGGGTTAGAGCCTACAAGGTTGTGGCGATCTTCGATGCGGGTGTGAACGATTATAATGCGGGATATGTTTTCCTGCCGCTCGAAGCAGCGCAGGTCTATTTCCAGCAGCCGCATGCCGTGACGCAGATTCAGGTCATGACAACCGATGCAGAAAATATGCAGCCGGTAACACAGGCCATTACGGAGACGCTGGCTGATCCACGCATCCGTGTGATCGACTGGACGAAAAGCAATAACGCCTTCTTCGGGGCGGTTCAGGTCGAGCAGAATGTCATGTTCCTGATCCTGACGCTGATTATTCTGGTGGCGGCTTTCAATGTGATTTCATCCCTCATCATGATGGTGAAGGACAAGACGGCTGATATTGCCGTGCTACGGACGCTTGGCGCGACACGTGGTGCGATCATGCGGATCTTCCTGATGTGCGGCGCGTCCGTGGGTGTCACAGGTACGGTTCTGGGCACGGTTCTGGGGGTGGTGTTCTGCGAAAACATCGAACGTATCCGCCAGTTGTTGCAGAAAATAACCGGCACCAATCTGTTCAATCCGGAGGTCTATTACCTTGAACACCTTCCGGCGAAGCTGGTCTGGGGACAGGTAATCGAAATCATCGTCATGGCGCTGGGTCTGTCGCTTCTGGCGACGCTTTATCCGTCATGGCGGGCGGCGAAGACTGATCCGGTGGAGGCTCTGCGTCATGGGTGAGACAGTTCTGGCCCTGCGTGACATCACGCGTTGCTATGTCAGCGGCGACGAGACACTGCATGTCCTGCGTGGCTTGAATTTTGAACTCCGTGCTGGTGAAACTGTTGCTCTTGTCGCCCCGTCCGGCACGGGTAAATCCACTCTGCTGCATATCGCGGGTCTGCTTGATCATCCGGATGGTGGCGTGATCGAGGTTGCCGGACGGGACGCGGGACGTCTGCCGGACAAGGACCGTACGGCCATACGCTGTTCGGAAATCGGCTTTGTCTATCAGTTCCATCATCTGCTCGCTGAATTTACAGCTCGTGAAAATGTGGCTTTACCGCAGATGATCGGGGGAATGTCCCCGGCGGTTTCCCGTCGTCGGGCTGAAGAGTTGCTGGGTGTGTTCGGACTGGGGCATCGGCTAAATCACCTGCCCGGTAAACTGTCCGGTGGTGAACAGCAACGTGTCGCCATCGCCCGTGCGCTGGCCAATGCGCCATCTGTGCTGCTGGCGGATGAGCCGACCGGAAACCTCGATGTG
This sequence comes from Acetobacter sp., assembly GCF_022483985.1. NCBI lineage: Bacteria > Pseudomonadati > Pseudomonadota > Alphaproteobacteria > Acetobacterales > Acetobacteraceae > Acetobacter > Acetobacter sp. The sequence goes on along the minus strand of NZ_JAKVME010000001.1, from coordinate 1,942,060 downwards.
TCCACTGCCGACATTGTGTTTGATGAACTGCTGCGCGTAGTGCGCGGCTCTGCTGTCGGAGCGCTGATCGCGACCCATAATGAAGAGCTTGCTGCCCGCATGGACCGGGTGGTGACCTTGCGGGATGGGCTGCTGGTTGAAGGATAGCGGGTCTTACTGTCCGCACTGGGTCTGAAATGTTTTAAAACGAGTATGTTGCAGGGTTGTCTGCAACATACGGGTAGGCTGCCGGAAGCCGATTACTCCCTCATCCACCGAAACTTCTCACCAGACTACCGGCCGTCAGTTGCCAGCCGTCAACCATCACGAAGAAGATGAGCTTGAACGGGAGTGAAATCGTCGTGGGCGGCAGCATCATCATGCCCAGACTCATGAGGACGGTTGAGACGACCAGATCAATGACAAGAAACGGCAGGTAGAGCAGAAATCCCATTTCAAAGCCTCTGCGTAACTCCCCCACCATGAAGGCAGGCATCAGAATACGCCATGGGGTATCTGCGGCGGTCTTTGGTGGTTCGACATGGGCGAGGCTGGCGAATGTCGCCAGATCCGCAGACCGCGTGTTCTGAAGCATGAATGTCCGGAAGGGTTCTGCTGTCGCCTTTATACCATCCATTTCACTGATGGATCCGTTGATGAGAGGCGAGATGCCATCTTCCCATGATTTTTCAAATACGGGTTGCATGACAAAAAAAGTGAGAAAGAGCGCGAGGCCGATCAGAACCGTGTTTGGTGGTGTGCCCTGTGCTCCTATTGCGCCGCGCAACAGCGACAGGACAATGATGATGCGCGTAAAGGCGGTGACCATCACCAGAAGGCTTGGAGCCAGAGAGATGACGGTGATCAGGGCTGAAAGCTGGACAAGGCGTCCTGTTGTGCCCGGCCCGGCTTTCTGTCCCAGATCAAGACTGATGGCCTGCGCGTGGGCGGTGCCCGGCCAGACGGCGAGAAGCAGGCCGCCGAGCAGGGTCAAGCCAGCAAGAGAAAACAATGCCAGAAGGGTAGTGTTGCGGCTGAATGGGAGACGTTGGGCGCCCATCATGTGTCGTTCTCTTCCACGGTGGATAATGGATAGGTTCCGCTGACAACAAGGTCATTCGGACCGCCTGTCAGGAGGAGAAAGCGTTGTCCTTCCCATGTGATCACGCTCAGCCGTCTTCTGGTATCCAGAACCAGTGAGGATTCCATGGCCAGCGTGCCCGAACTGCGACGGTTGCCACCAAATCGTGCCGCAATTTTCCAGCCGTTTCGGCTAAGCAGAATCATGACAAGCACGGCAATGGGAGCCAGTATTACAGAGAGCGTATCGTAGAATCCCATACAGACAATATTCCGTAGTCCAGGTTCCGGAATGTCTGATTTGGGCCCTGAAGATGAATCATTCCTTTACAGAAGATCATTTTCTTTCTGTGTAAACGAATAGTCCATTTGACCGTGATGTTAACGATATTGCAGTTTTTCTGCTCGATAACTGCCTGAGTTTCTGATGCGGTAAGTCCCGGTTACATGATACAGGAATTTGTGCATGTTTGATGCTTCACGTCCCGCTGCGGGTGGGGTTGATCTTTTTGGTCTGGCTCAGAAGCGGCTGGAATGGCTGGATAATCGCGAGCAGCTGCTGGCATCCAATATTGCGAATGCAAATACGCCCGAATACGTCGCAAAGGATATGGCACCCTTTGAGAGTGCGCTGTCTCAGTTCGGCGGTCAGCTTACGAGAACTTCGGAACGTCATATTGCTGGCAGAAAAGGCATGGATCAGAAATCAGATGAAGCTTCGGGCACCCAGTCGCTGGACGGTAACCGCGTTTCTCTTGAGAACCAGATGCAGCTCGTTGCCGAAACATCGGATCAACAGAGGCTCGCCACCAATGTCTACACAAGTTATCGGAACATGCTTAACTCCGTTCTGGGTAAATAAGGAGGGATTGGATAATGGATATTAATGCGACATTATCCATCTCCGCGGCAGGAATGGAGGCTCAGTCAGAGAGACTGCGTGTCGTGGCAGAAAATATCGCCAACAAGGACACTGTCGGTTCCACACCTGGCGCTGATCCTTATCGCAGAAAAACCATTTCATTCGAAAATGTTCTTGATAGAAACACGGGGGTCTCAAAAATAAGGACCAAGAAAATCGGACACGATATGTCCGATTTCGAAATGCGTTATGATCCAACGAATCCTGCTGCGGATACAAAGGGCTATGTCAAAATGCCCAATGTGAACACCATGGTTGAGGTTGTTGACTCGCATGAGGCCCAGAGATCCTACGAGGCGAATCTGAATACCTTTCAGACAACCCGCACAATGGCAACCCGGACAATAGATCTTCTGAAATGATAATCACTTCGGCCACGAGTAATTCCGCTGCCGCAGCAGCCTATGCCAAAACCCAGTCATCTTTGGAGATGGGGTTGCCGGCAGATGATGCCGATGGAGTCGTGTCCGGCGCATCAGGCGCACAGAAATTTGGCGACGTGCTGGCAACTGCGATCGAGGGAGCCGTTTCCAGCAATAAAGAAGCCGAGATGAAGGCTGCGTCGGGCCTGACGGGGCACGGTAACCTGACTGATATTGTTACCTCTGTGTCTCAGGCTCAAATGGTGCTGCAAACTGCATCTGTTGTGCGTGACAAGGTGATTCAGTCCTATCAGGATATCATGCGTATGACGATTTAAGTATTGACCGGGATTTTATTAAATGAATTCAGTTGATGTGGCATCCGTATTAAGAGAAACACTTTTTGTGGCCGTAAAGGTAGGCGCTCCTGCATTGCTGGCTTCCATGGCTGCGGGATTGCTGGTGTCCATTTTTCAGGCGGTAACGCAGATCAATGAGTCGACACTGGCGTTTCTTCCCAAATTTCTCGCATCAATGGCGGCGTTGCTGGTGGGTGGGCCTTTCATGTATGGGACACTCGTTACATATGCCCGTCATGTTTTTGATCAGTTGATTGTTGCCGGGGCGTCTTGAATCCGGATCTTGATCAGTTTATTGCAACGCTGCCAGAACAGGCGGTAATTTTTATTGCCATTCTTGCAAGAGTGGCCGCGATGTTTGTCGCTTTTCCGGCTTTCATGTTTCAGTCAACGCCGACAACAGTCAGGGCGGCGATGGCAATCGGCGTCAGTCTTCTCCTGTTCCCACTTGTGCAGCCGCAGTTTGCTTCCGCCGTCTCCGATGACGTCATGGTCCCGAGCCGTCTTCTCATACTGCTTTGTTCTGATTTCCTCAGCGGTGCGTTGATCGGATGGCTCGCGCAACTGATGATGCTATCTTTTCCAATTTCCGTTCAGATCATGTCAACATTTATTGGTATATCGAACGTGTTGCAGCCAGACCCGGAACTGGGCGCGCAAAGCACACCGCTGAGCCATCTGGCGCAACTATCGACCACGCTGATTGTTTTTTCTTCCAGTCTTTATATTTTTCCTTTGAATGCGCTTGTGGGCAGTTATCAGATTTTTCCGCCCGGACATTTTCCATTTCTGGGAGATGCTGCCAAAACCGTCGCTAAAGCAACAGAGTATTCCTTTTTTCTGGCATTCCAACTGGCAATGCCCGTCGTTCTGATCGGCACCATATGGCCCATCATGCTGGGGCTTCTAAGTCGTTTCTCGCCGGGATTGCAGGTCTACAATCTTGCAATGCCCGCTCAGTTGCTGGGGGGCATATTTCTGCTGGCCCTGCTGCTTAAGGGCATGCTGTCTGTCTGGACGCATGCGGCATCCGCAGGGCTGGTTCAGTTGCCTGGATACGGACTCATCCATTGAATACAGATATTTTTTCATGTCGGATTTAACGTAAATGGCAGAATCCGGTAGCGGTGATAATACAGAAGCCCCAACGGGACGAAGACTTGAGAAAGCCCGCGAACAGGGTAATATCGCCCAGTCGAGGGAGCTTCATATCTTTTCTGGTCTGGGGCTGGCCACTATCGCTCTGGTTATGATTGTTCCATCCAGCGCACGAAGCTTTATGTCCCAGATGGCGGGTCTCTGTGATCATGTTGAGGAAATTCACCTCAACCCCGCAACTGCGGCTTTCCTTCTGGAAATGAGCTGCAAGATGCTGATTATGCTGGCCTTTCCTGTTGTTATGGCTGCTGTGGCCGGTGGAATTGCAACAGCAGCGATGCAGTCCGGCTTTCTGTTTCGTCCTGAAGCCTTGATACCTGACATAGGAAGATTGAATCCTCTCAAGGGTATCAAGAAGATGTTTGGCGTTTCGAGCCTCATCGAGGCCTTGAAATCCATTCTGAAAGTCGTCGTCTTTTCCCTTATCCTCTATGGTGTGGTGAAGGATGTCCTTGTTCTCGCGCCGAGGACGATGTTCTGGTCCGCTGAAACTTTTTCGGCGCAGATAAGTAAAATCACGCTCAGGGTTCTGATTGCGGTTCTCGTTGTGCAGGTGGCGATCATCGTTCTTGACGAAGGATGGACACGCTACAAAAGACTTCAGGATCTGAAAATGAGCCGTCAGGACATCAAGGATGAGATGAAGGATTCTGATGGCGACCCCCATGTCAAGGGACGTCAGAAACAGTTGCGGATGCAGCGCAGCCGGAAACTGATCAGGAAGGCGGTGCAGTCAGCGACAGTGGTTGTCACGAACCCGACTCACTATGCCGTCGCCCTGTCCTATGAAGTCGGCTCAAGTGGCGCACCAAAGATCGTCGCGAAAGGCGCTGATGAACTGGCTGGACGGATCAGGGAATTTGCTTACGAGGCGAAAGTGCCCGTTATCTCGAACCCGCCTCTGGCCCGCTCCTTGTATCAGTTTCCGGAAGATACTGAAATTCCATACGAATATTTTCAGGCGGTTGCAGCCATTATTGCGCATGTATGGCGTTTGAAGCAGCCCGCCGGGACGCAGCGCACGCCGGTAATGTAAGGCGTCTTTAATTGCTCCGCTTTGTGCCGTTCTTCGCGCCTCTATCTTTTCCGGACGGTTTACGGATAGGAAGCCCAAGAGACGGACAGCAGGGGCATCACCATGACAGAGCAAAGCAGGCCACAGGTGCTGGTGATTGGCGGCGGTCCTTCTGGACTTGCGGCCGCTGAAATTCTGACGGGTGGACACTGTGAGGTGACCGTCGTTGATCATATGCCGAGCTTCGGTCGTAAATTTCTGATGGCCGGTCGGAGTGGTCTCAACCTGACGAACGCCGAACAGGAGACCGCTTTTTTGCAGAGATATGGTGCGGCTCAGGATTGGCTTGCGCCCGCTTTATCTGCTTTTTCTCCGTCCATGATGACAGTGTGGGCCGAAGAGCTGGGCCAGCCCTGCTTCACGGGAAGTTCCGGCCGCGTTTTTCCGAAAGCGATGAAGGCGTCGCCGTTGTTGCGGGCCTGGTTGAAGCGGCTTGCGGATCGAGGAGTGCATTTTCGGGCGGGAATGCGGTGGCAGGGCTGGAAGAGTAACGGCGATGTCGTGCTGGTCTCCCGGAACGGTAGTGAAGAGACCCTGAGAGCCGACGCCACGGTGCTGGCTTTAGGTGGCGGGAGTTGGACACGGCTGGGTTCCGACGGCGGATGGGTGCCCCTTCTGTCTGCCGCCGGTGTTCCGGTCGCAGCACTGAGACCGGCTAACTGCGGTTTTCATGTCGAATGGTCGGAGGGATTCAGGGAAAGATTCTCCGGTGCCCCGCTGAAACGCATAGCCTTGTCTTTTGCCGCTGAAACCTGCCGGGGGGAGGCTGTGATCACCCGGAAAGGGCTTGAAGGTGGGGCGGTTTACACCCTGTCGGCGCTTCTGCGGGATGCGCTGGAGCGTGATGGAACGGCTGACGTCCTGCTTGATCTGCGCCCTGATTTCGATGTCTCCCAGATGACGGAAAGACTGAAACGATCCCGTGCTCGGGAAAGCCTTTCCAATCGTCTGCGGAAAGCATTGCAGTTGTCTCCTGTCGCCGTTGGTCTGTTGCGCGAAACAGGAGAAATTCCGGCTGACCCCGAGCAACTGGCGCAACGTCTGAAGACCATTCCAATACGGCTGTCCGCAACGGAACCCCTTGAGCGCGCCATCTCCTCTGCGGGAGGCGTCTGTCAGAGCGGTGTGGATCAGAGGTTTATGCTGAAAGAGCTGCCGGGCGTTTTTGCCTGCGGCGAAATGCTCGACTGGGAAGCCCCCACCGGAGGCTATCTTCTGCAGGCGGTCATCGCGACAGGGCGGGCTGCGGGGCAGGGCGTTCTGGACTGGCTTGCCGAGAGGGAGCTGGTTGCCTGAAAAGGAGTCGGGACTGTATCGGGGCGTCATGACCAGCACCATCGAATTGGGTGAGATTGTCGGCGGCGGCCCGGCAATGATGAATCTCGCCGAACTGCTTGCAACCCGTCTGCTCGTGCAGGGCAACTCGGGCTCCGGAAAATCGCATCTGCTCCGGCGTCTGCTGGAGCAGACGGGAAATCTTGTGCAGCAGGCGATTATCGATCCGGAAGGCGATTTTGTCAGTCTCGCCGAGGCCTACAGCCACCTCGTGATTGATGCGGCGGAACATACGGAAGTGGCGTTACAGGCAGCGGGAGAGCGGATGCGGGTGCATCGGGCGTCCGTGGTCCTCAATCTGGAAGGACTGGACGCCGATCTTCAGATGAAGCGGGCGGCGGCGTTTCTCGGTGGCATGTTCGATGTGCCCCGGGCGCACTGGTATCCGGTGCTGGTCGTGGTGGACGAGGCCCAGCTTTTCGCGCCGGCTGCTGCGGGGGAGGTCTCGGATGAGGCCAGACGGGCCTCGCTGGGGGCGATGACCAACCTGATGTGCCGTGGTCGCAAGCGCGGACTGGCCGGCGTGATCGCGACGCAGCGGCTGGCCAAGCTCGCTAAGAACGTCGCTGCTGAAGCCTCCAACTTTCTGATGGGTCGCACGTTTCTTGATATCGACATGGCGCGTGCGGCCGATCTGCTTGGAATGGAACGGAGGCAGGCGGAAGCCTTCCGCGATCTTCAGCGTGGCACGTTTGTTGCGCTTGGTCCGGCCCTGTGTCGCCGCCCTGTCACGATCCGGATCGGGAAGGTTGAAACTGAAAGCCGTTCAGCGGGTCCAGTGCTGGAACCGTTCAGGCCTCCGACCGAGCAGGTGGCTGATCTGATTCTCGCGCCCCTGCCCGAAGCGGAGGTGATGCAGCGTGCAAAGCGTCCCGTCGCGCCGCCGCCGCCGGATTTGCTGACACAGCTCGCCACACATGGGGCTTCTCTGGCTGAAACGGAGACCGCCGAGGAAGAGAACGCTGTCGATCCGCGTGAGCGTCGCAGGCAGATGGAAGCGGTTCTGCGGGATGTGCTGGCGGAAGATGATGGTGGATTCCGTCCACCGGCTTCGCTCTATCAGGATTTCCTCGTCCGGTGTCGTATCGCCGGATTCGGACGGGATGCGATGGATATGAAGAGTTTCCGGCGTGCGCTCGCATCGGCCCGGAGCGGTATCAGTGTTGAAGCCGCGGAAACATCCGACTGGCAGGACGCGGAAGCTGTGGCGTCGACGCTGCCCGAAGACATGCAGGGGGTGTTTCTCTATCTGGCGCGCGCGGCGCTGGAGCAGGCGGTCTGTCCTTCGGACACAACAGTCGCCAGGGTCTATGGAACGCACTCGACCGGGCGCGCGCGGCGTATTCTGGGATGGCTCGAAGAGCAGAACGTCATCGTGCTCAGGCTGGATGGCGCGGGGCGTCGTCGTGCGGCGATTATCGGTCTGGGCTGGGAGACGTTGCCGGGAGATCCCGGACTGTAGAGTGCCGACAAGGCTGGCCGGGGAGAGAGGGGCAGGTCTTTTGCCGGGTGTCTGATATGTGAGTTGCGAGGTGGAGTGCGTCTCCCGACTTGATGGGGCGGCGCTGGCATGCGATGAAACTGACCGAACCGATCGGTCAGCGCAGCAGCAATCAGAGCGCTGGCCATTGAAAAGCCCGGGATCAGGCGGACGGAGACGGCATGGCCGACGGACAGCAGACACAGGACAGCACGCAGGACGAAAAGAAGAAGCCGGAGAAAAAGCGGAATCCGCTGATCCGCGTCATCCTTATTCTTGCGCTTCTGCTGATTATCATCGGCGCCGCTGTTTACTGGTTCATGCACCGCTTCGAAATCGAGACGGATGACGCCTTTACGGCAGGGCGTTCCATCACCATTGCGCCGCACGTCGCCGGATACGTGACTGAGTTGCTGGTGGACGATAACCAGTTCGTTCACGCCGGGCAGTTGCTCGCCCGCATCGACAGCCGTGACTGGCAGGCCGAGCGTGACCGCGCCATCGCCAGTGTCCAGCAGAGCGAGGCCAGCATGACCGCTCACCAGATGATGCTGGCTGTGGCCGAGAAAAACTTCCCCGGACGACTGACGGCGGCGCAGGCCGAGCTGTCTGCCGCGAAAGCGGATGAGTTCAAGGCGTTGACCGATTACAGGCGGCAGCATTCGGTCGAGCATGCGGCGACGACTCAGCAGGATATTGATTATTCCAAGGCGGCGCTTGATCAGGCCAGAGCCCATGTGCAGCAGGCTGAGGCGCAGGTTGTGATAGCGACCCCGGTCGAGCCGAATATTGGCAATGCGCGGGCGGCTGTCGCAGGAGACAGCGCTGATCTGGCAAGCGCAAAGGCGGCGCTGGTCAAGGCGGAGCTGAATCTGGGCTGGACAGAAATCCGCGCTCCGCATGACGGCTGGATTTCACAACGCAATATCGAGCGTGGCAATTACGTGACGGCCGGGCAGAGCCTGTTCTCAATCGTGGAGCCTGAAGTCTGGGTGATTGCGAACTACAAGGAAACGCAGATCACCAATATGCGGCCGGGGCAGCAGGTGGATATCTCCATTGACGCCTATCCCTCGCATGATCTGCATGGCCATATCGACTCGCTGCAGAAGGGAACCGGCGCGACTTTCAGTGCTTTCCCGCCTGAAAATGCGACCGGAAACTACGTGAAGATCGTGCAGCGTGTCCCTGTGAAAATCCGTATCGACAGTGGACTCAATCCGGACATTCCGCTGGCGCTGGGTCTCTCGGCCGTGCCCGTCGTGCATACGGACAGCGCTGCCGCACGTGGTTCCGATGGACATGTCGTCAACCGTGATCCCGGCCACGAACAGCTGGAGCAGGGCAACCCATGAGCGCGGCCTCCAGCGACGTCGAGAAAAAGGACGAGAACTGGAAGCCAAAATACAATCCGTGGCTCGTCGCTTTCGTGGTGACCATGGCGGCGTTCATGGAGATTCTGGACACGACCATCGTGAACGTATCGCTGCCGCATATCGCCGGCAGTCTCTCCAGTACATATGACGACGCCACATGGACGCTCACATCCTATCTTGTGGCCAATGGCATCGTGCTGACCATTTCCGGCTGGCTTGGAAAACTGTTTGGCCGGAAGCTCTATTTCATGGTCTGTATCGGGATGTTCACCGTAACATCCTTCCTGTGTGGCATTTCCACCAGTCTGGGCGAGCTGATTTTCTTTCGCCTGATGCAGGGGTTTTTCGGTGGCGGGCTTCAGCCCAACCAGCAGTCGATCATCCTTGACGTGTTCCCGCCGGAGAAACGGGCGGCCGCGTTTGGGCTGACGGCCATTGCGGCGGTCGTCGGGCCTGTGCTTGGGCCGACGATGGGTGGATGGATCACCGACAATTTCTCATGGCGCTGGATTTTCTTCATCAACGTGCCGTTCGGTATTCTCACCACGATCGCCGTCGGGTTCCTTGTGGAAGATCCGCCTTGGGCGAAGAAGCGCCGTGAGCCGTTTGACGTGATCGGCATCAGCCTGATCACCCTCGGCTTCGGCTGTCTTGAGATCATGGTCGATCGTGGCGAGGATGATGACTGGTTCGGCTCGACCTTCATCTGCATCATGGCGGTGCTGGCGGCGATTGGCATCATCGGCGCCATCATCTGGCTGCTGAAAGCGAAGCGTCCGGCTGTAGACCTCAATGTTTTCAGGGATCGCAATTTTGCGGTTGCAACCTTCCTGATGGGCGCCATGGGCGCGTTGCTCTATTCGTCCGCTATTATCGTGCCTCAGTTTGCACAGCAGGTGATGGGGTATACGGCCACCCTGTCAGGGCTTGTGCTGTCACCGGGTGGTATCGCCATGATCATCCTGATTCCCATCGTGGGAAAGCTGATGGGACTGGTACCGATCCGCACGGTCATTGCGCTCGGCTTCACGCTGATGGGATGCTCACTGTTCTGGTCGGCGAATCTTACGCCCACGACTGATTTCAAGTCTCTGGTGTTTTTCAGGATGAGCCAGACCGCATGCCTGGCTTTTCTGTTTGTGCCGCTGTCCACGATTGCCTATGCGACCCTGCCGCGTTCCATGAACGCGGATGCTTCGGCACTGTTTTCGATGGTGCGGAATTTTCTGGGCTCGTTGAGTATCTCGGGAGCGACGGCTCTGATCATTGAGCGTCGGCAGGCGCACCAGTCTGATATGGTTCACTGGATGACGCCGTTTCACCAGCCTTACAATGACTATCTGGCGCGTGGACGGCAGGTCGCCCTCGATCATAATCATCAGCCGCAAGCGAGCGCGCTAGCGACACATCACCTGTTTACGGACTTCAGTCAGCAGGTCGCCATGCTGGCGTACAATGAAGCTTTCATGATTTTTGGAATCGCCGCCTTCTGCATCGTTCCGTTCTGTTTTCTGCTTTCAAAGATGAAAAGTGGAGGGAAGCCGACAGCAGTTCACTGATCTGACGAAAAGACGGTATCAGCCCGCTGTCTTGGCATTCAGTACGTTCAGTGACAGAATCTGTTCATGCCCGGCTTCCCATCCAGTTCCCGTCCAGATGAGACGCTCCCATTCGCGAGCACGGGGCCTTATGGCCATCGCAGGAGAATGCGGGAGCGTGTGATCGCACGCAGCGCGTCTGTTCTGGCTGATTATGAACTGCTGGAGATGCTGCTGTTCTGTGGCGTTCAGCGTGGCGACACGAAGCCGCTGGCAAAAGCTCTGATCAATCAGTTCGGTTCTTTCGCGGGCGTTCTGTCCGCGCCGGTTGCGGCTTTGAAAACTGCCGGACTGAACAGTGACAGTATCGCAGCTCTCAGACTTTCCTCGCTGGCGGCCCAGCGTCTTGGGGGAGCGGAGGCGAGGGAACGTCCTCATCTGGGAAACTGGGAAGCTCTGCTCGGATATTTCGATACCGCTCTGGAAGGGGCTGTGCCGGGGCAACTGCGTGTGCTGTTTCTCGATAATAAAAACCGTCTTCTGGCGGACGAGGCCTTGCCCGGACCATCCAGTCAGGGGAGGGAGACCCAGCAGGAGGCTGCGGATATTCTCCGGCGGGCTCTGGAAGTCCATGCGACCGCGCTGATTCTGATCCGTCTGTGCGGTGAGGGGGCCGAGCCGCAAAAAATTATTGGGCTGGACGAGCCTCTGGCGCGTGAACTGGTCAGAGCTGGTGGCTTTCTTGCCATGACGCTGCACGATGTGTTCGCGCTGCATGGAGGAAGTTGGGCCAGTCTGAAGCAGTTGGGGCGGTTGTGACGCACCGGTTTACCCCTTCATTCGAAAACAGATTATAAGATATGGAATCTATTAAACGCTTCTGCTGAATGTATTCCGCTTTGTGGACTTTCAGGATGATGGGAGTGCGCCTGCGCTACCGAAACCGGACTTCGTCCTGTGCGAGCCTGTCGCGGGCAGGGCGTCTGGGATACTGCACAGGTTGTGTCTGCTCTGACCCGCTGACAGGGCATCGGCTTTATGTCCGAAAATCCGCAGAAGTCAGCCAGTCCTCCGACTTCCCGAATATCTTATCAAAATGCGTGGGTTTGTTTACAGGTGGTTGACATTCACCGGCTAGTTTGAGTTTCAAACTTTATCAAAAAGCTTTAAATCAAAGGGTTATTCAGTTGAAACTATTAACACGCCACGCAGGCCTCATCGGATGCCTGTTACTGGCCGCCTGTTCTCATTCACCGGCGACGGTGGACAGACAACTCGCTGTTGCGGATATCGAAGTGCAAAACGGCCAAGAGGAAAGCGCACTCCCGCAGTTGATTGAACTGAACCAGCGTTATCCCAACAATCCCGCCGTTCTGCTCAGGCTCGCCAGAACGCATGAGGCATTGGGGAGAGAAACGGCTGCCATCGAGTTTTACAAGAAAATCATCGGAATCAATCATGATTCCAAGGATGGCTGGATGGGGCTTGTCAAAATATACATGCGCCGCAAGCCTGAGACAGCTCTGACCATTCTGGAAAATATGGTCAAGCTCTATCCTGACGACCCACATATCGTTGATGATTATGGTGTGGCTCTGGATCTGAACGGTCATTACGCCGAAGCGCAGGCCGAGTATAAGCGGGCGATTCAGATTGATCCCAGTATGGTTTCGCCTGAGGTCAATCTCGGTCTTTCCATTGGCCTGTCAGGAGATGTCTACAAAGGTCTGGCCATCATCAAGCCATATGCCATCACAGGCGATGCAGCGCCGCGGACGCGGGAAAATTATGCCCTTCTCCTCATCGCCGCCGATCATGTGGAGGAAGCCAAGGTTGTTCTGATTTCCTATCTTCCGCCGGATGCGGCGGCTGCCAAATTCAGAAAACTCTCGGAATTCTGGGCGCTCCACGGATCTCAGAAGCGTATTTCATCTGGCAATAACTGAGAGATTCGGATAACTGTAAGCTTGTCGTGAAACCAGCTTAGCCTTTCCGACACTCTTGTTTCCTGCTTCTGCCATGAAGACCGGAACGAGCTGAATGTATTCGGAAAATGGTTTGTGTGGCTGGAATTTTGTCACTGTCAGGTTTGGTGGGCTGTCAAAGCGGCCCTGCTATAGTTGCCTGAAGTCATTTTTCCACACGTCTCTGAAGGAACGAATTCAAGCTTTATATCGTTGATGGAAAAAGCGTGGAGTTTGTAATGAGACAATTCAGTCTGGCAACAGCAGCCTTTCTGCTCTCGGCAGTGCCCGCTTTTGCAGACTCTGCGCCTGTTATCGCCCTGACACATATACGGGTCATCGACGGTACGGGCGCGCCTCCCATGGAGGATGTCACACTGGTCATGCAGAGTGGCCGTATTCTGGCTGTCGGGAAAGGTATCAGTGTTCCCGGTCGCGCCCGTATTCTGGATCGCTCGGGCGACACGGTGCTCCCCGGTCTCATTTCCGATCACAGCCATGTCGGACAATATGAGAGCGTCGTAGCCGGTCCTCAGTTTTACACGCGCGCCACCATCATCTCCGAGCTTGAACAGTATCGTCGTTACGGCGTGACGACCGTCACAGCTCTGGGCAATAACGCGCCGGATGTGTTCGATCCGCTACGACGGGACGCTCACGCAGGCAAAACGCCAGCCGATCTTTTCGGTGTGGATCAAGGGATCGGGGTGCCCAAGGGGGCTCCTCCGGTCAATGTCACGGCTGATCAGCTATTCCGTCCCCGAACGGCGGAAGAAGCCCGTCATGATGTGAATATCATGGCGGATGAAGGTAGCGATCTGGTCAAAATCTGGGTTGATGACTTCGATGGCTCTCTGCCGGTTAAAATGGCTCCCGACATCATCTCCGCTGTCGTGGATGAGTCCCACAAGCGCAATCTGCGTGTTGCTGCACATATTCATGATCTCGACGATGCAGAACATGTTGTCGCGGCTGGTGTGGATATTCTTGCTCACGGAATACGGGACAAGCCCGTCCCTCCGGCTCTGATCGAAAAGCTGAAATCCGGGCAGATCTGGTATATCGCGACCCTGGAACTCGATGAAGCCAGCACGGCATGGGCTGAGCATTCACCGTGGACACAAACAGCCTTTACGCTTGCCGGGCTATCGACGCCATTGCTTCGGCAGGTCAGCGATCCGGTCTGGCGGCAGAAGCACATGACCGGCAAGCAGGCTGATTTCGCGAGGGCCTCACTTGCGATGAATCTGCAAAACCTTAAGACGCTCTACGATGCGGGCGTCAAGATTGGTTTTGGAACAGACAGCGGTGCAATGCCGCTTCGCGTGCCCGGTGTGGCGGAACATAGGGAACTTGCCCTGACTGTTCAGGCAGGAGTGCCAGCACTCGCAGCCATCCACATTGCCACTCAGAACGCTGCCGATCTGCTGCATCTTTCCGACAGAGGTGTGATCGCTGCTGGTAGGCGGGCTGATCTTCTGGTGGTTTCAGGAAATCCCGCGGTCGCGATCGGAGATGCCGACAGGATTGTTGAAACATGGGAAAACGGGACGGTAACAACAACTCGTCCCTGATGACTTCCCCTGACATCAGGCTTCGATGATATATGATCACCTTGTCCTGACTGCCATTACTTTGCCTCAAGCTGTTTTTGGAAAAATGAAAAAGCTGTATTTCCTGCTGATGACAGGTGTTCTCTGTGTTGCTACGGTTTCCACGACACAGGCCGCTTCTACGGCGATCACCAGTAATCTTGATCCGGCATTTGGCGCCAGCGGCACAGTGGAAATTGTCGCAACGATTGACGCTCCCGACCCGTCAGGGATTGCTGTCGTCAATAATCGTCTGTTTCTGACTTTCCCGAAGCATGATGGCGATCATCCGGGACCGGTGCTCGCAGAATGGAAGAATGGACAGCTCATTCCATTTCCTTCATCGGCTTTTTCGGAATCAGCACAAGGTGATCCTGCATCCCGGCTTATCTCCCCTCACGGGATGACCACGGATACACAGGGTAATATCTGGGTCATAGATGACGGGAAAATCAAAGGACACTCCATTCCTGCGGGTGGGGCTAAAGTTGTAGGTATCAGTCCGACAAGCGGTCAGATCATCGCCAGCGTGATTCTGAAAGAGGCTTTACTGCCTGACAGTCACATGAACGATCTGCGCGTCGATCTGACGCATGGCGCGAAGGGCACGGCGTTCATTACCGACAGCTCCTTCGGAGGCCATCCCGCCCTCGTTGTCGTGGATATCGCCACAGGTCGGCAGAGACGTGTGCTGGCGGGGCATGTGTCAACCATGCCAGATAAAGGGTATCAGACTGTTCTGGATGGGCGAGTGCTTCATTATGATTCCACACACCCCACATTCCCGGCTGGCGGGGCTGACGGAATAACACTCTCCGTTAACTCACAGACGCTCTATTATTCGCCACTGGCCAGCCGTCGTCTTTACAGTCTGTCTACGGCGCAGTTGGCTGATTTTTCCGTCAGTTCAGACGAACTCGCTCAGCGTGTTGTCGATGAAGGCGAGAAAGGTGCGGCGGATGGTCTTGCCACCGATCCATGGAATCGCATCTACACCACAGCGGCAGATCATGATGCCATTTTTCGTCGTAACCCGGATGGCGGGTTTGAGCTGATTGCCTCCGACCCGAGATTCGTATGGCCGGATGGAATCTTCGCCGATTCCCGGTATGTCTATGTCGTTCTTGGCCAGTGGAGCCGCCTTCCGCGGCTACATGGCGGTCAGGATATGCGCAGACCACCTTTTCTGGTGGCAAAAGTCCCGATCACACCTCCTGCATCTCAGTAAAAAGGCTCGGTCTGGGCTTCCGCTCCGTTTTCAGTCTGACGTGGACGGCTGGTCTTTTTGTGTGGGTGAGTGGGATCATTCGCTCCGTGGCGCGTAAAATTACCCATTTGTGTCTTGCGCTCTTTGTCCGTTCTGGCTATGAGCTGCCTACGCAAAATCGGGGTGCGTAGCTCAGCGGTAGAGCATCGCCTTCACACGGCGGGGGTCACAGGTTCAATCCCTGTCGCACCCACCACGATTTTCCAATAAAATCAAACACTTAGCTGGATTTTTCCCTTATACATTTTAGGGATATATCCACTTTTGACCCTAGCGTAGTTCTAGCACAAGATTTTCCACATCAAGGAAAATCAAGGACTTAGCTATGAACGAAAATCATCGTAAGCACAGAATTAGCACAGTAGGGCAAGCGCCGCCTGTTCAGCCATTCACATTGTTTATACCCACCGGCACAAAAAACTATTCAATGCGCTTTTCTATCGCCGGTCATGGACAACAAAGGATAGCGTTAAAGACTGCCTTTTATCCTGATGCCCTGTCATTGGCTTATAGAAAATATTGGGGTGCAGTAAACAAAGCCGAATCAGGTCAGTCATTAAAGATTAAAACCACTGAATCACTTATAAAACAATGGATGTCCCTAAAACGTCCACCTGAATTACATCAGAAAACGTCATACAGACAAACAGTGATGACCCGTTATTTTGGTTCGTTCATTGGCAATCAGTCTATTACAGACAAGACAATGGCCAGCTATCAGCAATGGCGTAATACCTATTGGACAGAAGGACCGGGCAAGGACATCACCCACTTGGAATATCGGCGTGCAAGGCCAGAAGATGCCCTTATTAAAAGTCCGGGGATGCTAATCCGTTCACCTGTCACGGATTCAATGCGGAAAGCACCTAGCCAATCCACCGTCCAGCATGAAAACGCCATTCTAAGGGACTTCTTTCAATGGATGAAACAGGAAGGCCACCTATCACAAATTCCATCATTCACTAAACCAAAGAAAACAAAATCTACTGATAACAGGCCATCTTTCACAGATAAGGAATTGGCGAAGTTTCGTGCCATCACCATGAAACGCCTACAGCAATCAACAGAAACCAATCGCCATTCCCGTTTCCTGTTCTGGGCCTTCACTGAAATAATGATAGACAGCGGCTTGCGTGATACGGAATGTCTACACCTTAAATGGTCAGATATTATAAACTTCACTACTGACACCAAACCAATCGACAATAAACTATCCATACAGATACAGGGTAAATCCAAATCAAGAACCTGTATCCCTAACCCGTCCATTATTCATCCCTTACAGGTGTTATATGCAGAACAGAAACCTAATACAGACGACTATCTATTCACCTATAAAAATGGAAACAGGGTTTCATCCTTTTCTGAACAGATGAATGAAACATTGAAAGATGCAGACTTAACCACTGATTATCGTGGCGTTAAAAGAACCTGTTATTCATTCAGACACTACTACATCACCAAAGGACTTAACAACGGCATAGATATCCATCTGCTTGCCAGAAACACAGGCACGTCAGTTTCAATGATAGAAAAGCATTATTCCCATGTATCACTAGAACAGCACAGGGACAGGATAATACCAGACCACATGCGTTTATAATTAAATGATTGATGTCGATGCTAGTCTTGTCTTTAATAATGCACAGACAGGGCTTTATATCGGATTACGGGCAAATGCCGGTGATGCCGGTGATATGCCGGGGCAAGGAAATCGCTTCCACCGGCACCAATAACACCAATTTTAACGATAATTCACGCAAATAAGGGAAAAACAGGTCATTTCAGGCCAAAAACAAGGGATGCCGGTGATGCCGGTGATGCCGGTGATAATTTCCTGTTTTATTAGATATTGTTTTTTTTATACGAAAAAGAAGAAAAAAATATATATATAAGTGAAATCTGTGTTTTTTGCCCCTTTTCCCCCGCATCACCGGCACAGGGCAGTCCCTTGAACCAGTGACCATCCTGTGACCTGTGACCACCCCCCCCACCGGGATACCCATCCGTCAGCAAGACCACCCCCCGAAGCATCGCGCGGTTGATGAAATTGGTACGCCTGTCATTTTTTCACTTTCAAATAATTTAATAGGTATAGATCATAGCTGATTCATTTAATAATCACTGTAGCGGCATCCTGTGCTATTTTAGGGCTATGTTTCTGCTTATTGGTATCGGCAAGGACAGGAACAAAGCAATACCTGTTTGTTCCTGCTGTCCCTTACTTGTCCCTGAAAAAACCAAGGAAAACCAAGTGGTTACAGCCATAACGGGATAAACGGGATGTTTTCTTCTTGTTTTATTCTTAAGAAAAAAAGTAAAAATATATATTATACATATATGGAATTGCCCTTGTCCCTGTCCCTTTATCCCGTCCTATCGAAAAAACCAAGGAAAACCAAGGGTTCTAGCCTATCAGGTCTTGTCCCTTTTATCCCGTGTTTATCCCGTGTTTATCCCGTTGACGGGACAAGCGGGATAAAGTTGACCATCATGTGACCTGTATAGCGGTATATTAAATGAAAGGCATAGATTATACCCAATTCATTTAATAATTACACAGCGGCTTTAAATCAAGGAAATGCCGATATGACCAGAATACGGCATTTATACAGCAATTTTGTAGTATGGAAACTACAAAAAACCAGCAAAACAAACAAAAATTACCCCTGAAAAACGTGATTAGACCGCCATTATTTCTATCCATACATCAATTTTGCTGTATATTTCTAAAAAATTATTATTAATAATAATATATATAAAGATGATAATGGGAAATATACAACAAAATTGCTGTATCAACACATCGGCGCTTCTTTTCTACCAGCGCAAGGACTTATCTATAGAAAAGCATGGCTGATATGTATAAATTGCATAGATAAATGACGTTACTGATTATCGGTTTATTTCCGATAATTTTCCGATATAAAAGCGATAATTTCCGATTGACTTCCCAAGCCATTACTGAATCAAAATTATAGCATCAATCGGATTTAAGGAACCCAAGGACATCGACATCAGCGACACCCATCACCCGGCATGGACCTACATCAGGCCACACGCCTATCCGCCCACTAAACCAAAAGCAGATCACCCAGTCCCATTACCCGGCATGGACCTATTTCACCACACGCTCCGCTGTGCGGAGCGGTGGGATCAATCGGATTAACTACACCCTGCCTTGTTTCTAAGGGGGGCAATAAGGGGGACAAGGACTACCAAGCCAAATCACATCAGCAGATAACCCACGTAAATCAGCTAAGGTTCGGTTTCTACCATAGGCACCAAACCCGTCACCAAGCAGGATCAACCACCCGGTATGAACCCAAGGGTATCAATCAGATTTATACCCATCCCACAGCATAGACATCAGCGATAGCAGCCAAATCTGTCTTCTGAAATATCCTACATCACCGCCACACGCTCCGCTCTGCGGAGCGGTGGGATCAATCCGTCTGACATCGACATCACCGATGGAATCGACTTCACCTAATCCATCCACCAGACAGGTTACAGTATCACCAGCCCTTGATATAATACGCTTCACCACTTGATGAATCGGCCCGAATCGGTCAAAAAAATATGTAACAAAAACAAGGACTTATTCATGCCGGAAGCCGCTTCACACGGCGGGGGTCACAGGTTCAATCCCTGTCGCACCCACCACGATTTGGCTGAAAAACGGCTGATTTCTCACGATAATAAATTTTTAGAGATAATCATTTCGGTTCACGCGAATACATTTTGGGTCATAGAAAGCCGCTTCTGCACACCTAAATCCGTGCAGTCATTCTGCGAGTCTATGCCTCTCTGAATCGCCCCTCAAACACCCCCGCGCAACTGGACCGCAGGCTGCATTTGGTCCCGCCAATGTGGCGCTGGGACCAGAATAAGCAATCCGATTAACGACACCGTTTCGTAGAGTCGCCATGACGTGGCACGTGCCGTGCCCTCTCCCAGAGACAGATCAAACGAAAAAGGCGTCTTGAGATCCAGCGGACCTTGGACTGGCCGATCCTGTCGCCAGACCATAATCTCTTGTCCATCGCGGATCTCGTCCTGGTCAGGGATTCCTGCGCAGGAGACCATGTCCGCACGTGTAAAGCCTATCAGCTGGCGGCGCGCTTGATTTGGAATTTCCGAGCAGGCAGCCTGTAAACCAATCAGACCCATAACTGCTGACAATCGACCAACCTGACAACAGAAGCCGCCGATGTGTAAACCGATCATCGTCGCCCGCTTCCATCATACGGCCACCTGAGGCGGTGCCTGGACCAGACGATGGCAACGACGAGCCCCTGGCTCACCGCAACCATCACCACACAGGCTGGTATGAACCAGCCCGGCATCAGCCAGCCTGGACAGCAGCGTTGCCGTCATCCAATTGCTGGCGGGCAAAATCCCACTCAGCCTCGGTTGGCGCACGATCTTCCCGAATAGGCTGAAGAAGAGCCTTGATGTCCTCGATCATGACTGGCGTCGCCTGTCTACACCGGAGCGCGACGCGGATCCATTCTCGCCCTCACATGGGACCGAGTGAACTGGCAGACCGGCATGATTGATTTCCAGGAACCCGGCAAGCCATTGACCAGCAAACGCCGATCCATCGTCCCCATGACAAAGGCGCTGAGGGCAGAGATGGAGAGAGCCAAAGGTCTATCAATTGGCAACTATGTCGTCGAGTGGCACGGGAAGCCAGTCCCCAAAGGGCTGCGTTGGCCATTTGCCAAGGCGTGCGAGCGAGCTGGGCTGACGGGGAAGCCGACACCGCATCATATCAAGCACTCAGTGGCTTCATGGTTTGCAATGGATAGGGTGCCTATCGATCAGGCATCGGACTGGCTGGCGACTGATCCAGCCACCCTGCGGCGCGTCTATAGAAAATTTGACCCGACCTATCTGAGGGGTATCGCCGATGATTTCGAGTTGTAGTGGTTCAATTGAACCACTAACTCTTTATCAGCCTGATGATTTTATCTAATAAAATCAATGGCGTGCCGACGACAATGAAACTGAGAACTGGAACCTGTTGATATCGCTGGAATAAAATAAACTGACTATCTCGAGATGGATTGAGTGTTCGAAACATCGACCTGCAGGCCGAACGTCTGCTTCGGGGGAGCGGGTGGTCTGCATTCCGACGAATTGTATTGGAAAACAGCTATTTTGTTCTGTATCGGGCCTTGTCAGTCTGCCTTGGCCCGGCTTTTCCGGAGACTCGTTCACCCGCAGCGTAAGTCTTTTCTTGCAATATTGCTGATTTCTAATCGAATATGAACAATCGTAATCGGTTTTTTCGAATGAGGCGTATTTCTAATGGCGGACACAGAAAGGTCCACACTGCTTGGGGGGCGATGGCTCGGCGATAACTTTGGCGTTGATCCGTGCTGCGGCTTTCCCGTGACCAGCACGACCGGTTCGCGCCGGGAGAGCCGCCATCATGGTTTTGAGAGCCATGAAGTTTACCCGGAAAGCATGCGCCCCGCTGAGAGCCCCGCTGGACATCTTCAGTTCCATTTACGTTATGAACCAACCAACCTCGAACTGCTGGCGCGGGTATTTGAAGTGTCGGGACCTGATTTCGTGCGAGACTGGATAGAGCGGGAACCGACCGGGCAATACGCACGCCGCGCCGCCTTCCTCTATGAGTTTCTGACGGGACAGGAACTGGAAACCGAAGCGGCGGTCGGTGGCAACTATGTCTCCGCGTTGAATGACGAACTGGTTGTTACCGCAAGCCAGGATCAGGCCATCAATATTAAAAAGTGGCGTGTGCGGGATAACATGCCCGGGACAAGGCATTTTTGTCCTTCCGTTTGGAAAAGTCAGCAGCTGGAGGGTGCCGCAGGTTTCAACATCGCAGCCAGATATACCCGCCTGCAGGAGGATTTCGGCGATGACATGCTTGCGCGGGCAGCAGTCTGGCTGACCAATCGGGAGAGCAAGGCGAGCTTTGCAATTGAGGGCGAAGCAGACCAGACCGACAAGATTGCCCTCTTCAGCCATGTGCTGGCAACCAGGACCGGCAAGGGTGCAATCCCTCTTATCGGTCCGGCGCTCGTTGAGCTGCAGAAGGATATCATCGGCCCGAAAACGTTCATCAGCAGTTTCGGTCCCAGAAAATCACCGGTTTTTGTAGGTGAGAACACGATACGCGGGGAAGTCGTACATTATGTAGCGCCGCCACCGGAAGACCTGAAGGATATGCTTGATGGACTTGCAGCCTTCCTCAAAAAAACCCGGGGGCAGTCACCCATCCTGCGTGCTGCAGTCGCTTCCTTCGGTTTTGTCTACATTCACCCTCTGGCAGACGGGAATGGTCGGACACACCGCTACCTCATCAATGACATTCTCTGCCGGGATAACGCTATCCCGGATGGTGTCATCATTCCGGTGTCCGTTGCCATTATGGCCGACAAGACAAGCAGGCGTCACTACGATGCGATCCTTGAGTGCGTCTCAAATCCTCTGATGAGGGTCGCGCGTCCGCATGTGTCTTTCGCGTCGAAAAACAAAACCTATTCGGACGGTATTCAGTCCAACCTCGTATTTACTGGCGATGGAGTTGCCCGGCCAGCGTGGCGCTATCCGGACCTTGCCCGGCATGTCGATTATCTTGGGCACGTTATCAGGCTTACGATGGACGAGCACATGCAGGAGGAGGCTGACTATCTCCGGCGTCACTATACGGCGCGCGGGCTGATCAAGGCCATGCTGGACATGCCGGACAAGGATGCTGACCGCATCATTCGAAGCCTGCAATCCAACGACTTCATCGTCAGCAACGGTCTGCGGAAGGAATTCTCAGGACCTGAAGTCGCCCACCAGGTCACAGATGACGAATGGAAAGGCTTTGCTGAGAGCGTGAGGTCGGCCTTCCAGAATGACTGAAGTCTCGCAGGCGAGGGAAAGGATAGGGCACCAGGCACCGCATATACCGTGTAGCTACGTCTGCTTCGAAGCGACGAAGTGCTGCGTTCTGGACATTCGGCAACGCAGAGGGTGGCTGGCGTCTGACCGGGATCACAGATATGCGCGAGATGACTGGAAAGGGGCATTATGTCGGGGATCAGATGAGCAGGGAGGAAAGCTCTGGTTCTGTTCTGACGATGTCGACTATGTTGCACGAGCGACAAAAACCATTCGGTTCGGTGCGGAGGGCAGTCATGTTCCCCAACCACGCACCGCTTGCCGTCGCCGATCGCACCGGATCTGATGGAAGAGGCGCTCGCGCTCTATCGTCAGTGTTTTGAATCGTCAGAACGCCTCCCGAAGTCTTGCGCCATGCTGGCTGTCAATGCGATTATTGGAGAAATACTCACCGAGGCGCAGCATGCTGCAACTTCACTGGAGCAGCATTTTGTTGCGTTGTGCCGCGGGTGTCCAACGCAATTTCCAGCCTCTCGATCCGTCTTATGGAGTGAACAGGAACAGGCGTTCATCAACCGGACTCTGCGTTATATGTTTACAGGAACGGCTGACGTCGTAGCGGCAAGGATTTCTGCGTTCATACAACAGTACCAACCCGACGAGTTTATGATTGGTCCCCTCTTCTCACAGGCTGCAAGGCGACGGCCCTTGCCGGGATTGCACAGAGACTGATGGGGCGTCAGTTAGTGGAAGTTTCGTGATTTTATCATCATATGTTCGGACCGGAAGTCCTGCGGGTCTGTAATAATATCTTGCAAGGAGTGATTGCGACATCGGCCAGCAATCCGGAGAGGTCAGTGATCTCCTCGCGATCAGATGCATGACGTCGCTTTCCTTCTGGAGCATGCCTGTCACCGCCAGTATCTGCCGATGATGACGATGTACCGTTCCCGCAGAGCCTTGCGAAGAAAGGCCTGGGGATGATCCCTCAGGGTCAGGCCAAGCCGGTTACAGTCCCGCATGACTTCTGCTCCATCGCACATGGGTTGCGGAAACTCAGCTTTATGATTCTTCGTCGGGCGGCACGGCTTTCTTTCTGCTTCGATGACTGTCCGCGCCTGTTGCGATACGTGAAACGGTACCCGCGCTGATTCCAAATGCATCGGCCACAGCCTTCAGGGGCTCTCCTTCCTGTCGTCTGCGTGCGATTTCCTCGCGCTGGAGGCCAGTAATCCGGGCGGGACGTCCCATTCTGACGCCCATTTCCTGTGCTCGCGCCCGGCCTTCAGCGGTTCGTGTCCGGATGAGATCCCGTTCCACATCGGCAAGGCCTCCCAGAACAGCCAGCATCAGACGGCCCGTGCTGGTTGTCGTGTCTGCCCATGGTTCTGCAAGTGAGTAGAACTGCGCCCCCTTCTGGGTAATTTCCCTCACGATGGCGAAAAGATCGAAGGTGCTGCGGGCAAGGCGGTCGATACGTGTGACGACGACGGTATCACCGTTGGAAAGGCTTTTTAAAAGTCTTCGTAACTGGATTCGTTCCGCATCGGCTCCGCTGGCTTTTTCCCGGAAGATTTTCTCGCAGCCGAATGCCTTGAGAGTGCGGAGCTGCATATCCAAAGTCTGCCCGACCGTGCTGACCCGGGCATAACCGGTTTTCCGCGCCATATTTTGCCATCCATGCTCGTGATGGCGGCATCCTACGACGCACAGTCAAATTTGCGCAACGCTTGATTTGCGCAAATGCATTTTAGACTAGGCTTCTTCGCCTTGGACTTGCTTCGAGCCTAACTTCCACATGGACCGAAAGCAAGAAAATTGTCATCGAAAAGCAAACAGACCCCAAAATATTTTTTTGCGCAAATCAAGGGTTGCGCATGATGCGTAGCGAAATATGAAGGAGTTTTATTATGGCTTCCTATACTGATCAGGCATCTGGCTTAACATACACAGTAAATCAATCTGATTTGCTTGGTTTGTTTTATAATGTTGTTATTTCTGATTCATCTGGAAATACAATAAAATCTCTTTCAAGCGTTCCTGTGGGGAATATTATTACAGGTAGTGGCAGTAGCCTTAGCTTGGTAAGCATTCTCACAGGAACTTATGTCAGTGTTCCAGGATCAACGGGAAATATAAATATCGCAATTAATGCCCTTAGTGGTTTAAATTTTTATATTGGTGGAGATACCACTGTTAGCCTTGGTGTTTCTGCTATCACTGGATTAACTCTCAATGTTTATGGCGGAGATCTGACTTTCTCATCAGGTATTGTTGCAAGTGCTCTTTCTGGTAGCACAATCAATATTGGCTATGGCGGTACATATTCCTCAGGAAGTAATCTTGCGAGCATTCTCAATGGTTCAACAGTCAATTTCACCACTGGCGGCGGGACGTTAATCCTTAATGCCGGCGGAAGCCTTCTGGATCTTAGTTCAACATCAATCACAGGCTATGATCCCAGCAAAGATACTATTGAACTTGAAAATACGACTGCAACAATTTCAGGATATATTGTTTCAGGTTCTGGCAGTAGCCGCACGGTAACACTTGTTGGCACTGATGGGAAAACAATTGCGACCTATACAGCAACACTGGCGTCTGGTGTTACTCTGGCAGATGGCGTTTATAGTACCAGCACGACAGATACCACTTCCAATCCTCTCAAAATTACATATCACGATGGCAACACTTATATCGGTGCCTGCTTCCTGCCTGGGACATTGATCCGGACCCCGTCTGGAGAGGTCTTGATTGAGGATGTGCGGATTGGCGACACGGTTTCCGTTTTTAACTGGCGCAATGGTGTGGAAACCCAGCGCGAGGTGACGTGGGTTGGCAGCCAGAAGATGGTTGTCCGTTCAGGGTTGCCTGACGATGAGGCGGGCTACCCGGTCCGCGTCCTGAAGGACGCGATTTCTGACGGTGTTCCCTACAAGGACATGCTGATCACACCTGAACATTGCCTGTTCTTTGAGGATAAATTTGTTCCTGTGCGCATGCTGGTGAATGGACGGTCGATCTTCTACGATCGGACGATCACGAGCTACAGCTTCTACCATGTCGAGACGCAAGAGCACTCCGTCATCTGGGCGGACGGGATGCTGACGGAAAGTTATCTCGACACCGGCAACAGGGCATCTTTCAGACAGCACGGCAATCTGGTGATCCTCGCCGGAGCACAGGGCAAATCCTGGGGCGAGGACGGGGGGGCGCCGCTTGGCGTCACCTGTGATTTCGTGGAGCCGCTGTTCCGTTCGATCGAAAGCCGCGCGGAAGCCGGACAGATCGAACGGAAGGATGCCGCGCCGGTTCTCACGGACGAGACGGACATCCATCTCGTCACGGAGACGGGAGCTGTCATCCGCAAGGCGCGCGAGCATGACGGCAGCGTCATGTTCATGATCCCCGCGTCCGTCAGAAACGTAAGGATCGTGTCCAACGCCAGCCGTCCCAGCGACGTGTTCGGTCCGTTCGTTGACGATCGCCGTCGTCTTGGTGTGGCCATCGGCGACATCACGCTGTTCGAAAGCAGACGGACGGTGCCTGTCACCAGTCATCTTACAGTCAGTGACCTGACGGGCTGGCACGGGCTGGAAGGAGAAAGCTGCCGCTGGACGACGGGCGACGCCCTGCTGCCGCTGGGCGAGCGTCCCCCTGCTGGTGTGGCCATGCTGACCCTTCAGCTTGTGGCGGCAGGTCCTTACCTCGTGTCCGACACGGACGGTCAGACCCTGCAGCAGTCGGTCTGATTACGGCCTGTCCCGTTCCCTTCGGGGGAACGGGACGGACTGTATCTGTTAGAAAAACAGCTATGACATCACATATTATTCTTCAGTCCGGGCAGATATGGATGCCGCATGAGGGTGCCGGACAGCTCCCGCGCCGGATCGTCGATCTCCCTGAAGGCATGCTGGCCTATCAGACCGTGTCGATACCCTCACAAACCGTCAGGGGCAAAGGTTATCTGGTCAGCCAGTCGACATTCCGCCGATGGATGCGCCTTCACAATGCGGCGTTGCATGCCGAAGGCGAGGGCAGGGCCGCACCGGCTGCGGAACTGGCGCAGAAGATCGTCACATTGCGCAGAAGTGCCGGCGTCACTCAGGAAGAGATGGCCAGAGCGCTGGGGATAAGCCGCTCCGCAGTGGCGGCGATGGAGACGGGACGCACCAGCAGGGCGCATCTGCATCTTCCCCGACTGGCGGCGCTGTTTCAGGTGCCCGTGGATTTCTTCCTCACCGGTATGGTCGAGGAGAACGTGACCATGACGCTGGGCGCGGACGAGGCTGATCTTGTCGATCTTTACAGGCGTCTTTCGCCGGAACTGAAAATCACCGTCCAGAAATACGTGGAACGGCAGACAAGAAAGATTTCCTGATCATGGAGACTATCGAGAGACCGCAAGAAGGTGGTCGGCCCAGCCCGGATGACGGTCGGCCGTTCAGAGGGATTGTTTTCGCGGGGCTTATCAGTCTGGTCATCTGGACGATATTTTTCTGCGTATTGAGAAAACTCTGATGAGTGCGGCCATTCATCTGGAAGCCGGGCAGGTCTGGGGAGCCGGACGGATGAAGATGAGGCGCAGGACAATCGTCCTCGTCGCGGGTCATACCGTGCTCTTTCAGGTTGAGGGCGAGGAGAATAGCAGCGCGCCGAGTAATTCGGGGATTCATGCATTCCATGAGTGGATTCGTGGCAATGGCGCGGTGTTGCTGGGAACGGAGGCAACTCCCCATTCCGACAAAATTTCCGACAGGATCGTTGGTCAACGCCTGCGGGCTGCCCGGGTGAGCGCGCGACTGTCGCAAGACGAAGTTGCAGTTCAGGCGGGGATTTCCCGCACGGCGATCGCGTTATGGGAAGGGGGACGCCGAGGCTGCTCGCTGAAACGTCTGGGCGATGTCGCAGACGTTCTCGATATTGCGCTGTGGGATCTGTTCCGGGAGGAAGACGAGCCCGCGTCTCTCCCTGCCTCGGACGAAACAGAGCAGAGACTGCTGGCCCTGTTCCGGAGAGTGGATATTTCTTCACGCTCGGAGGTTCTGAGATGGCTTGAGGTGCGGGTTGGGGCGACAGCCATGCGGCCGCAGAGACCCGATCCGATCGTGGAGCGCCTGCGGCAGATTACCGGCCCGGCGGAGCCTGTATGAGTGTGACGCGTCACAGGACGGCAACGTCGATCGTCGGGGATTTTGTTGATCCGGACCATCTTGAGCCTGAGGCTGTAAGATCCCTGCTGGTGAACCCTCTGCCCGGGAGGAGGGGAGCTCCTCTGTATCAGGCGGAGGTCGTGTTCCATGACGGCACGACATATCCTCTTGCAGCGCCAGAAGAAAATCTCGATGTCCGGCGATACTGCCAGCGCCTGTCCGTTCTGTATGACTGGCCGGTGCATGACGGAATGCAGACTGGCATGCCCTGTCCGTCCGTGACGGGCGAGGTCTCGTCACCGCAGCTCAGTCAGGGAGAGCGCGAGGCGATGCGGCGGATCGGACGCGAGATCGCTGACGGTCTGGAGGCCGGCAGCATTCCGTTCGGGCGGGCGGTCGAGCAGGCGGCCGACCGGCTTGCGGCGTTTGTCGCCCTCTCTGTTGTCGAGGGAGGGCTCGACAGCGACGCTGCAAAGGAGGCCGCCATCGAAGCCCTCAACGAAACCATACAAAAACTTCTCAAAAAATAATCAGACCCTTCTTTCATAGCGGATGGTGAGGCGGCGAAAACGGGGTACCCACGCGAAGGTGTGCTCGACGACCCAGCGATGTTTTCCGAGATGGGTACTGCTTTCAATACCTTTTTTGGCGACCCTGTGCCTGATCCTGATCCCGCGGCTGGAGCATGCCTGTCGGCAGCGTCGATAATTATAGCCTTTGTCGGCGAGGATCTATGCCAGCCAGACGGATGCGGCGGCGCGCGTGATGTCATGGTTGCGGCATTGACGCGCTGGAGGCGCAGATTGCGGTGGTCTCCGCTGTGGCGATGATTCCTGTCAGCGGCCTTTCGATGCATGGGCTCTGGCTTATGCGGTTGCGGCGTTTGTATTTTCGCTTGTCGTATTTGATCGGTTTTCCGCGAGATTTCCGTTCTGGAATGCAGGGCCTGATCTCTTTTTTTCCAGAGCATCCTGGAACCAGTCAGCATCGTAACCTCGATCCGCCAGCAACCACTGTGCCATGAGAAGGCTTTCCAGAAGAGCAGAGGTCCGGTGTAATCACTGACCTGTCCGGCTGTCATGAAGAAACTCAGCGGTCGTCCGTTCTGATCGGTGACCGCATGCAGCGTGGCGTTCATACCGCCTTTGGTGCGACCGATCAGGCGGCCTGGATCCGCTTTTTTAACCGCAGGCTGGAAGCCGTGCGGTGTGCTTTGAGATAGGTCGCGTCAATCATAATCGCCTGAGGCTCGGCTTCGCGGCAGACAGGTCATCCATCATCCGCATGAAAATGCCCATGTCGCCCCAACGCTTTCAACGGTAGTAGAGCGTCTTGTGCGGACCGTATTCCCGGGGCGCATCACGCCAACGCAAGCCATTGCAGTTCACGAAAATGATGCCGCTCAGCACGCGGCAGTCATCAACGCGAGGTTTGCCGGGGCTCTTGGGAAAGAATGGCCGCAGACGCTCCATCTGTTCATCCGTCAGCCAAAACAAGTCGCTCATCTTCAGTCTCTTCACAAAGCGTGAATCAGATTTCCGCAATTAAATCAATGGGTCCTGAGCCTAAGTAATAAATACAGATATCATATCTCCAATAACCGTATAAATGGAAATATATTGTCGGGGTCAAATCACTGATTCATAAATCTGTGTCTTTAATGAGTGATAGAAACTTATGAATATGCGAGGAATGAGTAGTCCTACTCCATGCGATTTGAATCTCGATCCCCTGCGAAAGTCCAGTGATCGGTACGGAGACAAGTGATGAAGGAATGGCGTGTTTCATGCATTCGGGCAGAATAGTTACTCCACATCCTGCAGAGACCATACCAAAAATGGCCGTGATATTTGATATCTTCCACACGATCTCAAGAGATACGTTGCTTTCTCTCAATAAACTTTCAATTTTCCATCGATAAAAACTCCATTCGTCGTCATCGCCCATAATGAATTTTAACGAATTAATGGTTGATGCCGGAACGAAAGGCCTGTTTGCTAAAGAGGAGGCAGCAGGTACGATGAGAAAAAGATCTTCCTGTCGTAATGTGACAAAATCAATATCCTGATTCTGAATCGGACCAATAGTATAGCCAATGTCGATTTCATTTCGTGAAAGCTGAATCTGTTGAAGTTGACTTGGAACATAAAGTAAAGATATCAGGACATCAGGGAAAGATTCGCGAAAGGCTTTTACTGCTCTTGGCAATAAATCCACTCCCGCAAAATTCATGTAACCAATCGAAAGATGTCCATAAAGTCCTTCTGAAACTGACCGTGCCCTTTTGATCGAGGACATGTAGCGGTCGATAACACTGCAGTTTGCTTCCAGAAAATACAGCCCGGCGTCCGTAAGACGAACGTTATGCGTGGAACGCACAAGAAGTTGCACACCCACCTGATTTTCCAACTTTTGGATACGTCGTGTCAGTGCTGATTGGTCAATGTTCAGACGTGCAGCGGCTCGCCTAAAACTTAATTCTTCAGCCACCACGATAAATGTATCGAGTAAACCGATGCTTTCCGCTCGCGCCACGATTTCTGCCTTTCCTGAACGGGGCAATAGGGATGCGGATCGTCCATGTCGCCTTCAGGCTACGACAGTTGGGAACCCATCGGCAAGTGGTGATGCATTTCGCGCAAGAAAGGGTGTTCATTTGCCAATTCCCTGTAGCTTTCGCTCTGTGCATGTTGTTCTGGTATCGCAATGACACCGCCACGATAACGTGGGCGTAGTGCTGGATGTCTCTCGATTAAGGATGGCTCTGATGGCCCTTGATGCAAAAGAACTGGATCGTCTGCTTGAGCAGGCTTTTAACGAAGGTACACGTCTTTATCAGGAACGCGGCTTCCAGCGTCGGGTCGGGTTCGGTTCACGACCGGCTCTCGTAAGCGTCGACTTGGCAAATGCCTGGACGCGTCCAGGTAATCCCTTCACCTGCGATCAGGAAAAGATGGACGGTGAAATCATTCCGGGCATGCAGAAGCTGCTTCGGACGTTCCGTGCTCACAAACTGCCAGTGGTGCACGTTACAACGGCATACGAAATTACGGATCGCAATGCTTCTCTGACTGACATGGGTCTCTGGCATGACAAAATTCCGGTAGATGTCGTCAATCTGAAAGATCGAGATCTGTGGGCAATCGATAGTCGTATTGCTCCGGTCGAGGGTGAATACACTCTGCTGAAAAAGCGGGCTTCAGCTTTCCATGGAACAGAGTTGGCTGGAATTCTGCGGGCGGCCGGCGTTGATACAATCTTGGTCACAGGTGTGACTGCCTGCGCTTGTGTTCGCACGACGATTTGTGATGGGCTTGCTGACGGTTTCCGGACAATTGCTGTCAAGGAATGTATTGGTGATCGGGTGCCAGGCGCCGTCGCGTGGAATCTTTTCGATATCGATGCAAAATTCGCTGACGTTCATACAGTTGATGAATGTGTAGAAAAAATTGCGGCTCTCGCGGGCTGAGTAGGCCCGTCAGAGCAATGTGAGCATACATCGGTTCTGTTGCCGGTTCAGACTGTGACGTAACACAAGGGAAGAGACAGAATGGCTCGGATTGGGGTCGATGTGGGGGGCACTAACACGGATCTGGTGCTCGAATGTCATCAGGGCGTATTCTACCATAAACTGCCAACCACACTTGAAGATCAGTCAATTGGTGTGATCGAGGGAATTCTGACTCTCTGCGAAAAGGCCGGCATCAGTGTGGAGGAGGTGGAAACACTCCTCCACGGAACGACGACAGCAACCAACATCACGATTGAACACAACGGTGCCGAATGCGGAATGCTGACAACAGACGGATTCCGCGACATCCTTCATATTGGCCGTCACAAGCGGCCACATAACTTTTCGCTGCATTTTGATGTGCCGTGGCAGTCACGGCCTCTCGTGCGGCGACGTAACCGTATTCCTATAATGGAAAGAATTTCGCCTCCTACAGGAGAAATTGAAATCCCTCTGGATGAGGCTGCCGTAAGGGAAGCCTGCGCTCTGTTCCGCAAGCGTGGGATCAGGGCCGTAGTGATTGGATTCCTTTTTTCCTTTCTCAATGACGCGCATGAAGTGCGTGCCCGCGAGATCGTGCTTGAGGAAATGCCAGACGTATTCGTATCAATTTCGTCAGAAATTTCGAATGCAATGAGAGAATATGAGCGTTTTTCGACGGCTGCGATGAACAGCTATGTCGGCCCCCCCACGTCGTTCTATCTTCGACGTCTTCAGAAAGGGCTTGAGGCAGCCAATATCAAGGCACGCCTCCGCATCATGCAGTCGAACGGCGGTGTGGCATCGGTTGAAGCCTGCTGCGAGCGGCCGGTGAACATTCTCATGTCAGGTCCGGCTGGCGGGGTGATGGGTGGCCTCTGGGAAGGCGCTGCCGCTGATGTTTCCAATATCATTACCGTCGATATCGGCGGCACGTCGGCTGATATTGCCGCCATCGTCAATGGTGAAGTGAAGGTCAAGAACCCTCGTGATACAGAGGTCGGGGGCTACCCTGTCATGGCCCCAATGATCGATCTTGTGACGATCGGTGCTGGCGGCGGTTCTATCGCAAGAGTGGATGAATTCGGTGCGTTTCATGTTGGGCCCACTTCAGCAGGGTCAATGCCTGGTCCAGCGTGTTATGGGCGCGGCGGGGCGGAGCCTACTGTTACCGATGCCCATATCGTTCTTGGTCGGCTTGATCCGGACAAGGCGCTGGATGGGCGTCTCGCGCTTCACCGCGATCTCGCAGAAAAAGCAATTCTTGAAAAAATTTCGCAACCCCTAGGTATTTCTGTTCAGGAAGCAGCATTGGGCATTATTCGCGTTATTGATAACAATATGGCGTTGGCTATTCGCTCCACGACTGTTGCCCGCGGACTTGATCCCCGCGAATTCGCCGTCATGCCATTTGGCGGCGCTGGTCCACTGCATGGCGTTGCGTTGGCGGAAGCTGTCGGCGCTCCAGAAGTGATCGTGCCAGTAGCGCCCGGCATTACAGCCGCTGTCGGACTGCTCAGGACCGGTGTGCAGTATGAGCATGTCGAGTCAGCACTGGTTATGCTTCCTACCCAGTCTGCGGATGTTATCGAACATCTTGAAAGTGCTGCGGAGCGTTTGAAGATCAATCTGCTGAATGATCTTTCTTCTTTGGGTGAGGAAGAAGAGACTTACGATATTACACTCTTTGCGGAATGCCGTTATGCGGGGCAAGGGTTTGAGTTACGTGTTCCGCTGGAAAGCGACACAATCTCACTGGATAGTACAGGAAATCTTCTGAAAGATTTCCATGCGATTCATCATCGTGACTACGGCTATTCTTATCCTGATGCCCCTGTTGAGGTCGTATCACTCCGGGCTAGGGGGAAGATCCCGCAACGGCAGGAGGAAGCGAAAGAATTACCACTTGCTGATGAACAGGGAATTGAACGGGCCTTTCTCTACTTAAAACAGACTGTTTTCGATAACGGCCAAACCCTAGATACACCGCGTTATAACCGGACACTGTTATACCGTGGCGAACAGGTGCGTGGACCCGCCCTGTTGATTCAGCAAGATGCGACAACGCTTGTACCTCCCGGATACACTGCAGAGGTACTGCCGCGTGGTGGTACGCGCCTAAAAAGATGTGCGATATGAGCGGAGATCAGATCATGGAAAAAGCATCCGAAAATGGTGATCTGGATCCCATTCTTCTGCAAGTGATCCGCGGCGCATTTGAGACAATAGCCAATGAAATGGCGCACGTTCTCCATCGCATGTCCTTTTCTTCGATCATTCGAGAAAGTGAAGATCTTGGCGCAGGTCTTTTTGATTCACAGTTCAATACCCTCTGTGAATCGGAATCGACACCGATGCATATCGGCTCCATTCCAGCTTATTTGAGAGGTATCCAAGATACGCTGGAGGATGGTGAGTGGTATGAAGGGGATATCGTTGTACACAATCACCCTTATCACGGCTCTTCACACAGCCCCGACCTTGCGATCGTCATGCCGATTTTCCATGAGGGACGACTGATCGGATTTGCCGCCAACACAGCGCATCACGTCGATATCGGCGCGGCGACGCCAGGTCTGATCATTGATGTTCCGGATGTATTCGCAGAGGGAATGCTTTTCGCTGGAAACAAGCTGTATCGTAAAGGGCAGCCGAACAAGGCATTGTGGAATTTTATTCGTAATAACTCCCGCGCTGCACAGCATCTTGTCGCTGATATCGAAGCGCAAATTGCCTCGGTCCGTCTTGGAAAGACCCGTTTTCTGGAGCTTGTTGAGAAATATTCGGAAAAGACCGTGCTGGCTGCCTCTGCGCAACTCATGGATTATGCCGAGCGCATGATGCGGCAGAAGATTGCCGCCATTCCTGATGGTGAGTATGCCGCAAAGGGATATTTGGATGACGACGGTCGCAACCGTGGTCATCAACTTCCAGTCGTGGTGACTGTCCGTGTGACCGGAGACAGTCTGGAAGTGGACCTTACCGGATCGGCTTCTCAAACACCGACAGCCTATAATGTCCCCTTTGAGGGTTCGACGAAAGTGGCAGTCTATGCTGCTTTTCGAAAGTTGCTGCTGGATAGTGCGTGTCGGGATGTGCCTGTTCCATCCAATGAAGGTTCGTTCCGGCCTATTACGGTTACGGCCCCGCTCGGGTCCATCTACAATCCGGTCTTTCCAGCCTCGGCGGAAGCCCGATTTACCCAGTGCAACAGGCTGATCGATCTGATCCTACGTGCTCTTGCGCCTGTGATGCCAGAGCAGGTAATTGCGGGATCATCAGCGTCGATTTCGTTCGCAGCGTATTCCGGACTGAAAGATGATGGAAACTATTGGGTCTTTCTTGAGGTAAATGAAGGAGCATATGGTGGCCGTCCTAAATCGGATGGTCCGGACTCAATCGATAATCTCATGGCCAATACGAGAAACAATCCGATCGAGGATCTCGCCATGCACCTTCCCATGCGTTGCGAGCGCTATGAGCTGCGTGATGATGTTCTTCCGGGTGCGGGAGAATTTCGTGGTGGAATTGGTGTGGTCAAGTCGCAAAAGATGCTGTCAGACGGATTCATCACGCATGAATCGGAACGTCATACAGATGCTCCTTGGGGGTTGTTTGCGGGACATGATGGTGCTGTTGGCCGATGCACGATCACGTCATTGCAGGATAACAAAACACGTGACATGCCATCAAAGTTTTCAGGAGAGATCGTCAAGTCCGGCGACATGATGACCTATTTCAGTCCCAATGGGGGCGGCTACGGGAATCCTCTGAAACGCAGCCCAGCCAAGGTACTGGACGACGTGCTTGATGGCTTTTGCTCTGTGGACGTGGCTCATGATGTTTATGGGGTCGTGCTGGATCTCGAATGTGAGGTGGTGGATGAATCTGCCACGCGCGCCCGACGCCAATTCATGATGTCTTCTACTTAACAAATAAAAATACAATCAAGGAATGTTCGAGGATGCGTGTAGAACAAGGGGGGGCGGCGACCGTCCTGGAGCGGGTGCCGCCTCATCTTCAGACCACCACCCCTGAAAAGATTTTCTGGAGCCATTTTTCACCCAATCTCGCTCCTGCCGCTTGGGTAATTGGAACACTTGTCGTGTTTCTCGGTCTCTCCGGCTGGGCCGGTTTCTGGGTGTTGGTGATCGGCAACCTGTTGGGTTCATTGCCGGTGGCCTTATGTGCGGTCATGGGTCCGCGTACAGGCCTGCCGCAGATGGAGGCTTCACGCTTTGCGCTGGGCACAACCGGCAAACGTTTGCCTTCGCTGATCAACTGGATCAACTGCGTGGGGTGGGATGCCGTCAACAACGTACCTTCGGCTCTGGCTTTCATACTGCTGTTGAAAATGGCCGGACTGAATACACCATTCTGGCTTGCATTAGGCGTCTTGGCTACTGCGCAACTTCTTGCCAGTCTCGGTGGACATGATCTGGTTCAGGTGATCGAAAAATATCTCGGATGGGTCTTACTGACAGCATTTGCCATCGTGGGTTGCATGGCTATCTCACATGCAGGTGTGGCTCCTTCTTCAGCCTCGGCCGCGACACTCAGTTTTGCTTCCGTGACCATCGCGTTGGGTGCTGTCAGCAGCTTCAATATGGGATGGACAGCCTATGCGTCCGATTATACGCGCTATGTGCCGGAGAACACATCGTCGAAAACTGTTTTCCTGCTGACCTTTCTTGGAACATTCATGTCCTCTTTCATCATGGAACTGTTCGGTCTTCTGACCGGCGCCGCCATAAAGGATCCTTCACCGGGAGCGGTGATTGATGCACTTAATCAATGGTCAGGCCCTTTTGCGCCGGTGGCTCTTGCTGCTGTTGCGTTCTCGTCGATTGCAATCAACGCGGCCAATGACAATACGGCGTCTTATGCCCTGATTTCAGCAGGTGTGCGTGTCAATCGTATGCTCAGCGTGGCTGTCACCGCAGGAACGGCCTACATTCTTGCCGTGATGGGAGAAGGTTCTTTTGTTTCACTATATGAAAACTATCTGTTGCTGGCGCTCTACTGGATTGCTCCCTGGTGCGGCATTGTCTTGGCGGACTGGTATTGCCGTCCTACCCGTGCGCGATCAATGCGGATGCTGACCAAAGAGGGATGGACATCTTCGGCCTCACTCTTTGTGCTGATCACCATTCTGACAATCGCACTTTTCTCATCCACTCCGATTTATGTTGGCCCGGTTGCGCAATTTATGGATGGAGCTGACCTTGGCTATCTGGTGGGCTTTGTCTTGGGAGGTCTTGGTCAAGTCCTGATTTTGCGCCAGCGTCACGGCGTAGACACGCTTTTCGAGAAGGACCAGTTCCATGCTTGATCTGATTATTCGCAACGCCACTCTTCCAGATGGCCGTAATGTCGACATCGGAGTGCGGGACGGTCTGATCGCAGTGATGGAACCTGAGTTGAAAGGCGATGCCGGACAGGAAATCGACGCACAATTCTATCTTGTGTCACCTCCTTTCGTGGATAGCCATTTTCATCTTGATTATACATTGACGTCGAAACTGGCGCCTCCCAACCAAAGCGGCACGCTGTTCGAAGGTATCCGCAACTGGCGCTCGATCAAATCATCCCTGACTGAGCAAGGAATTTACGAGCGCGCACGCCGGCTTTGTGAGAAATCACTAACAAAGGGCACGTTCGCTATTCGGAGCCATGTCGATATTGGCGACCCCGAATTTAAGGGAGTGCGTGCGCTCCTGAATCTCCGTGAAGATATGAAGCCGTGGATGACAATCCAACTTGTAGCGTTTCCGCAGGATGGTTTTTTCCGCAAGCCTGACGCAGAAAAGCTGCTCAAGCAGGCATTGGATATGGGGCTCGACGTCGTCGGTGGGATCCCTCATTACGAGCGGTCCCGGAGCGAAGGCGACAGAAGCATTCATGAACTGTTCCGTCTTGCTGCAAACAACGGTCTGCTCGTCGACATGCATTGCGACGAAAATGATGACCCAGAATCCCGTCATATAGAAACCATGGCTGCTTGTAGCGTCGAGTTTTCCTTGCAGGGGCGTGTGACGGGCTCACATCTGACGTCCATGCATTCGATGGACAATGCCTATGCCGACAAGCTGATTTCGCTGATGGCGGAATCAGGAGTGGCGGCGATCGCCAATCCTTTGGTGAATATGACGTTGCAGGGGCGCTTCGACACCTATCCTCGTCGTCGGGGCATGACCCGTATTCCTGAACTCCTGGCTGCAGGTATTCCTGTGGGACTCGGCCATGATTGCGTGATGGATCCCTGGTACGGCCTTGGCAGTCACGACATGCTTGAAGTGGCTTCCATGGCAGTCCATGGTGCACATATGACCGGTGCCGACCAGATTTCGGCTTGTTTTGCGGGGATCACGACACTACCAGCACGGATTATGCATTTGGACAATTATGGTCTGGAAGTCGGCAAAGACGCCGATCTTATCATTCTTCAGGCACGCTCAATTATGGATGCTATTCGTCTCCGTTCGGAACGACTGTACGTGCTGCGAAAAGGTCTAGTGATTTCAACCTCTTCTCCTTCTGTGTCGACATTATACCTCGGCGATGAGAAGACAATCGATGCGGCGAGCGGCTGGTAATTAGAGCAATTCCACTGAACTCTGAATCGAGAGATGACACTGAAGGCGCAGTATGATTCACCGTTTTCCATTGATGGAGACGGTGATGGCACGAGCATTGAGTGATGATCTTCGGAAGCGGGTTCTGGAAGCTGGAACGGCCGGGGCATCAACCCGCTCGATTGCGGCGCGGTTCGGTGTTGGGATTTCGACGGCGATCCGCTGGCTGCGTCGTGAACGCGAAAGCGGCGAGCGGACGCCCCGTCGTCAGGGCAAGCCGCGCGGGTCACGGCTGGACGCGCATGAAGCGTTCATTGCTGGCATGATCGAAGCGCAAAAAGACATCACGCTCAACGACATGATGGCGCGCCTGAAAAACGAACGGGCCGTCGGGATCGTCCGCAGCGTATGGTGTTCATTGACGAAACCAGCCTCTCCACAAAGATGGCCGACTGAGCGGGCGTGTCTTACGCGGAGAAGGCTGCCGGGCCGGTGTGCTGCACGACCACTGGAAAACCACGACCTTCACCGGTGGGCTGCGTCTGACAGGCACGATCGCGCCCTTCGTGCATGATGGCCCCATGAACGGCACGATCTTTCACGATCTTTCAGGTCTATGTCGAACGGGTTCTTATCCCGACACTGAAGCCGGGCAATATCGTCGTGACGGACAACCTTCCGGCGGCACAGAAGGCCATTGAGCAGGCAGGGACGGAACTGATGTTCCTCCCGCCCTACAGCCCGGACTTCAATCCCATCGAGATGGTCTTCTCAAAACTCAAGGCCTTGCTGCGCACCAGATCCGCGTGGATCTTCGGGGCCATCTGTCCTGAAAAGGGAGCGGCTGCAGGCCTCATGGCATACCAGTCAGAAGCTGGATGTTCCCTACAATATCACCATTCTCCCGCTGCCTCCCAGGGCTCCTGAACCGAATCTATCAACTATTAATGTCTAGAGCGCATTACAGGCTGTTATCTTGTCAATTCCCAAATGCCGATTAACGAGTCTATCGTTGCTATATCGGAACGTATATATGGATAAGAAGTGTTTGACGTATTGTAAGTAAATTGAATACATTTATCCTAATAGATAATTAATAATCCAATTAAATGATAAGTACATATAAATAAATGAATTTATGTAGTTCGTAAATGTCCGTATGTAACTGTGGAGGAAAAAAATGGCAAGTATTTCTTTGTGCGGCACATCAAATGCAACTAACCAAATAATTTTGAGATATATAGAAAAAAAATTCTATAGACTGAGCTTTTGTCTTACTTTTATCTCATCGTTTGCTCTATGTTCAAGCTATTCCTTTGCTAACGATGTAAAAATTCATCGCGAAAGTTCTATTTCTAATAAATTCACAAAAACCAATAAAAACCGCAAACCAGTGATTCCTAAACATATGAGAGTCAATCAATCACAAAAAAAGAAAATAAGTTCCTTTGCAGCAACAAAGTCAGAAGAAGTTCATGTTAGCTCCGTTCGACATGGTGCCGTTGGTGGAGGACGGATGATTAATCTGTCAACTCCAAGCGCCATGAGTGTCGTAGATCGTGCATATATCGCTATGCGTCCTCCACAAGGAAATATACTTCAAATAGCTCAGAATATGCCGGGAGCTAATGTCACAGCGGCAGATCCCTATGGTGTCACTAATAATGTGAATTTTACGGTTCGAGGACTGAACTCGGCCGAGATTGGTTATCTTTCGGATGGTACGCCGCAGAATGATACGACTGCGGGCGCAATTTATCCTACTCAGTTAGTTGACGTCGAAAACCTTGATCAAGTTCGTTTAAGTCAAGGAGCTTCGAGCCTCGACCTGCCTATCTTTAGCGCTCTTGGTGGTGTGTTATCCTATACAACTATTGATCCTTCTAAAAAAGCAGGTGGCTATGCTGAATATATGGTCGGCAAATACAATGCTCAAAAAGAATTTGGCCGAATTCAGACTGGAGAGATAGGTCAATCAGGTATCCGGGCATGGGTATCTTTTTCTAATTTCCTTGACCATCACTGGAATGGCCCTGGGATTGATCATAGAAAGCATATCGATGCAAAAGCCCTAAAGGAGTGGGGTGATGGCAATCGTATTTCTGCAATATTTTCATGGTCTGATGCAGACCTAGCTCAATATTATAATCCGACGATGACAGACTGGAAGCAAAAAGGAAATTCAAATTATTATGGAGCGACGTTCAATCCATCAGGAAGTGCAGCGAATAATGCGTCATATTGGAAAAATCAACGTAATGAATGGATGGATGTTAACGCTGCGCTTCCTTCAAGTTTTACTTTGACAGATCATCTGAAACTCAATGTTCTTCCCTACGTCTGGAGAGGATGGGGTAATGTGACTTACGGTAGCACCGTTAATCCGTCTGGTTCGTATTACGGTACTACATATATGGATGGTCCTGGAGCAATACCATTTACTGATGCTACTGGTTCTGCACCGGCAGCATCGCGATATGTGTTCCTTGATTCTCGTGCGGGAATCACGGCAAAAATTAACTACTCATGGCACAATCATGATTTTGTATTTGGTGATTGGTATGAATACGATGATAATACCAATTATGTTGATATGGTACCTCTAGGACAAACGGGCGAACCCGTAAATATTTGGAAAGCTTCTCGATTTGCGTTGCGATACAATAATGACATTCAACTTCGGGCATTGGACTGGAATTTGATTACTCAAGCAAATTCATTATTCGCCGGGGATAAAATTACATTTCTAAACAAGAAACTTACAATTAATGTAGGAATTAAAGTTATCATGCTTGACCGTTTCGGGGCGAACCATCTGCCAGGTTCACAATATGCAGTAGGCCAAAACATTACAGAACCATTGCCAGAATTTTCTGCACTTTATAAGTTCAACAGACAGAATCAAATTTTCTTTAATGTGAGTACGGGCATGCGAGCCCCGTTGGGACAGAGTTTTTTTAATTCTT
This sequence comes from Acetobacter sp., assembly GCF_022483985.1. Lineage (NCBI taxonomy): Bacteria > Pseudomonadati > Pseudomonadota > Alphaproteobacteria > Acetobacterales > Acetobacteraceae > Acetobacter > Acetobacter sp. The sequence continues at coordinate 1,901,519 of NZ_JAKVME010000001.1, read as the reverse complement.
ACAGTCTTTCAACCGGAGATGTTTCTCAAAAGGGTACAACTAATGAACGTCCTGAGTACGCAATTAAGGAAGAATTGGGATACCGTTATCAATCAAACCTACTTCATGCATCTGCGACGTTATTTAATTATGATTTTAAGAATAGGCAGGTATCGACGCTTGAAAATTACAATGGAGATTTGATCAGTTCAACTATTAATGTCGGATCTCAAACAACACGTGGTGTCGACGTTGAAGTGGGAACTCGTCCATTTTGGCATTTTAGCCCTTATGCGAACTTTGAATTTGTTCACGCCATAAATGACAGCGATTTCTTAACTCAGGGATGTAACAACACAGGATCCTGCGAGTCTGTCGCATTAAACACCAAAGGAAAATACGCGACACAGACACCAGCATATCAAGCGTCATTTGGGCTATCTTATAACGACGGGTTGTTTTTTGGTAATTTTGATCTTCGGTATACCGGCAAACAGTATACAACTTTCATAAACGATGAGCGCATGCCTTCACAACTACGTGGAGACATTGCAGTGGGAGCGAATTTGCCGTCATTTTCATATATGAAATCGCCTAAGATAAAGTTGAATTTTTTAAATATTAGCGACCTTCACCATCTTGCCGGTCCTGCGTCCGTTACATCAAATTCACATGATGTTATTAGCAAAAATAGTTATGTAGTTAAAGGATCATCTCCAACATATTATCTGGGATACGGGTTTACCATGATGGCAACATTTTCCAGTTCATTTTAGGCTCAAGTCCCATTTGTTTGTGGATAGGATGTTAATTCAGACTTTATAAGAAGACTGAAGAGGAATGATCTGTACTGGCTGGGGGACGAGCGGATGACTCGTCCACAGTTGTTTCAAAATTATGACTGCTGTCGAGTTGACGATCCGCATACTGAACAGAATGATTTTAGTGAAGAGGAGCGGATTGCCGCCGCGAGAATGCGGACTACACTTGGCGCTGTCTGCATTTAACGTAACCAGATCATGGCGCAGGCGAGATGAACGAAGCCCATGAAGGCGATGACTGTCTTTTCGCATCGCAACGCGATTCTCCGGAAGCGTTTGAGTTTATTGAAGAAGCATTTGACCTGATGGCGTTCCTTGTAGAGCCGCCAGTCGATCGGCGGCGTCGTGGCGCGACTAAGATTGGCCTTGATCTGAGGCGTTGCACCGAGGTCGTTGATGATGAACGCCCGGAGAGGATCGGCGTCATAGGCGGCATCGGCAATGACGTGGCTGATGCCCGTCAAGCCGTTCAGCAAGGCTTCGGCCTGCGGACGGTCGCCATATTGGCCTGGCGTCGGATGGATACGGATTGGCAAGCCGATGGCATCGACGGCGGCATGAAGTTTGGTCGTCAACCCACCGCGTGAGCGACCAATGGCGGCAGCTTCAGCCCCCCTTTTGCGCCGGTCGCATCGGCGTGGACCTTCGAAATGGTGCTGTCGATCAGGACGTATTCAAAGTCCGGCGTGTCGGCCTGGGCATGGAAAAGCCTCTCCCATACCCCTGCGTGCGACCACCGACGGAAGCGCGCATGAACCCCGGTCCATTTGCCGAAAGCCTCCGGCAGATCGCGCCATTTTGCCGCATTGCCGGCCATCCATAGGATGGCATCGACAAACAGCCGATTGTCCACCCCGCTTCGTCCACGAGTACCAATCGCCCAGCGACCAGCCCCGCCTTCATTGCCTGCGAACAGTGCATTCTTGCGCCCGAGCGTTACGGGAAGGGCAGCACCGTACGGCGCCGGTCGCTGTGCCCTTCGAGACGGCTGATCGCAGCCCGCAGCGTCTCCAGACCGGGTTTTTTCTGGGGTTTGGCAGTCATGTCACGACTCAGTATCCATTCGTCCTGGTGGGTTTCCTGATTATATGTTCTCTATGTGTTCTTTATTGGCGTGGGGAGTCAAGATTCATCTATCTGGAGAGCGTATCGCGCCACATTTGTGGCAATTCGTAATCCGGTAAGATATCGTTATAAGAAATTGAAAACAGGAAGCTTTGTCGAAAGAGGGCGGCTGTTACTATTCCGCCGATAAAAAAGATCGCTGTCAGGGGAAACCGATGAACACGGAGTCTCATCATGCGGTCAGTCACGATGGGAGGCTCAGGTGCTTGTTCACGAGGGGGCGGAGCGCAACGCCAGCATCGACAGGCGTCTGGGCTGTACGCTGGCGGCCATCGCCGGTGCAGTGAACGCTGCCGGGTTTCTGGCCGTAGGCTATTATTCGGCCAATATGACCGGCAATGTCTCCGCACTGGCGAGTGGCCTGCATGAAGGGCGTATGGAACTGGTCCTGTCCTGCTGTGGTCTGATACTGGCCTTTGTCACAGGAGCCGTGCTGTCCGCGCTGCTGGTCAATGCGGGCCGTCGCCACAATCTGCCCTCGATCTACGCACGGAGCATTCTGCTGGAAGCCTGCCTGCTTGGGCTTCTGGGGGCTGTGGATTTTCTGTTTTCGGCCCAGCCACGGGATCCGGTGCTGGCCTACGGGCTGAGTTTCCTCATGGGGCTCCAGAACGCCACGGTCACACGCATTTCCGGGGCGCGTGTCCGCACCACCCATATGACAGGGATGCTCACCGATGTGGGGTTGGAACTGGCGGACTGGCTGGAGGGCTTCTTCCATCCGGTTGACCCGGCCCGACGGACCGTTACGCGTGAACGCCTGGGGCTGCATGCCGCCATCGTGCTGTCCTTCACGCTGGGCGGCGTGGCCGGCGCCTTTCTGTATGGCTGGTGGTCCGGCCTGTTTCTTCTGGTTCTGGCAGGGCTTCTGGCCTGCCTTTCCCTGCCGGGCGCGCTGTCGCAGGAGCCTGTGGCGGAGCATAAACCGGCGCCGGTCCCCTCTTGCGGGGAGAGGCATTCCTGTTCACGGCACTTGATACATCGCAAGGACAGATCGGGTCATTGGGGGTCGTATGAATAGCAATGCCACCCGCCATCGGCCCTTTTCCGGAAAAGGACACGCGCCATGAGATATGCCCACAGCAATTATGAGGCTTTTGTCCAGCCCCCTGCGCCACAGGATATGGCAGGACGGTCAGCGTGGATCGTGGGCGGAGGACTGGCGGGCATGGCGGTGGCGGCGTTCCTCATCCGGGATGCGGGCATGGCGCCCTCAGCCATCACCATTCTTGAGGCCTCGGACAACGACGGTGGCGCGCTGGACGGAGCGGGGAATGCAAAGACCGGCTGGCTGATCCGTGGCGGTCGGGAAATGGAAGAGCAGTTCCAGTGTCTGTGGGATCTGTACCGTTCCATTCCCTCTCTGGAAATTCCCGATGCATCGGTGCTGGATGAAGTCTGGCAGGTCAATCAGGCCGATCCGTCCACAAATCCGGTCCGCGCCATGTGCAACCGTGGGCAGCCCCTCGCCGATCGTGACAGGCTGACACTCACGGGAAAGGCGCGGCGCGAGATCATTGCCCTCATTCTGACCGATGAGGATGAGCTGGCGGGGAAGACGATCGCGGATGTGCTGTCCGGCGATTTCATGGCGTCGAACTTCTGGCTGTTCTGGCGGTCGATGTTCGCTTTCGAGACCTGGCACAGCGCTATTGAGATGAAGCGCTACCTCGCGCGGTTCGTGCATCAGATTCTCGGACTGAAGGATCTGCATACGCTGAAGTTCACCAGATGGAGGGTTCGAAAAACCTTTGATTGACTTCTCTTGTGCCTGATTTCAGGTTTTTAGCGTGTTGACTGCTGCTTCCCTGGTCTAACTTTTACTCTGGGTTTTGAGCAGAGCGATGGTTTCCTGCTCTGGATTGCTACGCGGCGGCGTTAATCCGCTCCAAGAGGAGAAAGCGGCGCATATTATAGACGATATTGGCCAGCCCGACCCTCATGGTGGCCCGCGTTATGCCTACGGTTCGGACGAACAGCCCCGTCTGTGATTTCTGATCGGCAAAGACATGCTCGACACGCGACCGGATAACGGACTTTCCTGCGTTGGATCTCTGGATATGGCGTGGCATAGGCTTGAGATGCGGCTTTTTCCTGTGAACCTTCGAGACAAAGCCCTGCTTTTCCATGAAGTCCTCATTGGCTTTTGAGCGGTAGGCTGTGTCTGCCCAGACCGTTGAAGCTGTATTGCTTTTATCAAGCAGGCCCTCCCTCAATCGCGCGCCATCACTGGCGGCGGCATCTGTCGTCTTCCATTTGCGGATCAGCCGAAATTTCCGGTCGATGGAGATGTGCGATTTATAGCCAAAGAACGGGATGGCCAGATCTGTTGCAGGGATACTCCCGTCCTCCTGTCGCTTCGCTTTCGTGAACTTCAGGGTCCAGCGCGCATGCCTGTCCTTGTGGGACAGCTTTGACGGCTTGTCCTGCCAGTCCTGAGGGATCCGTCCTTCACGCAGATCCGCCTTCTCCGCATTGGTATTGCGCTGCTTCGGAGCCGCTACCAGCGTGGCATCCAGGATCTGGCCTGACATCGGCAGATAACCAGCGTTACGCAGGGTTGCGTCAAAGCGATTGAACAGACCACCAATCGCACCAGCCTGGGTCAGACGCTCTCGAAACAGCCATACCGTTCTGGCATCAGGTACACGGTCCGACAGCCCCAGACCTAAAAAGCGCATGAAGGAGAGACGGTCGTTGATCAGGTATTCCGTCCGTTCATCGGACAGATTGTTGAGTGTCTGGATCACCAGGATCTTGAACATCAGCACCGGATCAAACGGTGGACGCCCGCCTTTGCTCCCGTCTGAATAGGCCAGTGCCTTGTCCAGTTCCGGGCGGAACACCTCAAAATCCACAGTCCGGGAAAACGCTTCAAGCTGGTCGCCAAGACCGCTTAACCGAGCAAGCCGCTCTTCAACGTCAAAAAATCCCGCCTGTTTCATAGCGCCATTCCTCCAACCAGAACCAGAAAAATGGAATCACAGCGTAGGCCTCAATACCAAGAGGTTTTTAGAACCCTCCAGATACAACCAGCAGGAATCCCTCAGCCGACCACTGGCCACATGGCTTGCCGATCAGGGGGTCGTGTTCCGTCATGGCGTGAAGGTGACGAATGTTACCGTTGATGTTTCTGGCGGAAAGAAAGTTGCGACCCATCTCGACTGGCTGGAAAATGGCGCGTCCGCCGGTGTTGACCTGGGTCCGGCGGAGCTGGTGTTCGTGACCAACGGTTCCATGGTGGAGAATTCACGCTGGGGCGATCACCATACACCAGCGCCGATTGACACGGTTATCAAAGAGGGGAGTGTCTGGCAGCTCTGGCGCAATATCGCAGCACAGGATGCCGCATTCGGGCATCCTGATGTTTTCTGTGGCGATACAACAAAATCCCGCTGGCTGTCGGCAACCGTTACGACCCGGGATGCGCGGATACCGGAGCTCGTAAAGCGGGTTACGGGGCGTGATCCGTTCTCGGGGAAGATTATCACGGGTGGTCCGGTCACGATCGCGGATTCATCCTGGCTGATGAGCTGGGTGGTCAGCCGTCAGCCCCATTTCAAGGGGCAGCCCGAAGGGCAGATGGTGGCCTGGCTCTATGGTCTGTTCAGTGACGTGCCTGGCGATTATGTGAAAAAGCCCATGCAGGATTGCACAGGGGGGGAAATCACCCGTGAGTGGCTGTTCCATATGGGCGTGCCGGTGGACCAGATCGACGATATGGCAGCAACAGGGGCGACGACGCATCCGTGCATGATGCCGTTCATCACGGCGCAGTTCATGCCGCGTGCACCGGCGGACAGGCCGAACGTGGTGCCGCACGGGAGTGTCAATCTCGCCTTCCTCGGGCAGTTCGCCGAGACGCCGCGTGATACGGTCTTCACCACGGAATATTCCGTCCGCACGGCGATGGAGGCGGTCTATACGCTGTGCGGCGTCAGGCGGGCTGTGCCGGAAGTGTCAGACGGCATTTTCGATGTCCGGATGCTGCTACAGGCGGCAGCGGAACTGCGGGACGGAGAGAAGGTACCGGCGTCGGGGCTGATCAGGCACCTGACGCATGGAACGGAGATTGACGATCTGCTGGAGCGCTACGGGCTGGTTTGAGGCGATAACTAAAGAAGACTGGAAAGGTGGCAACGGGGGGGAAGGCAGAAGGTCAGCAATGGGGGGTAGGTGGCCGTCCGCCTACGGAACGGAAAACCGCATGAGCAGACTGGCAGCTAGTTGCGGTAAATGGCGCAAAGTTTGTTGCCGTCGGGATCGCGGACGTAGGTCAGGTTGACGAGCCTCATGTTGCTACTGCGCGGTCCCGGTGCCCCCTCAATCGACGTGCCCCCGTGTGCCACGGCAGTGTCGTGGAATTCGAACACCTGTACAGGGGATACGGATCTGAACGCAATCGTGCCTCCATTCCCTGCGGACGCAGCCAAGTCGTTGATGGGTTCACTAGAGCATTTTCTGCCCTGATTGAATCGTTGGGGATTCCCAAAATGGTGGTGATCTGATTCAAGGTGATCGCCGGGATGGGAGGCCGGTTATGGATGTCATCACGCACATTGTCTCTGGATCTCCGCGAGCGTGTTGTTGCGGCTGTATCGAATGGTCTTTCACGCCGTCAGGCGGCTGAACGGTTTGGCGTCAGTCCGGCAAGTGCGGTTCGCTGGTGCGCTCTTGCAGACACGATCGGCAGTCCTGCCGCCAGACTGCGTGGCGGGGATCGTCTGTCTCACCGGATTGAGGCGCAGGCAGAGCGTATTCCCGTGCTGATTGCGGAGAAGGACGATCTGACCCTGTCCGAAATCCGTGCCCGACTGGCTGAGGACGGGCATCACTTCGCAATCAGCACACTGTGGCGTTTCTTCACGCGTCATAAGATCACATGGAAAAAAGACCGCTCACGCGGCGGAACAGGAGCGACCGGACATCCTGACACGACGACAGGAGTGGTTCGATGCCCAGCCCGATCTCGACCCGGCGCGGTTGGTCTTCATTGATGAAAGCTGGGCTTCCACCAATATGGCTCGGCGCTACGGACGGTGTTTACGTGGCCAGAGACTGCGCTCCGCTGTGCCGCATGGACATTGGAAAACCACGACGTTCATCGCCGGGTTACGGCTGACCGGCATCGTAGCGCCCATGGTACTGGATGGTCCGATCAACGGCCGCAGCTTCCAAACCTATGTCGATCGCGTGCTGGTAGGCGACGTCGCGGCGCCAGGGGGTGAAACCTTCAGACTGATCCGCAAGATAGGCTTTGCCCGGCCGCACCCTTCCGATCGCGGTGAAGGCGCGAAGAGGTGCGCCATCCCCCATGCGTTCGCGCGGCGAATAATAGACGAGGCCATCGCCTTCCGAGAGCTGGCGGGCAGGAGCATCCCGGCCATGGCAGAATTGGCAAAACCCGCCATTCTCGGCCGCTTTGACGTGATCACGGCTCGCGACGCCGATCCAGTAGTGTGTCGTCATATCGTGTGCGCCGTGATCGTGTAGCCGAACGGATCGCGAAACGCGAAATACCGCCCGAAGGGGCCGTCCTTCGGCGGAAAGGCAATCTTCGTCCCTGCCGCCTTCAATTCCTCATGCAGTGCATCGGCGTCATCGCAGCCGAACCACAGAGCGATGCCCCAGCCGAGTTTTCCCTGGACAGCTTCCAGATCGACCAGCGGCTTTCTGACCGCGAAGGGAGCGGGCTTGCTGTCGAAAACGATCGTCTGGGGCGTTTCCTGCAGCACAGGCAGGCCCAGCCTGTCTCCATAGAAGGCTCTGGCTGCTTGCAGGTCTTCTGTCTGGATGGCGATGAAATCCGGGCCGGTCAGTCTGGGCATGATTGCCTCCGTGGCATGGGATGATAGTATCAGGAGGCTAATATAATATAAGGCGCCTTATATTTCAATGACCAAAGACATGATTCCGCTGCTGGGGTATCGACTTAAGCTTGCGCAGCATGCTCTACACCGGAGCATGGAAGAGGTGCTGCGGCCATTGGGGCTCAGTCCCGCCCAATATGCGGCGCTCGCCGAGCTGAATGTGAGACCGGATCAGACCAATGCGGATCTGGCGGAGCGGGCTTTCGTCACTCCGCAATCGATGCTGGGCGTTCTGGCGAAACTGGAAGGATCGGGGCTGGTAGAGCGTCGGCAGGATAGTCGTCACGGTCGTCGCCAGCTCGCACGTCTGACGTCTGATGGATATGCCAAGGCGGAGGCCGCGAATGCAGCGATGATGCGGGTCGAGGAAGCGCTCGAGGCCGCGGTTTTTCCGGATACCGTTCAGAATGCGGTCGATCTGATGGACAGGCTTCAAGGCGCGATGTGCAAATAGGATCGTCGCTACGTCCAGTTTCTGGAAAACGCGAAACCAGTTCTCATGACCGAGATGAGGCGGAAGCGGAATGTCTGGGCCTATTCGTCAAGCTATCAAAATTTCTTTTCCACTGACAGACTTATCATTGACATGAGGCAACAGATAAGTCGTAGTATCGCTTAACGGCAATGGACTCTGCCTGACTTCTAAAGAAGTCGAACCGCCCGAAGGGCTGATGACTCCTACCTCGCCATAGTGGCATGTGAGGGAGGAGTGTGTTCAGAGTCATGGGTCGTTTTCCGTTTTTCCAAAATTCTATTGTAGCCAATAGTCTGACGGTTCTGCGCTGGAGTGGGCTTTTGCTGCCCATGGCGGCCTGTGTCGGTACGTTATGCGCCGTCTTCCTCTGGGCGCTCGATCATGTCACCGACTATCGCTTCGCCCATCCCGGCCTGCTGTGGTTCCTGCCTCTGGCAGGTGTAGCTGTCGGGCTGGCGTATCACTGGTTCGGGCGTTCCGCCGAAGGGGGCAACAATCTGATCGTCGACCAGATCCATGAACCGGGTGGCGGTGTGCCACTGCGCATGGCGCCCCTTGTCCTGATCGCCACCGTCATCAGCCATCTGTTCGGGGCCTCGGTGGGCCGCGAAGGAACAGCCGTTCAGATCGGCGGCAGTATCGCATCCGGGTTCGCCCGCCTGTTCCGTCTGGACGACAACGGGGTCCGCATCATCCTGATGGCCGGGATCGCGGCAGGATTTGGCGCGGTCTTTGGAACACCCGTCGCGGGTGCCGTGTTCGCCATGGAAGTACTGAGTATCGGCCGTATTGACTACCGTGCCCTTGTTCCGGTCGCGGCGGCCTCAATCCTCGCGGATATGGTATGTCATGCCTGGGGTATTCATCACGTCCCTTACAAGATCGGGTTTGCCGGCTATCCTGATCTTTCCGGCCAGATCTTTCATACGGATCCGCTGTTGCTGTTGAAGGTCGGTGTGGCAGCCGTCTGCTTTGGCCTGACCAGCCTGCTATTCGCGGAGTCCGTACACCGCCTTACCCCCGTTTCCCGCAGGATTTGCCCTGTTGCCTGGCTGCGTCCCGCCATTGGCGGCGTACTGACCATCGCGCTCGTCTTCATCGCCGGATCACGGGACTATCTCGGTCTTGGTGTGGTGGCGGCCACGCCTGATGGTGCCTCAATTCTCAATTTCTTCCATCCGGGTGATTATACGTGGAGTTGGCTGTGGAAGCTTGTCTTCACGGTTGCCGCCCTGTCGACCGGCTTCAAGGGCGGGGAAGTCACGCCCCTTTTCTTCATTGGCGCCGGTCTGGGACATACCCTGCCTCATCCAGCAACAGCGAGATGACGATCAGCGCGATAAAGGTGAACTAGCCTGGTTGCTGGCGAACCGTCTTCGCGACGAAGCGCCGCACCGCACCGGCCAGTGCTCAACCTGAAAGACGCTCCAATGGCATCGAATGTCATCAATTTCGCATCTGTCGTCCGGAACACGAAAACCGGCAGGGATGTGATCATCCGGGATCCGCGTTCACGGCACTGGGCGTTTCGTGCGCCGCAGATCGCCCGCGAGATCAGCGTCCGGTGACTGGGAAGCATGCGGCGATTTCACGGACACGCATGCTGCCGAGTGAGATTTGCGCGCTGACTGTGCGGGCATGGAATGCGTTCATTGAGGGTAGGGATCCCTGCTGCGGCTTTCCCGTGACCAGCACGACCGGTTCGCGCCGGGAGAGTCGGCATCATGGTTTTGAGAGCCATGAAGTTTACCCGGAAAGTATGCGCCCCGTTGAGAGCTCGGCTGGACATCTTCAGTTCCGTTTACGTTATGAGCCAACCAGACTTTCTGCTACATTCCCATCAATACTGTTCAAAATCTTTGGATCGACTGGCAACGAAGCAATATTTCCAACTTGGAAGTTGAGTGTTGGATTCATTAGTTTTAGATAACCCCATGCGACATTACGCCCTAAAAAGCAGTAAGTTTTTCAGTATAACTTTGAATGATAAAAGTAGAACTTCCAGATACATAAAGTATATATCCTTTTGGTGTCATTCTTACACCAAAATTCGAAGATATAATAAAAGTCAAAGTTATGCATTTATTAAAATAATATTCTGTATTCTGGGCGAGAGAGCGAATATAACCTTTTTCATCTAAGAAATTTCGGATGTCTACTCCATCATTCTCCCAGTTAACCAAGTGCTCTGCATTTCCATACCAGCGTCGGAAATCGCCAGGGATGAGAGCGTTGATCGTGATGCCGCGTTCTTTAAGGAATGATGCTTCCGGGATACGTTCTGAATGAATGGATTGGAACTTCGGGTGGTCTCGGATCAGGCGCATTCTCTTGCAACGAGGTCACATTCATACTATGACTACAGTAGTTTCAGTGGGGGCGATCATGCATGAAATTCAGCTACGCGATGCCAAGGCTACCCTGTCTGCGGTTGTCGATCACGCCTGCGCGGGGGAGCCGGCCATCATTACGCGGCACGGTAAACCAACGGCTGTTATCCTGAGTTATGCGGAGTGGGAGAGACTTTCCCGCGTGCCCTCATTTGGCCGTTTGCTGATGAGTGCTCCCCTGGATGAAGCTGACTTCCCGGAAAGAGTTGAGAGTGGTCTCCGGGAAGTGGAATTCTGAGTGTATCTCGTCGATACAAACGTCCTGTCTGCGGGCGCACCAACCAAGGCCCGGATAGAGACAGGTCTCGTTGAATGGATGGACAGGAACAGTGACAAGCTGTTCATTTCTGTCATTACAATTGCGGAGATTGACGCTGGTATTGCCAAATTACGGGACAACGGCAGCCTGAAGAAGGCACAACGACTTTCTGAATGGCTTGAGACGCTTCTCCATCTCTATCAGCACCGAGTGCTGCCGCTGGATCTTCAGGCAGCACGCGAATTGGGACGTATGACACAGGCGGTACGTCAGGCAGGCCGCATGCCCGAAATGGCCGACCTGTCGATCGCGGCGACAGCGATAATGAAGGGCTATGTCGTGCTAACCCGCAACCTACGACATTTCCAGGGAACAGGTGTCACAACCCTTGATCCCTTTGAAAGCCTGCCAGCTTAAGGTTCGCAGGCAGCGCTCTCCTATAGATGAGGCGTGTCGTGTGTATCTTTATGGTTTTGAGAGCCATGAAGTTTACTCGGAAAGTATGCGCCCCGTTGAGAGCTCGGCTGGACATCTTCAGTTCCATTTACGTTATGAGCCAACCAACCTCGAACTGCTGGAACGGGTATTCGAAGTGTCGGGACCTGATTTCGTGCGAGACTGGATAGAGCGGGAACCGACCGGGCAATACGCACGCCGCGCCGCCTTCCTCTATGAGTTTCTGACGGGACATGAACTGGAAACTGAAGCGGCGGTCGGTGGCAACTATGTCTCCGCGTTGAATGACGAGCTGGTTGTTACTGCAAGCCAGGACCAGGCCACCAATATTAAAAAGTGGCGCGTGCGGGACAACATGCCGGGGACAAGGCATTTTTGTCCTTCCATCTGGAAAAGTCAGCAGCTGGAGGGTGCCGCAGGTTTCAACATCGCAGCCAGATATACCCGCCTGCAGGAGGATTTCGGCGATGACATGCTTGCGCGGGCAGCAGTCTGGCTGACCAATCGGGAGAGTAGGGCGAGCTTTGCTATTGACGGCGAGGCAGAACCGTACCTTTTCGCCACGCTTTGCTGGCTCAGGAAAATGCAGACCCTGCTTTTTAAAAAGAGGGATTCCAACATGGAACGCGATCTGAAGGCTCTGTTGGAAAAAGGAAAGATGACGCTACTGTCGCGTTTGATTCCCGCGTTTGAACGGGATGCGGCTGCCATTGAAACGTATCTCGTCACACCATGGACAAACAGCCCGGTTGAGGGACAGATCAACCGATTGAAAATGCTCAAACGCACTGTGTTCGGAAGAATAGGCTTCCAACTTCTCAGAGCTCGTGTCCTCCAGCTCATAAGTAACTATTTAATATAGTTATTTTTAAAATTAACCTTGAAAATTGACAAAAAGCAAGCAAAGAATACTCAGTGCACACTCGCCCGTCGCAATGTGACCGAGCCGGCCATTAAACGGAGATCGAGAGCGGAGCCCACCATGTCCCAGTCCATCCGGCCTTATTCTGGCCCACCCACCGACGCTCATCTGGACGTTCGCCTGCCCCAGCGTATGGCGCGGAATGTTCCGAGCGAGCTTCTGCGGTCATTCGTGGCGATCGTGGAGGCTGGCTCCATGGCGCAGGCGACCGAGACGATTTTCCTGACACAGTCCGCGCTCAGCTTGCAGATGAAGCGTCTGGAAGACGTGCTCCAGCAGAAGCTTTTCCGTCGCGATGGACGCCGTCTGATCCTCACGCCCATCGGCGAGGAACTGGTCGGCTACGCACGCCAGCTCCTCGCTCTCAATGACCGGATCATGCGCACGCTCGGTCAGGATTCGGAGCCGGAACCCATTACTGTCGGCATGGTGCAGGATTTTGCCGACACGCTTCTTCCCGACGTGCTGGGACAGTTTCGTCTCGCACATCCCCGCTCCCGCCTTGTGATCCAGATCGGCGGATCGGCGGAGCTTCTGGAGATGTTCGACCGATCGAGACTCGATCTGGTACTGTGCCTCGGGCAACACGGAGACCGTCCCGGCGCGTCATGGAAAGTCGTCGGGCAGGACCGCATGACATGGATCGGCGATCCGGCCATCGCCGAACTATCCGAAGTGCCCCTCGTTCTGCTTGAGCCACCCTGCCGTTTTCGTGACGCCGCCCTGCGTGCGCTGACACAGGAACGGCGTGATTACCGGCTGGTGCTGGAAACACCCAACCTGCCCGCCATGCGGGCCGGAGTGCGCGGCGGACTGGGAGTGAGTTGCCGCACACGCAGGTTCGCCACCGCTGAAGGCTTGCCCACGATCACGAGCGACGCCCTTCCGGCGGTCCCCGAGATCGAGACCATCCTCGTGCGGCGCAATCATCTCGGAGACGCCGCGAACGATATAGGCGACCTTCTGGCCGCCGCCGCGGAAGCTTGAATAATGTTCAAGGAACGGATGACAAGAACTCTTTATGAGACAGGGAAGTTTTCGCGGCAGGATCGGGTTGTCCTGATATCTGCAACGAGGTTTCTCATGACGTCATCCGCATCTGTAGTCAAAGCAGGAGACGTGCTGCCACCGCTCACGCTACGGTCTGGGATCACTTATCGGCATCACCACCGGGATCGGACTCGGGCGGTCATTGCGGTTCCGTTACTGGGCGCATCCCGTCCTGCGTATGATCGGCCCTCTGTCTCCGATCGCGCTTCTGCCGCTGGATTTCGTGATGATTCCGTCAAGCTGGATCGCCTCCGTCGTGGATCCGGCCTTTCATGACGTAGCCGGCACTATGGGCGCGAAGGAGCGATTTCTGGTCTTCCATGTGGCGCTGCCTGCCACCCTGCCGCAGATTTTCGTCGGTTTGTTCATGGGGCTGGGTGCGTCGTTCATCATGCTGGTGGTGATCGAAATGCTGGGCGTGAAGACGGGTCTTGGCTTTTATATGCAGTGGGCGCAGGGCTGACGCAATAGAACGATGCAGCGGGAAACCGACTTCGCTCTTTACAGTGAACGGAACCTTGTCGAGCGGTTCTTTAATAAACTCAAGCAGTTCCGCGCCATCGTAACGCGCTACGATAAACTGAAATCAACTTTCGTCGCAGCCGTTCAGTTCGCCTCAATCATTATTCTGCTTAACTGACGACGCGCCGTAGGCCTTGTCTAGCAGGCTGTCGGGTTGGGGTACGCCCTGAAGCGGAGAGGCTGTAGAGTGACGCGATGATCCGCAGGCATTGCCCGAAGAACTTGCCCGCCGGGAGACGTTGAAAGCGAAGCTGGATGAGGCGTGCGCCCGACTGGAAGTCGATGCGGCACAGGCCGAGGCGGCGCGACCGGGCGCCCCAATCGCCCGATGAGGAACCAGCACTCGAGAGACAGATCAGTCTGACCGATCCCGAAAGCCGCCTCATGCGGCGCTCGGACGCCCATGAATTCGGGCAGGCTTACAATGCCCAGGCCGTGGTCTGCGCCGAAGGCAGCCAGTTGATCGTGACAACCGGCGTTGTCGCCACATCAGCAGACGCGCCATTCTTTGCCGACACGGTGCTGTCGATGGAAGACACGATCGGTCTCCCAAAAACGGTACTCGCCGACACGGGTTACGCCAGCGGCCAGGCGGTGCGGGAATTACAGGAAAGGGTATCGATCCGCTGGTAGCCATCGGACGGCCTTGCGCCCGCAGGCTTTATGATTTTCGGCCGCCTCCTGAAGACAGGGAACCTCGTCGGATAATCGAACCGAGGCGGCTCGCCATGAAAGAGAGACTGGAAATCAGAGAAGCCGGAGACGGTCGGCTGAATATGTTTCCCTCTTCGAGCAAGAATTGAGGGCTGTCGAGCAATTTGATTACGAAGGGGAGTTTTATCGAGTGCGGGGCGCACGTTCCTCCGTGCATCCCATTCAAAGGCCTCGACCAGTGTTTCAAGCTGCTGGTAGTTCTCCTGAAGGGTTTGCTTTTGCAATGGCCCACGCTGATCTTTGGGCCTATCGCGCTCTGGGATTAGAGCAAATTGGGACTGAACTGGAACGGGCACGGCTGGCGGCCAGAGGCCTGGGTCGCACAATTGCGGGGTGGGCAGGGGGGTATAACGTCATTCTGGCTAAAACCGATGAGGCGGCATGGGATTTAGCCCGAGAAACGGCAGACTTTGTTGCTAACTACATCCGTTTGCGCCAACAAGAGGATCCTTCCTTCAGACCTTTCTCTTATGGTGATGCAAAAGCGTTTGAATTGGCGGCTGATAGCCGTGAAGAAGGTCAATTCCGACCTGAGCGGGCACTGTATACAAGACTGTCTGCCCTGACGGGGCATGGACCTAGCTTGGTAGGCACCCCTGATTCTGTCGCCGATTATTTGACAGACCATTATCGACTGGGTGTTTCAGCAATTACGCTTGGCGGACTGAGCGAACTTTACGGAAAAGATGGTGAGGAACTGCTTGACCCATCCACGCAGGAACTGCGCCGCGCTCTAGTCCGGACACTACGCGAACGGACTACGCAGGTGGATGTAGAGGCAGCACGTAATCCTGCCCTGGTTGATCATCCCCGTGCGATTGCGGAGGCTAATGCGTGAGCACGCCCTTGCACCGCAGGCCGGTTCCCGGTGCAACTGTACCGGGTAATGCGGCAATAACAGAGCTGCCGCATCTCAGGCTACCGCAACATAGTCCAGTGCTGGTTGTGGGGGGTGGACCTGTGGGGCTTGCTCTTGCCCTTGAACTCTCTCTACGTGGGGTTGGGGTATTCCTGATCGAACGGGAGACAGAAATTGCGCATGATCACGTCCGTGCCCGGAGCTTTAACCGAAGGCTTGTCGAGCATTTGCATCGTTGGGGTGTGTGGGAGGAATTGACAAAACGCTGGACTGTACCGCCAGAGTGGGTTGGCCCTCCGGTTGTTCGGACATCTCTCGTCGGGCATGATTTGGTGGCTTCTACGACCTCATCATCTGAGTTGGATAGTGATGAAACTATCTTCTCAATGGCTCAACGGCTTGGTCGGCCACAATATGTCTTGCGTAGTGTGCTGGCAGAGGAAGCAGTCCGCCAAGGAGCCGTTATTGCCGGAGGTTATGAGGCCGTCGGTGTAGATGAAAACACCTCGGGTGGAGCAGTCGTCCGTATCCGGGATCTGGCTACGGGTGTTGAATATCAGGTCGCAGCAGATTTTGTGGTAGCGGCGGATGGCTCGACAAGCTCAGTGCGTCGCAGTGCGGGCATTACTCGTTCTGGAATTAACTCGACAGAAAAATTTTATAATGTCGCTGTGAAGGTTCCCCATGTTTTTGAAACTCTAGGCACTCCGCCACGCGCTAACAATATCATTTACAATAAAGGATTTACGAATCTTTTTAGCCTGTTTGACGATGTACGCTGGGGGTTTCCAGTTGGCCCGTTTCCTGTCGGCTCCAAGCATTCGGCCGAAGATTTTGTTGCCTATGCAAAGAATGCAATTGGATCTGATATTCCCGTCGAATTTGAATCAGCAGGTCCTTACCTTGTCGGCACACGTATCGCTGATCGTTTTCAGATCGGTCGGGTTTTTGTGGCAGGGGATGCTGCGCATGTACGTCCGCCAGGGGGAAATCTGGCTGAGGGTATTGGTGATGTTGCAAACTTTGGGTGGAAGATAGCTGCAGTCTTGAATGGATATGCAGGTCCTGACCTTTTAGACTCTTACGATCAGGAGCGCCGTCCTCATGCCCTGCGGGTCGCCCAGCATGCTTATAATGCAAGCCGTTATCGCACTGAGATAGCAGACTACATTAAGGGTATGGCAATCCCAGATGACTGCGATCATGGCGAGGCAGCCCAG
Source organism: Acetobacter sp. (assembly GCF_022483985.1). NCBI lineage: Bacteria > Pseudomonadati > Pseudomonadota > Alphaproteobacteria > Acetobacterales > Acetobacteraceae > Acetobacter > Acetobacter sp. The sequence continues at coordinate 1,884,857 of NZ_JAKVME010000001.1, read as the reverse complement.
CAGGCTAGAGCAAACATTACCCGCTTTTTGGAACAGAAAAAGGGGTGGCACAATGCCATTGGCGTAGAGTTTGATGAACGTTATGACGCGTCCTCGATCAACCTGTACCGCGATAGCCAGCATGATCATGAACGTGCCTGGGATCCCTTCGTTTACGAAGATATTCTGTTACCCGGACACCGTTTCCCTGGGGCGGTAGGCAAGCAGTCCGTAGAACTTATTTACGGAAAGACAAACAGTCACTTCACACTTGTAAGTCCAGAAATCCTACCTGCGTCTGTAAAGAGCCAATGGCAGCAGGAAGCAAAGAGTATCGGCGTTGTTCTTGATATAATTGTTGAACCCGCATTGCACGATGCACTGGCAAGTTCAGAGGCCCTTGAAGCCGTTCTGGTCCGTCCGGACCAGAAAATTTCGTGTCGCTGCGATCCAAAAAAGGTGCGGCCTCGTGAAATATTACATCATGCTCTTGGGTATAACATAAAATACTCAGCCTCTGTTTTCCATAATACTTTGCAGGATGGGTCGTGAAATGGCAAACTCAGGACAAAGATTGCTTGTCAGAAGAAATGACAGCAGCTTTCAAATGCTGCTTGCTGTTGTTTATCTGTTGCTTGGAATTCTCGTTCTGTGGCCATTGATGATGATCCTTTATGGTTCATGCCATTCAGGGTCTCCACTCAGTGGCAATGCACACTGGACCTTCGATGGCTATCGCAGATTATGGCAGACACTTCTGTCTAACGGGTTATTCTGGAAATCAGCATTACTCTCTGCACTGGTGGCCGCACTTGGAATTCCGGGGGCTATAGCGCTTGCGTTCATTCATGCTCGCACCGATGCCCCACTTAAACAGGTAATTCCGACACTTGTTGTCATTTCGATGAATATCTCGGTTCTGTTTTATTCCATTTCATACGGGCTTTTTGGAAATGGTTTTAATGGTCTGCTTAATATCGCATGGAGGCATGTCAGTGGTAGCCATGCCGCGCTGTTCGAAACTGAATCCTGGGCGGGTATAATTTTTGTCGGAGCCATCTGCACGGCCGCCCATGTCTATCTGTTTTTGATCGACTCTTTCCGTTCTTTCGATGGGCGCCTGCAAGAAGCAGCACTGGTTTGCGGTGCCTCGCGCTTCCGTTCGGAAATAAACATTGCCCTGCCGCTTTTGCTCCCGGTGCTTTCCAGTGTGATCCTTGTCGGGCTGATCGGGGGTCTTCAGCAGTATGAAAGTGTCGTTGTATTGGGGAAATATGACCCTTCCATCACTATTATTGGCCGAAAGATCGCAGATCTGATTACCGCACCCAAGCCTGATTATGCACTTTCAAGCACGCTAGGGGTATTCCTGATCGGTTTGGTGCTTCTTGCAGCCTGGGGCCAACATCGTCTTTTGCAAAATCGCGATTTTACCGTTGTTACCGGCAAGGCGGGGGCGAAACAAATTGCACGTCTGGGCCCTTGGCGCTGGGTGGGAACTGCTGTTGTCCTTCTTTTTGGGCTAGTGGCTGTTATCTTCCCGTTTGCCACCATTGTCATCGCATCACTTCAGAGTTTTCCAGGTCGGTTTGATCGGTTGTCTCTCGATGGTTATGCTGCTGTGCTGGCGAACCCGATCCTGCCACAAGTACTCATTACAACGACACTGATTGCTGTCGTGACTGGCATTGCTTCTGCGGGCACTGCTTTTGCGGTTGTTTACCTGGCAGTTCGTATCGGTGGCAGACAGGGTAGCATCTTGCGCACGATCACTCTTCTATCTCTTGGTCTGCCAGGGGTTGCCGGAGTGATTGCGACATTATGGGCTTATGTCTCTGTTCCAGGACTGCGTAGTCTTTACGGTACGACATGGGTGATGGTGGCTGCATTGACTGCAGGCAGCCTGACAAGTTCTGTCCAGATTGTTCATGGGGCACTTGTTCAGATTTCGCGAGATCTTGAAGAAGCATCTCTCATTGCGGGTAGAGACCGCTTACAAACAGTGTTTCGTATCACCATGCCGTTGCTATTGCCTACCCTCAAGTCAGCCGCATTTCTCGTCGGCACACTCGTAACCGGCAATCTGGCGGTGCCTCAACTCCTGTCTGCCGCAGATACACGAACACTCGCCCTCTTTAGCTATAGTCTGTATACGGGCGGCCACCAAACCCAGGCTGCAGTGCTTCTGGTTGTATGGGTTGGTTTTGTGCTGTCTCTTATCATCACATGGAATATCGCATCGTCATTGTTTCGGGTTCTCGTTTTTGTTCTTCGGCAGAAAAACAGTTCCAGCTACCAGTCGGATAAAAAAGCGTCTGGAGTCTCAGCCTTTGTGGTCGGCGTCAGGCCCTCCACAAATCCTCTTGAAAGACCTGTCTCGGTACAAACGCAAGGAGCTTCACGATGAGTGTTCTCACGATCGAACAGGTGCGCAAGCAGCTTGGTGGCCGCGATGTGCTGCGAGGGATCGATCTGCATATTGCCGAGGGGGACCCGGTCTATCTCCGGCATGTTCATGGTGTTCCTGACCGCGCCGTTGGGGCTGATCGGAACTGTTCCGACCCTGCTGATCTTCCATCAGCCGTTCGGCTTCAACGCGATCCTGGGGCTGATCGGCTTGTCGGGCATCCTGATGCGCAACACGCTGATCCTGATCGGACAGATCAAGGTCAATCAGGCGGCGGGGCTCGATCCGTTCCATTCGGTGGTCGAGGCGACCGTGCAGCGTGCCCGTCCGGTTATCCTGACGGCCCTGGCGGCGGTGCTGGCCTTCATCCCGCTGACGGAATCGGTGTTCTGGGGATCGCTGGCCTATACGCTGATCGGCGGCACGGCGGCCGGAACCGGGCTGATCCTGATGTTCCTGCCAGCGCTTTATGCGATCTGGTATCACATAAAGCCGACGAACGAGCCTGACGGCGGCGATCCTGAGGTGGCGAAGGGATTCACGGGGTCTGCGCAGGTGTAAGGAGCGCCTTCAGCGCTCCCTACGTCCCGAAAAAAATATAAGGACGCGTCGAAGATGCAGCTCGATCGGCTCACCAAAGGCATGTTGATCCCGTTTGGAGGGGATCGTGCCGTCAGCGTGCCGGCCGGCCTGGCGAATGAATTTCGGGCCGGCCGGCACGCTGGTCGTATGCCAGATCGACGGGGCGTTGCTTCATATACCGGCAGATATTCGCAACGCAGTGCGCGACGATATTTCTGCGTCTTCGGTAGTCTTCAAGGCGTTGGCGACTAAAATCTTCATAATGGCGACGTTGCGACGATCGGCCTGTTGATCAGGATCGGATGCGCCATCATGGCGTCGATCAGCGCGTCATCGCTCAGGGTCGGATTATCCAGGCCGAGTTCGTGAAAGGGCGTGCCCTTTTCTCGCAGGACCGAGCGTACCGGAACGCCCATACGGGCGATCAGATCGACCAGTTCGGCCCGGTTCGGCTGCGTTTTCAGATATTCGATGATCCGGGGTTCTTCGCCGCTGTTGCGGATCAGGGCAAGCGTATTGCGCGACGTGCCGCAGGCCGGGTTGTGGTAGATCGTGATGGTCATGAGCAGGATTCCGGGGACGGACAGCAGGAGGACAGGGTCGCGACCAGGGGCGTGCAGAGTTCCGGGCTGCCTGCACAGCAGTCCCTGACAAGGAAAAGCATCAGGTCCCGCAGGCGCGGCAGACAGGCGCGATAGATGATCAGCCGACTGTGGCGCTGCGAGGTCAGCAGGCCCGCGCGCGTCAGGGTGGCGAGATGGGTCGAGATCGTGTTTTGCGGGACATCAAGATACCGCGCGACCTCGCCCGCAGGCAGGCCGTCCGGTTCGTGGCGCACCAGCAGGCGGAAAATCTCCAGCCGAGTGGACTGTGACAGGGCGCTTAGGGCAGCGAGGGCAGATTCTGTATCTATAAATCGACGATTATAGATATATTGGATGAAGTCAAGACTATAGAGGACATGCACCGTTCAGAGCTTGCAACGCGGTGTCACACGCCGAACAGACGGCCGATTCCGCCCGTGACGATCATCGCAACAATACCCCAGAACGTCACACGCAGTGCTGGGCGCAGAGGCGCCGCGCCGCCGGCAATCGCGCCAACGACGCCCAGAACAGCGAGAACCACGACGGACGTCAGGGACACGCCCCAGGACACCCACGCCAGAGGGGTCAGAACCGCCGCCAGCACGGGCAGCAATGCCCCAGATGAAAAGGCGGTTGCCGAGGCGAATGCCGCCTGTATGGGTCTTGCCGCCGTGGCCTCGGACAGACCCAGTTCATCCCTTGCATGGGCGCCAAGCGCATCATGTTTCATGAGAGAGACGGCGACCTTGCGTGAGAGATCTTCATCCAGACCTCTTTTTTGATAGATCCTAGCCAGTTCGGCAACTTCCCCCTCCCAATCCGTTGCCAGCTCCTGTTTTTCACGGGCAACGTCGGCGTGTTCGGAATCCGCCTGGGAACTGACCGAGACATACTCGCCTGCCGCCATGGACAGGGCTCCCGCGACAAGCGCAGACAGTCCCGCGATGAGAATGTTGCCGTGTGTCGCATGAGAACTGGCAACGCCGACGATGAGGCTGCCGGTCGACAGCGTTCCGTCATTGGCACCGAGAACAGCTGCACGTAGCCATCCCAGTTTCTCGACAGCATGACGTTCAGTCAGAGGATGGAGACGTGACATAAAAAAACCTACTGCTTCTGGTAAATACAAACCAGATTTAGGACCCTCTTTTTGTTTCGGCAATAGATATTTTATTCTGATATTGCGAGTTATTTTCAATATTATTTGTATATTTATAAAAGTGGGTATTAAGGACAGGACGTTTTTTTGAGTGATCTGTGTTTTGATTTTCTATGTTTATGATGAGCAACAGAACAGAAAGAAGGGAATGTTGCAGCGAAATTCCCAGCGACATCGTTGCAAGAACCCTGCTATCCGACCATCTTCATGAGTGGGAGTCGGGTCGATATCCGCAGTGACGGAACTGCCTCGAACAAGACCGCCTTCGTGGTGTTAGCGATCCTGCCAGACGACACGCGGGACAGTCTGAGGCTGTGTTTCCAGGCAAACGAAGGAACCAAATTCTATACAGCCTCCTTCATATCCAAGCCGGAGATAGCTACGCACCAAATACCTCGATCTGGCAGTTCGTAATCTTGCCCGCAGAACCTGTATACTGCCGCCCCACACCGCCGGATGGATAGCTTTTCTTCAGAAATCCAGTGTTATCAATGACCAGCATCCCATCTTCAATGCCCAAACCCGCGATCACATAGTCCCTGACGATATCACGAACGACATCAACGTCCCACTTCGACAACCAACAAGCGCTAGTTGCGGTCACGGACCTGCATCATCTGCGGCTTCCGGACGTAACCGTCCTGTCTTACGTGGCTCATTGTCAATAAGAACATCAATAAAGCACATGCAGAAGACGCAACAGGCTTCTGAGTAAATAGCGGCATAATCGGCTCCTTTGCAGCACGGAACTCCAACGCTCATCATTCCAGCGTTTATTCAACTAACGTGTCACCAATTATCATAGCGTGAATTACGGTGATCCATAGATTCAGAATCTCATCATAAAATGCTATTATATTACTAGCTTTGTGATTAAATGTGGCATAGATTCACGCACCGCTACGGTTCGATCATATGAATCGATGAAATCCCGCAATCAAGAGATGTTTTGCATTTACATTTTTTGAACACCAGAGTATTCTGCACGTTATCTTGATTTAAGCAAAGTAGTGGATACAATATGAGTCATTTTATTTCATTACGTGCTTCTATTAGCGGGTTTGTTGGTATAATAGCATCTTATTCTGCCGGGTTTATCTTAATGCCAATTGAAAGTGCCGCCATTATTGCACCTATGGGTGCATCGGCCGTCCTTGCATTCGGTGTTCCAGCCAGTCCTTTAGCAACACCTCGAGCTGTGATTTTAGGAAATGTTCTTTCAGCAACGATTGGCGTCATAGTTTCGCTTATTCTCGATGTACCACTTCTTATCGCCTGCGCTCTTTCAGTAGGACTCGCAATCGCTGCAATGAACGCCTCAAAATCACTTCATCCTCCTGGAGGAGCGTCGGCACTCACAGCAACGCTCCTCCATCCTGGCAATCATGATCTTACGACTGGTTTCTTATTTCCTTTTGTGCCAGTCGGCCTGAATGCCGTCGCTTTGACCATTGCCGCCATTGCTTATCATCGGATTACTGGTCATACGTATCCACATCGTCCTCAGGACATCGGAGCTTCCACGGTAATTCAAAGTTATTTTACACGGGAAGATATTTACAAGGCGTTGCAATCAATGCCCGATACGCTTGATGTCGAACCCGGTGACATTGAACAATTATTAACCATCATTGATAAAAATAAATACGACTTAAAATAATACATTTTTATTCCATATTTTATCTTTTAATCATTAAGCCCTAATGTGTCCGCAAAGACTAATTAACTGAGCATAATTTAAAATCGTTATTTCCGAACCGTTTACTTCTAAAATTTCACCACGAAACCGTGTTATAATACGGGATAAATTTTCAGGTGTTATGCAAAGCTCCGCTGCCACTAGAGATTTGCTATGCGGAAGTACGACTTTTTTCCTATTGTCCTGTATAATGGAAAGTTTCACAAGATAACAGAACAAGCGCTGTGAACCACTACAATGATAATTAGAACTCGTCTGACTAGTATTATTCCTAAATTGTTTTGCAACATATTCCAGCATAATACGTGCGAACGATGAATCAAGAGAACACAATGCGTCTATAATATTTGTATCAATTTGAGCATCGTCGCTGCTGAGGCACAATAAGCTTCCAGAAGATAAGGTGGAGGGTTCGAAAAACCTTTGATTGACTTCTCTTGTGCCTGATTTCAGGTTTTTAGCGTGTTGACTGCTGCTTCCCTGGTCTAACTTTTACTCTGGGTTTTGAGCAGAGCGATGGTTTCCTGCTCTGGATTGCTACGCGGCGGCGTTAATCCGCTCCAAGAGGAGAAAGCGGCGCATATTATAGACGATATTGGCCAGCCCGACCCTCATGGTGGCCCGCGTTATGCCTACGGTTCGGACGAACAGCCCCGTCTGTGATTTCTGATCGGCAAAGACATGCTCGACACGCGACCGGATAACGGACTTTCCTGCGTTGGATCTCTGGATATGGCGTGGCATAGGCTTGAGATGCGGCTTTTTCCTGTGAACCTTCGAGACAAAGCCCTGCTTTTCCATGAAGTCCTCATTGGCTTTTGAGCGGTAGGCTGTGTCTGCCCAGACCGTTGAAGCTGTATTGCTTTTATCAAGCAGGCCCTCCCTCAATCGCGCGCCATCACTGGCGGCGGCATCTGTCGTCTTCCATTTGCGGATCAGCCGAAATTTCCGGTCGATGGAGATGTGCGATTTATAGCCAAAGAACGGGATGGCCAGATCTGTTGCAGGGATACTCCCGTCCTCCTGTCGCTTCGCTTTCGTGAACTTCAGGGTCCAGCGCGCATGCCTGTCCTTGTGGGACAGCTTTGACGGCTTGTCCTGCCAGTCCTGAGGGATCCGTCCTTCACGCAGATCCGCCTTCTCCGCATTGGTATTGCGCTGCTTCGGAGCCGCTACCAGCGTGGCATCCAGGATCTGGCCTGACATCGGCAGATAACCAGCGTTACGCAGGGTTGCGTCAAAGCGATTGAACAGACCACCAATCGCACCAGCCTGGGTCAGACGCTCTCGAAACAGCCATACCGTTCTGGCATCAGGTACACGGTCCGACAGCCCCAGACCTAAAAAGCGCATGAAGGAGAGACGGTCGTTGATCAGGTATTCCGTCCGTTCATCGGACAGATTGTTGAGTGTCTGGATCACCAGGATCTTGAACATCAGCACCGGATCAAACGGTGGACGCCCGCCTTTGCTCCCGTCTGAATAGGCCAGTGCCTTGTCCAGTTCCGGGCGGAACACCTCAAAATCCACAGTCCGGGAAAACGCTTCAAGCTGGTCGCCAAGACCGCTTAACCGAGCAAGCCGCTCTTCAACGTCAAAAAATCCCGCCTGTTTCATAGCGCCATTCCTCCAACCAGAACCAGAAAAATGGAATCACAGCGTAGGCCTCAATACCAAGAGGTTTTTAGAACCCTCCAGGTTGTCGTGTTACGACCGCTGCAGGAAGAAGAAAGTCACCAGTTATCATACTCATAACAGTGATATTTTCTTTCTTTTCTGGATGCGGACTCCTTAAGTGTATGACGCCATCAAACACAATCCATAAACTTTTAGGTTTATCGTTTTTTTAAACAAAATTACACCGGGGGCAAACATCGTTCTTTTCACAGATGACAAAAGCAGACGTTTTTCATGCTTTGAAACACCATCAAAGAGTCTCAGAACACTGAACATTTCTTCGGGGTCCGATGGAATATTCTGATTTTTATTATGACTTCTCATCATTTTGGACACATACGGACTCTGGAAGAGGATATGTTAAACAACCTGTTGGTGCGACAACAGCACCAGGCGTAAGAACACCTTCCTGCGTATTCGTCAACGACAGGATATGGATCACCGTCAAACCTTTAGAAAGAAGGTAATCTGAAATAATGCGCCGATGACACCGCCACCAGAGAACCTCTGCGCACGTTAAAACAACCGTTTCATATCGGCTCGCTTCGATTAAAGTTGCTAGACCATTCTGAAATTTATCGCTTAAAGCATAGTCGGCATAATTATGAAAACTTTGCACACGCCAGAATGCATTAATCGTAGGTGCAACGGTTCTGGACCGCGGACGTCTCCCGCCTAACTCCGGAAAATGACGATAAATAACGTTTACTTTCCCAAGCGCTTCAGGCAGGACATTACCATTGTAATCCCGATTACGTCTAGAATACGGAAACGCACGAACATCCGCCACGAATGTAATATGATAATGACAAATAAGTGTTATAAACTCGTCAAGGGAATGCGTAGAGTGACCAATCGTATAAATCGTCTTACATTTAACCTTGGTCATTTTACAGTGTCTTCGGTTGCATAAGGAAAATTACCATGTCTTCACAAACCTTCAGAATTGGCGACATTGTTTCATGGAACTCTGAAGCCGGTTATGTCACAGGTAAAATTACGAAAATTCACACATCACCATTTCTCGTCAATGGGTATCATCATCATGCGTCAGGCCAGGAACCTCAATACGAGATTGTCAGCCAGAAAACTGGGCATATAGCATTTCACAAAGCGTCGGCCCTACAGCTACAGATGTAAGTGTTCATATACTTCACAAAGAATGAACTGGATCAGAATCGTAAAACTCCAGTTTTAGCCGGACCAAACCAGATAATTTTAGGTAATGCGTCTGCTCCGGTTTGATAAGGCCTGGTTCACAAGATGTCAGATGCCTGACTTCTCCAGTGTCAACGTACACGAGCGTCGCAGTTCCTTCCAGAATACGGATAACTGCCCATACGCCAGCCTTCGTGGCATGACGCTGACGCAGACCTGCGGGAAGGGTTATCGCATTGAATTCCGACGTAATACGATACGGTTTCATGGCTGCTTCCTGATATCACGAAAAACAACCTTTATCGCATCGATATTTCCACTATGGTTTTTTATGATATCCATATTGAATACAACAACAATCTGCGAACCATTCCGTCTTAAAGCCGGCACGGTGAGTGTACGATCTGAATTAAAACCTGTTGCTCCCTGCTCCACGACATAAGACCAACCTTTCCAGTGCCGTTCACGTAATTTTTCCGGTATAATCAGATCAAGTGACTTCCCAATAGCTTCCTCTGCCGCAAAGCCAAACATCTGAACTGCGTTGTCATCCCACAACTCGATGATGCCTGAGCGATGGACCCGGACAATCGCATCGTCACAAATAATGGGAGAATTCTTTTGATCTGTCTTAACAAAACTTAAATTCGGCATGGAACATAATTCCTAAAAACGTGATAACGGACGAATACTTTTTATACGTTAGCGTCAATACCTATATGTCCTGCTCATCCAGAAATTTCTGGAGAACAAGAGCGTGATTATGAAGCGGATCATGCGCAGCATAAAGAAGAGTGATCCTCCCTTTTTTCATAAGATTCTCAAGTTTTTTGATGTCGGAATTTCCTTCAGAAAGCTCATGACGATACCTCAGTTTGAATTCATCCCAGTGAGCCGGGTCATGAGCAAACCAGTGTCGAAGATCGGGGCTTGGGGCAGCATTCTTTAACCAATAATCCATTTTAACATCTGATTTGTGCAACCCTCGAGGCCACAATCGATCCACAAGAACACGAACGCCATCTATTTCCGAAGGCAGATCGTAAACTCGTTTTATCCGAACGTCGTGTCGAGATTTCATGACAGACTAATCCTTTTTGGTGTCCAGAGACACACTCCTAAAAAGTCTTTGTGTCCATAGCGGGTAAAGCGGATACAATTTGATGATAAAATCACCACTCATGACCAAAGCACCACCTGCAAAGACAACATCACCAGGCAGGCGCATCCATTGCCAGAACAATGTCGTATTATAGAATGCAGCACTCCGTGCATAAGCGTAACCATGCTCGTAAACAGCCAGGAGCTGCGACCAGCCAACGGGGAAGAAATTCAGAACAGTCCAGAGAATGAGGCCTGCATTGTATAGCCAGAATGCCCAGATCCCTGGTCGCTCGGAAAACGTTTTCTCACCGGCATGGATATAGCGCAGACAGAAGTAAATCAGACCAATTGCCAGTTCACCAAAGGCGCCAAACAAAGATGCATGTGCATGATTTAACGTTAAAAATGTACCATGTTCATAATAGTTGACCAATGGCGCATTCAGGATACCTCCTCCATAAACGCCCGCACCAACAAAATTCCAGAAAGCAGCGCCAATAATGTACATATAGCCAACGCGATACTGGAAATCTCCGTGAGCATTGATCAGACGATAATGATGAATACCCTCCATGATGAGCAGAACCAGTGGAAGCACCTCAATAAACGAAAACATTGTTCCAAATGGGATCCAGATACTGGGTTCTCCTGCCCAATATAAATGGTGTCCAGTACCAATCACCCCACCAAGAAAGACGAGAATGACTTCAAAATACATTCCGCGCTCGGCCAGCTTTCGTGACACCAGCCCTGTTGCCATAAGAGTCCATGCCGTCATGGTTGCAGCAAAAAACTCAAACGATTGCTCAACCCACAGATGAACGACCCACCACCTCCAGAAATCAGCCAGTGTAAAAGATTTCTCGATTCCTGTCAGAGGCACCATTCCACAGACGTACAACAGGGCAATATTTACTGTTGAGGCCCAGATCAGGTGTTCAAGCCGGATACGACCTGTCCAGAAATCACGAGCAGCATCTATCCAGCCAGGCACTGTTGGCCAGAGAGCGCGCATGACAAGCGCACTCCACACGATTAAACCTGCAAAGAAACCAATCTGCCAGAACCGACCAAGTTGGATGTAAGAGAGCCCCTGATTGCCGAACCAAAACCAGTTTGTATCTATCGCTCCCATAATACCGAGATAGTCTCCGACGAGACCGCCAACCACAACAAATGCCGTAACCCAGAATAGAGCATCGACAAGCCATCCCTGACCTGGAGGGTTCTAAAAACCTCTTGGTATTGAGGCCTACGCTGTGATTCCATTTTTCTGGTTCTGGTTGGAGGAATGGCGCTATGAAACAGGCGGGATTTTTTGACGTTGAAGAGCGGCTTGCTCGGTTAAGCGGTCTTGGCGACCAGCTTGAAGCGTTTTCCCGGACTGTGGATTTTGAGGTGTTCCGCCCGGAACTGGACAAGGCACTGGCCTATTCAGACGGGAGCAAAGGCGGGCGTCCACCGTTTGATCCGGTGCTGATGTTCAAGATCCTGGTGATCCAGACACTCAACAATCTGTCCGATGAACGGACGGAATACCTGATCAACGACCGTCTCTCCTTCATGCGCTTTTTAGGTCTGGGGCTGTCGGACCGTGTACCTGATGCCAGAACGGTATGGCTGTTTCGAGAGCGTCTGACCCAGGCTGGTGCGATTGGTGGTCTGTTCAATCGCTTTGACGCAACCCTGCGTAACGCTGGTTATCTGCCGATGTCAGGCCAGATCCTGGATGCCACGCTGGTAGCGGCTCCGAAGCAGCGCAATACCAATGCGGAGAAGGCGGATCTGCGTGAAGGACGGATCCCTCAGGACTGGCAGGACAAGCCGTCAAAGCTGTCCCACAAGGACAGGCATGCGCGCTGGACCCTGAAGTTCACGAAAGCGAAGCGACAGGAGGACGGGAGTATCCCTGCAACAGATCTGGCCATCCCGTTCTTTGGCTATAAATCGCACATCTCCATCGACCGGAAATTTCGGCTGATCCGCAAATGGAAGACGACAGATGCCGCCGCCAGTGATGGCGCGCGATTGAGGGAGGGCCTGCTTGATAAAAGCAATACAGCTTCAACGGTCTGGGCAGACACAGCCTACCGCTCAAAAGCCAATGAGGACTTCATGGAAAAGCAGGGCTTTGTCTCGAAGGTTCACAGGAAAAAGCCGCATCTCAAGCCTATGCCACGCCATATCCAGAGATCCAACGCAGGAAAGTCCGTTATCCGGTCGCGTGTCGAGCATGTCTTTGCCGATCAGAAATCACAGACGGGGCTGTTCGTCCGAACCGTAGGCATAACGCGGGCCACCATGAGGGTCGGGCTGGCCAATATCGTCTATAATATGCGCCGCTTTCTCCTCTTGGAGCGGATTAACGCCGCCGCGTAGCAATCCAGAGCAGGAAACCATCGCTCTGCTCAAAACCCAGAGTAAAAGTTAGACCAGGGAAGCAGCAGTCAACACGCTAAAAACCTGAAATCAGGCACAAGAGAAGTCAATCAAAGGTTTTTCGAACCCTCCAGGTCTCACCGGGGCGATGCGCCACAGTCGTCAAAGCTGAATACATGAGAAAATCGGCTGTTTTTAACGCAAGCGCTGGCGTGAGAGCCTTTGTCGCATTCCAGCCGGAAGAGCGGTCTGTCCTGAGAAACGACGCCGCTGTTTCATCACGTATTTTTACAAAAGCGTGGGATACGGCATCGGGTAACACAACCGTGTCTTGTGTCAGATCGATGCCACGAAGATCCTCACGCATATGGGTTGTCGCAACCGTCTGCTTTTCCGGAGACAGATGAGAAAAGGTCTTCTCTCCGACATCGTGTGCATAATTTTCCCGTGTTGAAAGCGCAATATTTTTTAGTAAGGATGCTGTGTAATCTTCTCCATAATACGAGCCCATACCATACAGACTGCCATAATCCATCAGGTCTGCTTTCTGAAACCCGCCTTTACCAGCGATAATGTCATCTGCAGTCATGATGACATCCCCGGACCGGGAAACAAATCTCTGAGGCTGAGGTGGAACACCCTGATATGTCCTGAGTGTTGTCCAGAACAGCAGCATCGCGGTAGCAAACCCGACAACAAGTAAAACCCATTTCAGGACAGTGCTGACAGGATCCCTGTCAGCACGACTGACTAATGACGTCTTGGACATCCTGAACGGACTTTCTGGCTAAAAGTTTAAGAAAACAGAAAAAAGAGCGACCAGACGACCCCCTCCTTTCTGAGAAGGTCGTCTGACAGGTTTCAGATCACCAGAGCCGGATCAGATGCGGAGCCAAAAATCTCATAGCGGATTTGAGAGCCTGACAACTGCTCATTACGCAAAGTTTCAATCATGTCGCGCATGAAAGAATCCGGGCCACAGATGTAATAGGTCGCTGCGTGATCAAGGTTTTTGCGCAGCCAATCTTGTGTAATGTGACCTGAATGAACCGTAATACCCACAGAAGAGACAGCTTCTGGTATTGTTCCCTTGCTACCTGTCAAATGACTGAGTGTTCTATGCAACCATCCTGATGAAACAACATTGGATTGCGCAACAGGCTGTCCTGGAAGATTTCCCGCAGGAACATTGCCTTTTGCAAAAAAGAACTCAGCTGTCAGTTTTCCTGCAGTCGCCAGAGACGTCACAAAAGGCACAAACGCTGCCAGATCAACTGTTTCGGCTCCCAGAACATAATGTATTTTACGACCAGGATGTGTTGCGACAAGATCTTCAAGCATAGAGATCAGCGGCGTGAGACCAACGCCTGCCGCCAGAAGAACGACTGGGGCATGACTGGCGTCATCCAGAAAAAAATCACCCGCTGGATTAGCGGCCTGAAGAATGTCACCGACCTGCACACTGTCGTGAAGCCACGTTGAGACTACCCCCTGATCATGACGCTTGACAGTAATACGGTAATGATCGGCCCCAGGTGCTGAAGAAATACTGTAATTACGTCGTTGTGACCCGTGACCCGGAATATCAAGTTTGAAGCTCAGATATTGGCCGGCCTTATGATGAAAAAGCGGCTTTCCATCGACTGGAACCAGATCAAACGAAGTAATGAAAGGCGTTTCTTTGTGCCGTGCTCGGACCGTGAATTCACGCCACCCCTTCCAGCCTCCAGGAGCATGTTCGTGCTCGTCATAGATCTGTTTTTCTCGACCGATCAGGACATCTGCCAGAAACCAGTAAGCCTTACCCCATGCATCAATAATTTCCGGAGTCGCCGCATCGCCGAGAACGTGCTTGATAGCACCGATCAACGCGTCTGCAACGAAAGGATAATGCTCAGGCAAAATGTTCAGGCCAACATGCTTTTCGGCAATGCGCTCGACCATGCCGCTCAGCTTTCCAAGATCATTGATATGCTCGGCATATGCGAGAACGGCCAGAGCCAGTGCTTTGGGCTGCTCCAGATCTCCCTGATGCGAAAGATTAAAAAGATCCCGGATTTCCGGCTGTGACAGAAGGCGTTTGTACATCTCTTCCGTAATTGCAAGACCGTGCGTTTTGAGTGCAGGAACTGTTGCAACAACGAGAGCACGTGTTTTTTCGTCGAGTGGGGTGGACATAGTGCTTGGATCCTTTAAGGTTTATGGGCCGTATACCTTTTGTGTCGGGCATCTTGGAAAATCTGTCAAGTGGATGCATTCTGTAGATATGAAACTTAATTTGCAGACCGATTATGCGCTCCGCGCACTGATCTTCCTTGGCGCACGGACTGACCGATTGTCTTCCATTCGGGAGATTGCTGAAAGCTACAGGATTTCTGAAGCTCACATGGTCAAAGTGATTCATCGTCTAGGTAAAGGTGGCTTTATTGAAACCCTGCGTGGTCGCAACGGCGGTATCCGTTTAGGGAGGCTGGCTGAGACAATACGCATTGGTGCAGTCGTAAGCTATATGGAAGAAGACATGAGCTTGCTTGATTGTCTCAACGACAAAACTGACGAGAGAGCGGGTTCATGCATTCTTATGCCCTCATGTCGACTGCGAGGGGTTCTGTCGGAAACAATGCAGGCGATGATGGCGGTTCTCGACCGCTACACTCTGGCTGATGTGATTACACCGTTTGAATGTGAACGACTCACCAGAAATGAAACGAAGGATTAATATGTCAGGATTAATGGAATACAAGAAATGGATGGATGAAAATCTGATTACATGCCTTCTGAATGCAGAGAAGTCAGGTGATCAGGAGATCGTCGAAAAAATCCTGTTCTGGCTAGCGCATATTAATATTGTCGACGAGATTTTCCGCGCACACCTAACGAAAACCAAACACGTTTATTCAAAAACTGTAGTTGATAAACTACCTTCAGTGTCCGAACTGATCACAAATGTTTACAATACAGACAATTGGCTGATAAATTACGAGAGAAATCTGTCTGAACATGATCGACAGGCAGTATTTGACTTCATATACACCGATGGAGAAACTGGTCAGCTGACCGCACAAGGCATTCTGATCCACCTTCTTACGCATGGTCTATATCACATAAGTGTCGTTGATGACAGAATCAGCAAGTGCGGATACGATGTCAACGGAATCCTGTTCACCACTCATGTGAAACACACAAAAAAGAGCATGAAAACACCCCACAAATAAATGATACTCTTTAATGCCTGATGAATGCTTTAGCTTCATAGCTTAAAAACAAGGTTTTGCTTCTATTTCTCTGCGACCAGAAGATTGGTATAAAGACAATCTGTTCAAAACACGCCATGGTGTGCAGGAGGTTATGACGCAATAGTTCTGATCATATTATAATGTATGGCAAACCCACCATAGGAGAAACCACAGATCAACACCAAATAAAAATATAAGGCAATTACCTGAAATTTCCTTCAAATCTCTATTAAAAATAATGAAGGATTTATCACTTAACGTAATTTCTATCGAATTTATGTTCGTTCAAGTTTTCTGCCATGCCGATAATAAAAAATTGTAGCAGAAAAACGACACGTCTGTAGACATGAGAATATTTAACGCTCTCGTTCAGGACAAAAACCAATGCCGACGGACCCATCAGCCATCATGAAAACACGCGATCCCGTATGCGGCATGACGGTTGATCCGGCTACCAGCCGGTTCAAGAGCGAGCATAACGGGCACAGCTATTCATTCTGCAGCGCGCACTGCCAGAAGAAGTTTGAGGCCGATCCGGCCTCCTTCATCAAGGCTGACAGCACGCCTCCCACGATGTGGACGTGTCCCATGCACCCCGAGATCAGGGAAGCGCATCCCGGCAAATGCCCCAAATGCGGCATGACGCTGGAACCTGTGAAGGAAGTGCAGGAAAAGGCGGCGCCCATGCAGGGCATGAACTGCCATCATGAACCCCAACAGCCTTCCTCCGCCGAACAGGACAAGCCGGGGATGATCTGGACCTGCCCGATGCATCCGCAGATCCGGCAGGATCATCCGGGGAACTGTCCGCTCTGTGGCATGGCGTTGGAGCCGGAGGAACCGACGGGAGCAGAGACCGAAAACCCCGAACTGCATGATTTCAGACGTCGTCTGATCGTCTCCGTGTTTCTCGCCGTTCCACTGATGCTCATCGCCATGGGTGGGGATGTCGGTCTCCACCTTGTTCCGGGCTCATGGTCTTCCTGGGTTCAGCTTGCGCTGACCACTCCGATTGTCTGCTGGGCGGGGCTGCCTTTCTTCCAGCGAGGACTCGCCTCACTGCGGACCGGTCACTTCAACATGTTCACGCTGATCATGTTCGGCGTCGGCGCCGCGTTTGGCTACAGTCTGGCCGCGACGCTTGCGCCGGGTGCGTTCCCGGCCAGTTTCAGGATGCCCGACGGAGCCCTGCCGGTCTATTATGAGGCGGCGGGCGTGGTCGTTGCGCTGGTTCTGCTGGGACAGGTTCTGGAACTCCGGGCACGTGCGGCCACCGGTAACGCTATCCGCGCCCTGCTGGATCTCACACCAAAACAGGCTCACCGCATCGGAGAGAACGGGCAGCCGACAGACATAGCTGTGGACGCTGTCGTGGTCGGAGATCGACTGCGGGTGCTGCCCGGAGAGTCGATCCCTGTCGACGGCAGGGTCCTCGACGGCACGTCCAGCGTTGACGAAGCCATGATTACCGGGGAGCCAGCACCCGTTGTCAAAAAGATCGGCAGCACGGTGACCGGCGGTACAATCAACGGCAATGGCAGCCTCGAAATCGAAGCGCAGGCCGTCGGCAGCGATACCATGCTGGCGCGGATCGTGAAGATGGTCGCCTCCGCCCAGCGCAGCCGCGCGCCCATCCAGGCCGTGGCCGACCGGGTCGCCGGATGGTTTGTCCCCCTGGTGCTGGCCATTTCCGTGCTGACTTTCATAGTATGGTACGCCGTCGGGCCGGCTCCGCGCTTCGGGCATGCTCTTCTGAATGCCATCTCGGTGCTGATCATTGCCTGTCCCTGTGCGCTTGGGCTGGCCACGCCCATGTCAATCATGGTCGGCACGGGACGGGGCGCACGCGAGGGCGTTCTGGTCCGCAATGCCGAAGCGCTTCAGGCGCTCGACAGGGTGGATACGCTGGTTGTGGACAAGACCGGCACGCTGACGGAAGGCCACCCGAAGCTCATCGCCGTTGAGGTGGCCACCGGATGGCAGGAAAACGATGTGCTGCGTTATGCCGCCTCTGTGGAGACACGCTCCCAGCATCCTCTGGCGCAGGCTATCGTTCAGGGCCTGAAAGACCGCCATGGGGAGCCTGGCGCTCTTACCCATTTCGCGTCGCAGCCGGGACTGGGCGTGAGCGGCAGCGTTGAGGGCCATGCCGTCGTCGTGGGCAATGCCGAGTGTCTGAAGCAGGCCGGCGCTGATGTGTCCCCTGTTGAAGCTAGCGCGACGGTGCATCGTGAAGCCGGAGCCGGGGTGATGTTCGTGGCGGTAGACGGCAGGCTCGCCGGACTGATCGCCGTGGCGGACCCTCTGCGCGCGGATACGCGGGCCTCTCTTGCGGCGCTCCACGCCGATGGTCTGCGGATCATCATGCTCACGGGTGACAGCGAAGCGACGGCGAAGGCTGTGGCGGCGCAGGCGGGAAATATCGCGGAAGTCCATGCCGGTCTGAAGCCACAGGACAAGGCCGACATCGTCAAACACCTGACGGCGCAGGGCGCACATGTCGCGATGACGGGCGATGGCGTAAACGATGCTCCAGCTCTTGCGGCCGCATCCGTCGGGATCGCGATGGGAACCGGCACCGACGTGGCGATCGAAAGCGCCGGGATCACTCTGGCGCATGGCAGTCTGGAAGCACTGGTCAGGGCGAGACGGCTCGCCCATGCGACCATGCGCAACATCCGGCAGAACCTGGCTTTTTCTTTCCTGTTCAACGGGATCGGCATTCCGATCGCCGCCGGTGTGCTCTACCCGATCTGCGGACTTCTTCTTTCCCCGGTTATCGGCGGCGCGGCCATGGCTCTGTCGTCCGTGACGGTTGTCACCAACGCGCTTCGGCTTGGTCGGGGGAAAGACTGACCCTAGCGTTTTTCGGCTGCGGCGCGGGTGCGTAATGCCTCATAAATCGGCGCTTCCCCCATGCCGTCGGCCACGAACATCGCGGCAAAACTGCCCGAAAGCAGCGGAAGCAGCAGACTGGGCGTATCGGTCATTTCCGTCACAAGAATGATCCCGGTCAAAGGTGCCCGCACCGCTCCCGCAAACATCGCCGCCATACCGACCACAACAAAGGGTGTGGTCCGCCCCGCCAGCGTGGGTGCCAGAACATGGGCCAGATCTCCGCAACCCAGTCCTGCCAGCGCCCCCAGAGCCAGCATGGGAGCGAAGAGGCCACCCGGCGTTGCTGCGGCATAGGAAATCGAGCCAAAGACCAGACGCAGGACATACAGTCCTGGCAGGACTGTCCAGATCAGCGTGCCGTCGATGGCGTTTTGCGTGATCCAGTCGCCTCCACCGGCAAGGTGAGGTGTAAGCCAAACGATCAGCCCACCGATAGCGCCAATAACCGCAGCCCGAATTTCCACGCCAATGGTCATCCGTTCAGCCCGCCGTAACGTGGCCAGAACTGTCCGGTTGTAAACGACAGAGAGCAGGCCAACTACAAGTCCTGTCAGCAAAAACAGCAACTGCGTTGAAACGCTGATGACCAAGGGGCTATCGACCACCACGAAATCAGGATGACCGCCCAGCAACGCGCGGGCAACAAGAATGGCGGACACGGAAGCGCCGAGCGCGGAACAGGCGGTGCGCGCTTCGAATTTGCCGACCAGCTCTTCCAGAACAAAGATCGCGCCAGCGCCCGGCGCATTGAACGCCGTCGCCAGTGAATTGCCCCGGGTTTTGTGGAGACAGAACGACCCGTAAGGTAAGAAGAATTCATGAGCAACAAATCGAAGCGTTTTCCGCCTGAATTTCGCGAGCGTGCAGCCCGCATGGTTCTGGAGGAAGAGAAGAACCATCCATCACGCTGGTCCGCGGTGATGATGATAGCGCCAAAGCTGGATATTCATCCTGACACGCTGTCAAAATGGACCCGTCTGCATGAACGTGCCAATGCGCCTGCGGTGAGTGAACTGCCAGATCGAGAGAAGATCAGGCAACTGGAGCGAGAGAACCGCGAACTGCGGCAGGCCAATGAAATCCTGCGCAAGGCGTCGGCATATTTTGCCCAGGCGGAACTCGACCGCCGGTTCAGGCCATGACACGCTTCATTGAGGAGCATCGGCAGACATATGGTGTCGGGTCAATCTGCAGGGTTCTGTCGATTGCACCATCTGTCTATTATGCTTATCGGGCGAGACAGAAAAATCCCTGTGTGCGCAGCCAGAAAGACAAAGAACTGTATCATGAAATCCGCAGGGTCTGGACCGATAATTTCTGTGTCTATGGAGCGCGCAAAGTCTGGCATCAGCTCAGACGTGAAGGTCTGGATGTCGCCCGCTGCACGGTAGAGCGGCTGATGCGCCGGATGGGACTGAAAGGCGTCATTCGTGGCAAGGGGATCAGAACCACACGGCCCGATCCGGCACGGCCCTGTCCACGGGATCTGGTGCAGCGCCAGTTTCATGCCCCAGCCCCCAACAGGCTCTGGGTTTCGGATTTTACTTACGTTTCCACATGGCAGGGCTTTGTTTATGTGGCCTTCATCATTGATGTATTCGCACGGGTTATTGTGGGCTGGCGCGTCTCGTCCACTGCCCATACCGACTTCGTACTGGATGCTCTCGAGCAGGCTCTGTGCCAGAGGCGGCCTGAGGGAAAAGTGACCCACCATTCCGACCGCGGCTGTCAATATGTGTCCATTCGCTACACGCAAAGACTGGCTGAAGCCGGACTGGTCGCCTCTGTCGGCAGTGTCGGAGATTCCTATGATAACGCCCTGGCGGAGACCATTAACGGGCTTTACAAAACCGAACTCATCTATCGGCAGGGGCCATGGAAAAACAGGGAAGCGGTTGAACTGGCAACACTTAAATGGGTCGACTGGTTCAACAATCGACGGATCCTGTCCTCCATTGGAAACATCCCCCCAGCAGAAGCTGAGGCACGCTTTTATGCACAACAGAAATCACATGCATTAGCTGCGTAGTTCAGATAAAAACGTCTCCACAAAACCCGGGGCAATTCACAGTCCCGCTCCGGCGCCAGCCGCCAGCAATGACCGGCAATCCGCCGGTCCCAGCCGTAACAGCCGGCCGATCGTATTGGCGGCCGTCGCGCCCATCTGCACACTCGGTCCTTCACGCCCCAGCGCCAGTCCCCCGCCGATGGCCAGCAATCCTCCGATGAACTTGACCGGGATCAGGCCGATGGAAGCAGGTGTTGCAAGTCCGGCCAGAACGGCCTCGACATGAGGGATCCCGCTTCCAGAAGCCAGAGGTGCCAGTCGTTTGACCATCCAAGCCGCGATGAAAGCCGTGATGCTGCCGATCGCAATCATTATCAGACCGGCGGAAAACGGGTGCAGGGCATCAAGCGCCAGCGCCGTTCTCAACCCCGCAGCATGTTCAAGTAACAGCCGGAATGTTCCACAGACCGTTCCGACAACGACACCTGTCAGAATGGAAAGAAGGGAAAGCACAGTGAGACTGCTTGGCGGTTGGGTCGCCACCGCTTGCTGTGTTTCGTCACAATGAATGGTGTCTGACATCACCCTGTTACCACATTATCATCGCTGCAAACTCGACGATGATAATCGCTTCTTCCTGAAGTCTGAAAAAAGTTTAGCATCTTTCCTCTTATGCCGATAACAACATCAGATCGGTGTCAAAGCATGCGAAATCGCCTGGACAGGCTTCAGTCCATGACCAAAGCGCCTGATTGCCTCGCGATCTTCTTCAAGCGCCCCATAAGGCAAATACCGGACTTTCAGATCGGCGATCCTGCTGAACGCCGGCCGTCGCAACTGCTCCCGCACATCTGCTTCACGCTTGTCCGGCGCGACAAGAAACAGACCCTCCAGAGCCTGCGCCTCTGATCCGAGCGCAAGATCCAGCATCCGCACAATGCCGGAATAGATGGTTGTTGAATGCTCGACTTCGAATGCTGCAACAATCCGGTGGCTTTCCCGGTCCAGCCACAGAACATCGATCAGCCGCACGGATTGTGCCCCTTGCGTTTCCGTTGTGAACCCCGGCAATACCGACAGGCAGCCATCCCCCAATTTGCCATCCTGCCATGGACGACTGCGATCATTGGCCGCAATCCAGACATCGTAACCCAGAGAATGCCCCAGATCGCGAAGCCAGCCCTGAATCTCGGTATGAGTGTGATCCGTTTCCCGCTCCGCGGCGAGGATCCGGGCCTCTTTTGCGCTCTGCTCCCTCACCTGATGAAGATCGGCTTCCCAAAGTTTCCGCGCTGTTTCGTCATCCTCGAGAGGCGGCGCTGTATAGCGTCCGCTTCCGAGGTCAAACAGCAGTCCTCCAATGGCGCCCAGGTCATTGGAAAGCAGCGAACGATAGGTCGCATTCAGCTTCAGGATACCCTGGCGCATGGCAAGATATTCCTCCCATCGCCCCAGCTTCACCTTTGATCCCGTCAAGACGTTATAGCCGTTCACAATCGCCGTATTGAAAGGCGGTATGATCGTCGGGTGCAGGAAATACAGCAGATTGGCGACCGCTGGTCCCAACCCTTTTATCTTACGGGCATCGATTGCATGAATGGCAGAAACCACATGCTCTTCGGTGTTGCAGCACAGACAGGTATCGAGAAGCTGCCCGAATGCTTTCTGGTTGGCCGCATTTTCATAGATGTCGGGAATGCGGAGCTTCGGCTTCCACAGGAACGCATGATCCGCACCCTTGAATATCTGACGCTGTTCAGCAATCGAATGAACAACTGTTTCCAGGGATGAGCCACGATAGGCGACCCCGAATGTGCCAGCGGTAATCTCGGCGACGACCTGCTGCAGACCACGGCGGATAGACCGGAAATTCTTGAGGCGTTCATCCCACAAAAACCAGCTCTGATAGGTGCCTGCCGGATCATCCCGCCAGCGAAGGATAAGGTCTCGAATAAGGTCGGTCATCAATCCGGAAACTAAAAGTATATTTCGCTTTTGACACTGATTATAACAGCATCTCACGTCAATGCGGATAATCGCAATATCTGGCGAGATTTAAGATCCTCATGTCTCGTTTCGTCGTGGCCCTCAGAAGGCTGGATAGCCTGTTTAACGTACAAGCAGCCCATACGCTTCTTTTGTCAGGTATGGCGCA
Source organism: Acetobacter sp. (assembly GCF_022483985.1). Lineage (NCBI taxonomy): Bacteria > Pseudomonadati > Pseudomonadota > Alphaproteobacteria > Acetobacterales > Acetobacteraceae > Acetobacter > Acetobacter sp. The sequence continues at coordinate 1,861,829 of NZ_JAKVME010000001.1, read as the reverse complement.
CAGCTGCAGGGAGAAGGGGGGGCACGACGAGTTCCTCACGAGATGTCTCGACTCTGTTCCTTGTCTCCGCTCCATATCGATTACGTGATCGGGTGCGACGGCAACAACAATATGGCGCGTATTCAACCCGATCGCCTGCCACCGCGCGGTCTCCATGCCGAACCGGGAACACGCGTGCCGCATGTCTGACTGTATCCGGAAGTGTGCGCACCTCTCCAGTTTTGATCTGTTCGGCGATAGATTGGTTCTGCTGGCGGGGACAGATGCGGTATTACCCGCGTTACATCATCTCAATGACACCTCACCACTTGACACGTAGTTCCTAAACTGGTCGTTCCAAGCCATCCGTCAGATCAATTACGCATTTTTACACAATATTTGACCCGGTCCACACAAATCTGGCACGACGATTTTATTCCAGCTTCCCCGGCAGCCATCATAGTGACTGTGGCGGCTGATCGTAGTGCTATGGACGCCTCCTGTGTCAGATCAATCTTCTGTTCCTGTAAAACCATTCACTCATCGCAAGGGCTGGATGCACCATCTCAGACGAACATTACTTGTAAGGACCACACGCTGGCGCAGGATGAGTCTTTACTGGGTTGGCGCGATCATTGTCGGTTTGACTGCCGTGCTGTTTGCGAGGTTGGGTGATCAATGCGCAGACCTCCGGACCCGACTTGTAATATGGCACCCGTGGGCCTTGCTTGTTCTGGCACCATCTGGTTTTGCCTTCATTACATGGATGACACAAACTTGTTTCAAGGGGGCACAAGGTTCAGGTATTCCACAGACAATTGCGACGTTGCATATGGGGAATTATGACGTTATCGACCGAATACTCACCCTAAAGATTTCTGCTGGAAAAATCATCTTAACATGCTTTGGTCTTATCTGTGGTGCGTCCATCGGTCGCGAAGGCCCAAGTGTGCAGATCGGCGCCACCATCATGCACGTTTTTTCCCGGCTGCTTGGGCAATCTAATATCGTGTCCAAACGCAGTATGATTCTGGCAGGCGGAGCAGCAGGCATGGCTGCCGCTTTCAATACTCCTCTGGCAGGAGGCAGTTTTGCAGTGCTGGTCATCAAGGCATCAGCCGGCCTGCCAGGCTCTGTCGGTCGACTGGCTAAGCGGCGACCGATCATGTTTTCAGCACTTTGCGGACTGTTGACCGCTCTGATCGGTCTGGTTTCCAAAGGCAGTACTTATGGAACGGGTTATGCGCAGGCAAAGGCGATTTTCGCAGGAACAGACCATTATCCTGCCTCGTTCTTTATCCTGAAATATCTCTCGATGCTGATTTCGTACTGTTCGGGTATTCCGGGGGGAATGTTCGCGCCGTCTCTCGCAATCGGAGCGGGGATCGGCGGATGGATCGAGCAGTTTCTACCACATACGACACCGGGTGCGGTCGTGCTTCTGGGTACAGTTGCCTATTTCTGTGGTGTTGCACAATCACCTTTGACAGCTACAATTATTGTCATGGAAATCTGTGACGATCAGCAGGTGACACTTGCATTACTTGCAACAGCCTTTCTGGCGTTTGGCGTTTCTCGGATTATCTGTCCCAAGCCTCTTTACATAGTTTTGGCTGACAGATTTCTGCAAACGATGGACAAACCCGTCGTGCTATCAAAATCCGCACCCAAAAAACGGGACTCTGCTTCTCGGGAAAATTTACTCTCCTGAGATGGAGGCGTGGCTGGATGAGAGAAAAATCTTCGTGCAATCCACTCCATCATGAGGTCTTGTGCATTGATCGTGAACACCACTGCAAAGTAACAGATTGGCAACAGCAGGCCGCATGAGTTGGCAAATATCAATCCGCTCACTCCAGATGGCTGCTTGAGGCAGATAAGAGCAGTAATCTGCTCACAAGACCTTATCGGTACGGCACCATAAGCGATTTGTTCAACAGAACTCCTCACAGCCTCCCGATCTCCCGGCAGATCTGCTACAACCCGGCCATCCTCTGCTGAAGCACGGCGCCGAGCACCATCACCCCCTCCAGCAGCCTCGCCCCTTCGCTGTCAGCCTTCAGGCTTTCCAGCCGCCCGCGCAGCAGGGCATGTTCAATCTCGATCAGACGCAGCACGTCATGCAGTCCGGCATGGAGGTCCTCAAGACCTGGCATGTGTGCGGGCGGTGGCAGGAGCGGATCTTCAGGCATGATAATCCCTTCGACAGAACGCCGTTTCTGTGCGAGGATCTGACCATGACGAGTGACGGGTCCCGCAACATTTCGATTCACAGAACTACGTTTTTCCGACTTACATATCAAGCGGAAATCCGTGTAGCGTTCTCATTTTGTGATGAGGACAACAGGCGTGGCCCGCAAACGCAGACAGAAGCGCAAGCTCATGGATGAACAGATCCGCCTGATGCGCGAGCGTGGCGAGCGTCTCCGTGAAGCCGCCCAGAGCATCGGCATCACCCACGCCGCAAAGGCCGCCGGCGTCCCCTACACGACCCTGCGGGATTATATGAATGGTGGCGAGATGAAGTTCTCCGCCATCGCCTCACTGGCCCGCGTCTGTGGCGTCTCCCTGGACTGGCTGGCCTTTGGCAACGGTGCCGGTCCGGGAACTGACAGTCCGGACGGAGCAGCCAGCATCACCCGACAGATTGTCATTCCCTGGCACGACAATCACGAGGACGGCCTGCGGATCAGTCGTGACTGGCTGCAGAGCGCCATCCCCCGTGATCTCTCGGCCCTCTGCCTGATGACCAGCGAGGGCGATGCGATGGAGCCCACGCTGGCCTCGGGCGATCTGGTGATCGTCGACCGTAGCGTGACGACCATCACGGCCAGCGCCCTCTATGCGCTGGAAAGCAGCGGCACGCTGCTGATCCGCCGTCTCGATCCCCGTCTGGGCGGTGGCGTACGGGTCATAGCCGACAACCACCGCTACCCGCCGCAGGATGTCGAAGAAAACCAGCTGGGCTGCTTCCGGCTGCTGGGTGAAGTTGTGTGGACCGGCGGCGTGCCCCGGCCGTAACGACCCGGCCGGAAACGACCGGCGAAGAGCTGACTGTCAAGAAATACGATATGTCGTATTGACGGCAGGCGATATCTCGTAAATTATCCCTCTCATCAGGCACGCAGGGCCGGCGCTTTCCGCCCTTCTGCCATCGGGAGGTCATGATGGTGTCTCTGTCAGTTTTCGATCGCACAGCCTGTCGGATCGCGTCGTTCAGCGTGCTTCCTGTCCGTTATGGCGCAGGAGCATCCTGACATGCTGCTTCTGACAGCCCTTGTCTTCGTCGTCGTGGTGGGCGGGATCATCCTGCTGGTGTACCTGAATAAATTCAGCGACTGGCTCATAACGAGTGATGTCCTCTCTCCGAGCCTCATCATGATCTGCTCCTATCTCGCGTGCATGTTTCTGTTCCACCGTCATGACTGACCGGGAGAGCACGATGCCCCTCAATGATACCATTCTGCAGCCCGGTGAGAGCGGCGTCGATAAAAAGGCTGCCCGCCTTGCCGCCTATGAAGAAGAATATGGCGCGGAAGAAGCCGCAAACCGCAAGGAGCTTCGTGACATGACGTTGTTCTGTGCCTGCGTCTGCGTCATCTGCGGGATCGTCATATCGATCCCCTTTCATCCGGTCATCGTGTTCTGTTTCGGGCTTGCCGCCTGGGTCTATCCCCGCAGGCCGATGCTGGAAAAATGCAGGACCGCAGAAGAACGGCGGAAGTTCTACGGGATCGACTGAATATCTGTCTTCGAAAAACTCTTTTCTTTCAAAATGCAAAACAGAGGACTGATGACGATGTCAGGCTCCTCGGGAAGGCCTCAACATGACCAGCAAACGTCTTTCAGCCATTGCTCTGGCCCTTGCGATGACCACAGCACCGGCTCTGGCCTCAGCGGCCTCCATGAGTCCAGCCGACATGTCATCGCCGCTTCTGGCGCTCAGCGATCCGGCCAGCAACGGTAACTGGAAACAGGCGGCGCAGGGGAATTTCCCCAACAGCAGCGCCAATGACCACCAGAACGGCGTGCCACCCTATGACCTTATCCGGAAACTCCGCAGTGCCGGGATAAAGGACGCGCTGGGGAATTTTGACTACACACCGATGCTTTATCAGGTTTTCAGGACATCGGACGACCGGACCATCGTCGCGTTCGTGCCTTACAACAGCGCGTGCGATCAGGCTGCGAATGACGTGAACGCCGGAAATGTGCCTCTGCGCTGCACCACCTATGCCCTGACCTTTGACAGCACAGGTGCGCCGGAAAGCCATCATTCCACAAAACACGGCTGTTTTTACAGTAACAACGAGGAAAACCCAAAAGATCGGACTGCTCCGCAAGAGGGCAACCGCGTGCTGTTCCGGATCAATGAAAAGGATCACACGATCTCCGAAAAAACGGTCGCTGTGAACAGAACCGTCAGGGACTGTGACGCCGTCGTGAAATACTGAACTGCGCGCAACGAACGGAACAAAAAGAACCCGTCATGAACAGCCACGACATCGATTTCGAAGGGATCAGGGCCCGGTTGGGTCTGTTCTGGGAGACCCCGGATGAACTTGTCCTGGTTGCGCTGGGCAGCACCGTTCTGGCGGGGGTTCTGTCCTGCGCTTACCGCCATGTCGAACGCGGCATGAATTCGGTTCAGCAAGCCGGTTTCAGCGGGTTTCGTATTCTGGGCATCATACTCTGGCTGACCATCGCCTGTTTTGGTGCCTCCTACCTCAGTCGTCGGCGCGCCTCCTTCAATATCCCCCGTCTTTACTGTGATCGTGCGTCATGGGGCATGACGCTGTTCTGTCTCGTCAAAATCTATGTTTTTCTGCAATCATCGCAGACAGAGACAAGCAGCTTCTTTTTTGCGTTCTCGACCTTCCATCTCTATTTCACGCCCGGTTCCGGCATTCTGTTTCTCCTTGCCGCTCCCGTCCTGCTGTGGCGTGCAACCAGGATCGAGAAGGCACAGAAGGTTGACACACAGCAGGACGAGAGAAAGCCTGAACTGCTGCCGCCACAGGATGACAAAAAGGACTGAATGATAACCAGCCTTCTAAAAAAGGAAGGCTGGCTGCCATTTCTCACTCACGCGTTCGCCAGCGTGAAACAGGAAGAGAACGTCGCTTCCCATATCGTGCACTACGATCCGGCACCGATGTGCGACGTTCCTCCCCGTTGCAGACAAGCTGAGCGACAGCCGCTTCGATGGCTTCTGAACAGATTGCCTCCAGCCAGTCCGGGTGCGCCATCATGTCGAGCCAGATCACCCGCAGCAGCGGACGGTCCGGCTGACTGAACCAGTCTTCCTTCTTCGCCAGACGGTCCAGAGAGGCTTCCTCGACGTCCGCCCGGCAGATCCGGTCGGAGCCCAGCATGCCCATCACCTCGATGCACACCAGAGGGGTGTTATCGTCCGGTGCACAGAGACCGAAATCGCTGCGCAGATAACGCCCTTCTTCCAGCCAGGGATGGCAGCACAGCTCCAGTTCATCGGGAACCATCTGCACGAGGGTCTCCCAGACGATGCGCTCGGGCGCAGAATCCAGTATCGTGCCGTCGGACGCCCGCTGTCCCGATTGCGGCAGATCCGGATAACGCCGGGCGAGTGCTTCGAGCATCCGCCGCCAGTCGCCGAGGCTTTCGCCTAGCTGGTCCAGATGCCGCGCTTCCGGGCCGCAATAACGCATCATGTTCGAGACCGGCGGTGCGCCCAGCCGTTCGGTGAGTGCTGCCATGAACTGCAGGTCCTCGTCCGTTGCATCCCACGGCGAGAGACGACGGGTGTGGCGAAGACGGCGGGTGGCACGGGATACGCCATGTCGGCCTGTCTGGTGGCGTGTAATCTGAGAACGCATGGTGAAAATCCTGTGCAGAGCCATCGGACAGAACGGTTTCTGTCTGATGGCAGAGTGTTGATCTGGGTTTGAGGAGGATGGCCTGACGACCAGAAAGAGGCAGAGCAGAGGCCGGCATTCACGCCGAAGCGGGACTGTCCATGACATCCTGAAGCGTCTCGCCAAAATCTTCGAGGAGATCGCCGAGCAGCAGCACATGGCCTTCCAGCGGGCGGCCAAAGTGCAGCGTGTCGTCCGGACCGTCATCGCGGGCGACACACAGGGCGGGCAGCAGCACGTCGTGCATCTGCAGCCAGACATCAATCAGCCGGTCGAGGCCAGTGCGGGGCAGAGAGAAATGGTCAGCAGACATAGCGGATAATCCTTGTTCCTGCCTGCCCTGCAGACGCAGATCGACACCGGGACGTCTGGAAACGTCCGGTGTCCGAAAAAGCCGTCTGAGGCAGGCCATGAAAAAAACAGGTGGTGGAGATAGGGAAAGAAAAAGCGTTCAGTGGCCCCGGAAGGACAGATCGAACGGCAGTAGATCATCCTCTTCGGGACATTCGAGCACACCGAGATGTTCCAGGCCGGCCTGCAGGCTGTAGCCGGGCGCGCACGCCGTGCTGAACCAGTGTGGGTCCACAGCCAGACCGTTGATGACAGGGGCAGCATCCACCGCTGTGGAGGCCGACAGGCAGATCAGGTCCGATGGGTTGATCTGCCGGCTCAGAGCGTCAAACAGCATCAGATCCCTCTGCGGGTCGGTCAGTCCCAGAAGATCTTCAGGGACGAGACCCGCCAGTCGCCCGCTGGACGCGGCATGCACGATCAGACTCATCGGGGTATGGAACATTAGATGCGGCCAGAGTTCCCCGGCCGCGCGATACAGGCACAGACCCGGCAGGGTCAGAGCCGGATCATCCTCCGCGAGGAAGCGCCGCAGAAAATGGTAGTTGAAGACGGCGATGGCGTTCGGTGCGTCCATGCCATCTTCGGCAAAGACCAGCGGTTCATCGAAGCACAGCCGTCCGTTGGCGTCATGATGCAACTCCATCGTGCGGACGTAATCCCATACAGTAGAAACGGTGAGCGGGGTCCAGAGGATATTCTGCACCACGACCACGAAGCGGCTGCCCTCGGCAAAGCCGGTCATGGGTCTGGCCGGCCACCAGCTGAGCAGACGCAGGCGAAGGGACGTGAGCTGTCCCACGTCAGAGCGCAACGCACTGACCGGCGAGGCAGGAGAGAAAAAGGAAGACGAAATTCGTGTCATGAAACATGTCCTGAAAGGCGAGGAAGGACACGGCGGGAGCACACAGGCCCAAACGCCACGTCCTTCTCTCTGGGAACGAAGGGACCAGTCCCTTCATCGCCAGCCCTCAGAACCGGGGATGTCTCTCTGTCCGACCATCTTCTCTCAGCCCTCGTCTTCCGGTTTCCCGGATGCAGACTTTGACGGGGTCAAAGTCGCGCCGTCAGGCGCGCATCCGGCGACGTTCGAAGGACCATGCGAAAAATGGCAGAAAACCGTCGTTTTTCGGCGTTTTGCGTGCGCCCTGCGCACCAAAATGCGGTATCGTGCCTTAAATCCCTTGCGGGGATAGATTTGACCCGTTCTGGAGTTTTTGTGGTGCATGTGTTCGTCGATCATACCGCAAACAGGTCTTAGAAACGGTCTGTAGGCCGGCCGGGCAGGAATCCGAGGGTTCTTATGCGGGCGGGTTTCCAGACCGGCCTGTGCGGCCATTGTCGAGGGTTTTATGGCGGCAATGGTCGTAGTTTTGTGCGATTGGGTAACGATCTGGGACGGATCGTTAGGTTTTCTGCGGTTTTTGGTTTGTTTGGCGGGATAAGTGATTCGTGCATACTATGAAGACAGCCATTTTCTGCGAATACAGTATGCTGGGAAGCCCCTTTTTTTCTGGGGTGCAGGTCCAGAAAACAGGAGTTTTCTGCCGATCTGGTCTCCTGAGCAGATTGGAATCTGATTCGTGCGTACTATGAAGACAGCCGTTGTCGGGAAAGACAGTATGCTGCGAAGACCCTTTTTTCAGGTGTCTTGATGCAGAAAACAGGAGTTTTCTGCCGATCTGGTCTCCTGAGCAGATTGGAATCTGATTCGTGCATACTATGAAGACAGCCGTTGTCGGGAAAGACAGTATGCTGCGAAGACCCTTTTTTCAGGTGTCTTGGTGCAGAAAACAGGAGTTTTCTGCCGATCTGGTCTCCTGAGCAGATTGGAATCTGATTCGTGCATACTATGAAGGCCGCCGTTTTCGGGAAAGATAGTATGCTGTGAAGGCCCTTTTTTCAGGTGTCTTGATGCAGAAAACGGGATTTGTCTGCCGATTTTGCTCTGGGAGCAGTTCGCTATCTGATTCAACGCTGCAGACTCAAGTGCGAAAAAAACGAATGTATCGATTCATAATGACAATACGGCAGTCTTTTCCAAAGCGCATGCCACTGGATGTCTCTGGGAGTCTTTTTGGGAAAGACTGACAGCGCCGAACTGAACGCGGAGGAAAACTTCCACATTGACGAGGCGTGATGGGAATCGGCTGCTTTCCGATGCTATGCGTGTACTCGGTAACGCCGATTTGGCGTTCGATGACTGATTTCCAAAAGGACTTTGACTCGGTCAGGTCAAATTATTATTCCGAGCCTCAAATCAAGAAAAAAATGGTAAATTTTTTTTAATTAGATTGAGCGTCTTTTTGCGACTTTTCTCCGCAATGTCACGATAATTACCTGAGTCAAAAAGACATAATGACTTGTTATATTTTGATATTTTTTAAAGTCTGGATTTAATTCACGATTTTGTGAGTAATGTTTGCAACATGATGCCTATCTGAAATTTTTCCTGATTTTGAGGAAAAAAAACAAGAGTACATAGAAAATGTCTGAAAAATGAGTGTGCTATGGTCTGGAAAGCGACGCAAAGAGTGACAGGAAAAGAAGGCAGTCATTTCTTGTGATGCCAGATAAAATCCTGATTTGTGTAGTCTAGAGTGGGTCTTTTTCTTTTAAAGCCGCTTGGAAAAGTAATTATTTTCCACGCATACTTTTGATGGAGGTTTGTTGATCATGGCACACCACACTCCGTACGATGAGGCGCGACTTGGTTCAGTGGAAGTTGTCGAATTCATCCGCGAAACTGGCGGCCGCATCATGCCTGGACGTGCCGAGATACTCTCGAAACAGATTCTGGGTCCTGATGGGAAGGCGGCAATAGATGCAATAGCAAAGCGTGCCATACTTAAAATGGATGAGAGTATACTTGATGGTTTGAATACTCTTGTCAGAGAAGATACGTCTTCAAACGTATTTGATGGATACATCGGGTTTGTTTTCGACCCATCACGAACACAGCACATTCTGATGGCCCGTTTTTTCGATTTTTGCAGACGAAATCAGGAGAAGATTGGTTTTATCGACTGTACGCGTAATCTATTTATGGAGATACTGCAAACATACCCTTTGCCAGAAGCAGAAGTTCGCTTTATTTCCACAGTACGTTTGGCTGGTGCGATGAGTATTCATCCCGGCCTGTCCGAAACAAATCTCACCGGTTCTCCGAAGCCAGTTTCGGTCCGGGCGCCACTACGCATTGCTGCATTTCTATGGATGGGCTTTTTTGCAAACTGGCACTATCGGACAATGCAGCAGTCAGTCTACGGGTTTGGTATCGCTCCTTTATATCCCCCGCACCAGCGTAACTCTCTAAAAGCATATTTCCCGCAGTTTACCGAGGAAATGGCCACTCGAAAAATATATTTATTAGATATATTTCGGAAGATTGAATTGAATCTGGGAAACTACAGAATCACTGAATCTCTTGTTGACAGATTGGGCATAGAAGAATGCCTCTCGCTACTTGTTAAGATGAGATATGGTCTCTCAAAAATGATCATTGACGTAAGAAAAATTGGGAAGAAACGAAATCGCATAACAACTCATGACAAGATGTCAGAAATCGGCATAGCGAGACCGAAAAAGGACGAAGCTGCTCTTTTACGATTTCTGATCCTCTCAGATTTTGGAAAAAGAGATTTATTCGGTCTTATGCAGATGGCGATGGATAACTTTGATATTCTTGAACATTTTCATCGTGTCTTTAGCGAGGAACCACTTCCTGTGCGCGTGTCAGAAGATGGTAAGGATTCCCATCTTCTGAAAGAAGACATACGACAGCTACTACACGAGTTTATTATGCCGGTTCGAAATGGTTACAGATATGATGAAACGGAAAGTCAGAGCACGGAGGAGACATCCGCGCAAGCGCGTCAAATACATGAACATTAATGGGCTCAAGCAGACGATCACGTCACTTCACGGGAATTTAGTCTCGTTGACTGTACGCCGTGACATTGAAAACTGCTAACCGGAAGAGATCAGTTATGTCCACGAGAAAAGCGGGAATAACGTCAGAAAAAGTTCCGGTTTTCTTCGATTCCGATCGACTGTGCGAGAGCGACAATTTTGCTCTTCAGGGTCTTCTCGTCGCTGCCGAAAGGGATTTTACGGCCGGGCGCCGGAGCAGGGTGCAGAAACACAGCACCATGTGCTCCGATAGCCGTGACAGGTCATCTCCCGTCACGGACGACTGTCTCCATCTGGAAATGATGCTTCTGGAACGGCAGCATCTGCAGTTGCTGGCCTGCCAGCGCACATCGGGGCGGCAGTTCCTGGATTTTCTCAGGCCGTTCGACCTCCAGACGCTGGATGATCTTGGCTCGGTCAGGCGGAAACTGCACGACCAGATCCACACGCAGCCGCTCTCCAGTCTCGACAGGGCTCTCGAACTCCAGAACCTCTATCAGGAGCATGATCTCTGGCGGTTGCAGATGCGGATTGCCGATATCGGCACGAGGCTGAAAACGGCCATGCCACGGTACGGTTTTTCAGAATATAGTGCGATCCGGGCCACCATCATTGAAGAGGGCTGCCGCTACATTGGCCGGGCGGTGCATATCGCCGCCCGTCTGTCGCTGCATCATCCCGACATACCCATATCGTGGGAGCGTTGCCTGCACGTGTTTCAGGCGGGGGACAGGGGGATTGATCCGTTCAGCACTATTGATGATTATGTGATGGAGTCCTCCACCCCTTCGCGCGTGCTGAGAAAAAGAAAACGGGAAGCCAGCGAGGAACAGGAAAACAACGAGAGAGAAAAGAATCATCTCAGCAAACGCACGCTTGCGGAGATGATTAAATATTTCAGACCTGTCGCGCATATTCTCGCCGCCATGGATGTTCTGGCCTGCCGTGCCTATCTGCCGATACATCCCACGGACGACGTGTGGCCTCCCTACCGCCCGACATGTGAAACTGATCCTGGCTATCTGACAGCGGGCCGGAGTTTCATGGACGATCCGCGGGATGGAGGTATGACCCGGGCGACGCTTGGTTATGCGCTGTGGTTTCAGGACTGGGGTCTGAAAAAGCCTTCCGCCCCGGGAAGCCGGTCTCTGCTCCGCGCTTCGGATATCGCGTGGCTGCAGAGTGATCTTTCTCTGCCAGAGGTGATCGGGCAGGAACTGGATGTCATTCGGGATGACGGGTCTGTTGCACGGCGGGATCCGGTCTATGGCTACGCTTATGATCCACACATATATGGTGATCGGACAGAGGACGTCGCTGACAAGGTAGGTATGGCTGCTCCCGAGCTACCTTCCCCGGATGTCTCCCCGGTAGCAACGGACATGGGAGAAAAAGAAAAACCTGCGTGCATGAAACCTCCTGTTCTGGTTCTTCCGCCACTACCCAAAAAAATTCTTAACATACTGGGTGGTTATGAACCGCAGCATAGCAAGCCGGAATGAACTCCTGACGCAGCCCGTGCTGCACAGGAACCGCCGTGTGCCTGGAGCGGCCTGAAGCCAGAATTCAGTTTTTTCCGCAAAGCGGTTCGACCGGGCGCGGGAACGGACAAATCTCTCTCCAGTCTGTTTTTCGTAGAATAAGCGCAGGAAATACGAGTGCGATGTGACCGGAACGGCAGGCCGTGCACATCATGCCGGGTCATTTCTCGTTTCGATCCGAAAAATGCAACGGAAATTGCAGTTTTTGTTTCCCGTGCCCTCATCGATGCTGCTTTCAACGAAGTGCGAGTTGAAAGCAGCATCGATGCAGGAAATATTCAATTTCTCGGAAGTAATTGGCGTTGGTAAGACTGCTGAATTATTCGGATTTTCACGTGAAACAGCATACAGACTTGCTGCATTAGGCAGGATAGTCACGATAAAAATAGGCAGATCGCGTTTTATAGTAACTGAAAGTATTAATAATCACATTCAGAGATCCATTACTTTCAGGCAGAAGACTATCGGCACTCCGGTTGTGGATACGCGCTCATGAATCGCGCGATATTGCCCCGACGGGGCGAACCAGTCCGGCATAGGCAGATCGACTCTGGTTCAGGGCGGCGGTCCGTGGCACTCTCCCACAAAATGCAGAACTGGCGGGTTCAGGACGATCTGCCGCCAGAAATCCCCGTCGACAAAGCGGAAATCGATATTCTGATGAGGTTTTGCCATGACATCCTTGCCCCTTGCTTCGAGCCCCCTCCGGCCACTGCCGTCCCTGCGCGCAGCCCTTTATCTGCGCGTCTCAACAGGGCGGCAGGCCGAGCACGACCTGTCAATTCCCGATCAGCAGCGCCAGACTGAAGCCTATTGTGCCGCGAAAGGCTGGGAGGTCGCTGAAGTCTTTATCGAGCCGGGAGCCTCGGCAACAGATGACAGGAGACCGGAATTTCAGAAACTGATGGAAGTGGCCTCAGAAAAACCAAGGCGTTTCGATGTTGTCGTTGTGCATTCTTTCAGCCGTTTTTTCCGGAATCACTTTGATCTGGAGTTCAACGTCAGACGTCTTGCGAAGCAGGAGATCAGGCTCGTCTCGATCACGCAGGAACTGGAAAATGATTCTTCTGGCACCATGATCCGTCAGATCTTGGCGCTGTTCGATGAATATCAGTCCCGTGAAAATGCCAAGCATACACTGCGCGCGATGAACGAGAACGCCCGGCAGGGGTTCTGGAACGGCTCCCGCCCGCCCTTCGGCTATCGCACGGTAGAAGCGGAGCGTCGTGGGCAGAAAGTCAAGAAGAAGCTGGAGATCGACCCCATTCAGGCGGAGACGGTCAGGCTCATCTTCGGGCTCTACCGTGATGGAGACGGACAGTCCGGCGGGCTCGGCATCAAGGCGATCGTCAGCCACCTCAATGCAAAAGGATACCGCACTCAAACCGGCTCGCGGTTTTCCTGCAAATTCATTCATGACGTGCTGACGCGCGAGACCTATGCGGGCACGCATGCGTTCAACGTGGTCGAAGCGAAAACGGGACGGAAGAAAGCGTCGGATGACGTGATCACCATGGATGCTCCTGTCATTATTCCCCGCAGTGAGTTTCTGGAGGTGCAGCAGCGTCTGAAACAGAACGCACCGCGTGTGACGGCACCCCGGATCGTCAATGGTCCATGTCTGCTGACGGGGCTGGCAGTCTGCGCCACCTGTGGCGGCGGGATGACGTTGCGGACAGGGAAATACGGTCGTTATCGCTATTATACCTGCGCGACGCAGGCCCGGCAGGGAAAGACGGCCTGCAAGGGACGGAGCATCCGGATGGATCTGCTCGATACGCTGGTTATGGAGCATCTCGCCACCCGTCTGCTCACGAAGGACAGGCTTGGCGTGATTCTGGAGGCGCTTCTGGCACACTATGCCGCCAACCAGAATCGTGATGCCGTCCGTCAGGAGAGCCTGCGTAACGCGTCCCGTGAAGCCGAGCAGAAGTTGCAGAGAATGTACGCGGCTATCGAAAACGGCGTTGTCGATGTCACCGATCCCATGCTCAAGGAACGACTTGATGCACTCAAAGCCCGGCGGGATGAGGCCAGCCGTCTCTGCGCGATGGCAGAAGCCCCGGCGATGGTCGTGCCGGCCATTACCGACGAAATGATCGAACGCTTCTCTTGTGACCTGCGGACGAAGCTGGCCGATGGTCCCGTCGCCATGCGCAAGGAATATCTCCGCGCGATCGTCGATCGCATAGAGGTCGATGACAGGGAAATCCGCATTTTTGGAAGAAAAGACAGGCTGATGAACCAGCTCGTCTCAGACCGTCCTAAACTGAACCCAAAAGTTCGCAGTTTTGGACGGGAGTGGCGTCCCGTACGGGATTCGAACCCGTGTTACCGCCGTGAAAGGGCAAAAAGTATCCGCAGTCATCTGCCGTTTATCTTTCCAACTATATGATTAACAATGGTATTTGTGTCACGTCAGATCACTGTTTGTCACCTGAAATCTTCCTCGATGTGGTGCAAAAATGGTGCATGTGTTTCTGCCAGTCGCATTCGGTGTTTCGTTGTTGAATAGCGCCAATAGTCTCTGCTATGTAATACGGACCGTATTACGGAGATGGGTCATGGAAACAGTTGTTGTGCGGAAACAGGGAAATTCTATCGGAATTACTCTTCCTGCTGAAACACGTATTCGGCTGGGTCTGGAAGTAGGGCAGGAACTCACACTCGTTGAGATGGCCGATGGTATTAAGCTGGTGAAGCGTAATTTGAAGTTGGAACGTCAGATGCAAATGGCGCGTGAGACGCTTCGAGAGCAGGCCGATGTGCTTCAGGAGCTGGCTAAGCGGTAATGGCGGAGAAACCAGAGTTTCTTGAACCTGATGTGGTGTTGTTCATGCATGACCAGGCTCTTAGGGAATATGGCGGAACACAAGGCGTCAAAAGTGAAGACTTATTGCATAGCGCGTTAGCGCGGCCAGAAAATCGTTGGCATTATGCGGAGAGTGAAGCGCCAGATATGGCTACGCTGTCGGCTGCCTATGCTTATGGCATAGCCCGTAACCACCCTTTTAATGATGCTAACAAACGGACGGCCTGGAGTTGCTGTTTACTGTTTTTGAGACTGAATGGGGTGTGTATTCAGGTCCATGCACCAGAGGCGGTAGAGGTTATGGTGGCTCTTGCTTCAGGTGGTATGGAAGAGGAGGCATTTGCTGTCTGGCTACGACAGCATTTCGTTTGTTATTAAAGTTTTCTGGCCATCCGGCATAAGAAGTTGTGCGCAGATGCTCCCAGTGTTCGGCCGGGAAATCGTAAAAAGCCAGCAGCGGTAAGCATTTGACGGCCGCCGGATATCTGGTTGCGTATTTCTCCACGAAGATGGCCATAGCATCCTGTGCCGCGGCCCGGCATGATGAATGTCGCGCAGGTCCGATTTGACGGTCGGGATCATAGGTTTGGGAAACTTGTTCACGACATTGCCGATCTTGTGGAACCAGCAACGCTGGTGACGGGTGCATGGGAAGACCTCGTCCAGAGCTTTCCAGAAGCCGGGCGACCCGTCACCGACCGCGAGTTTGGGCACGATGTTCAGGGGGAATGTCCTGAAGTCTGTGTATCTGGCCTGGCCCATGCGTTTTCAGATACTCAAGCGGCGAAGCGCTCGCCGAACATTATGGCAAACTGATTGCGGGCTGGGGAGTGTCATGGATTTTGTGCGGGGCCGGTTTTCATTCAGAGAGTGAAGCGTTCGCCGAAAAGGATGGCGAACTGGGTTTTGGCCACGACCCACTCGCGCGGTGGCCGTTTCCAGTCCTGCGCGAGGTGGTTGCTGCCCGGAAACGGGCAGCAGCTTCTGTCGTGTCTGGATATAAGAAAAGTATTATTGCCCGATATAGAAGATGGATTTTGGAAAAATATTCATCCCGTCCGACGTCGGGAATAAACAGTGAACCGCGCCGGGTTTCTCGGAGGCGGATTGTATTGAGTCAGACCTTGCGTACGCCATAAACGCCGAGGTTCTCGTCCCGGATCCGGCGAATTTCGCCGACCAGCGTCTCGTCACGCTTCTCCCGCGCCGGACGCCGACGCGGCACGACTGGCCGGGACGGATCGGCAGATTGTGCGGGACTGGGTGGTACGTTTCAACGCCGAGGGCCCGGATGGCGTGCGGGATCATCATGGCGGCGGTGTCGCGCCCCGCCTGACACCAGCCATGCCGGAAGCCCTGATGCACGGGATCGAGGACGGCCCGATCGCTGCCGTGCATGAGGTGGTGCGCTGGCGGCAGGCTGATCTGGGGCAATGGCTTTATGAGGAATTCGGCGTCTCCCTTTCGCGCAGCCGGCTGAGCGCCGTTATCCGGGGCCTCGACTTCCGCCTTCTGACGGGACGCCCCCGGCACCATGCCCAGGATCCCGAGGCCCAGGATATTTTTAAAAAAGCTTCCCCGACGTCATAGTCGGGATCCGGGCCCGGCATCCCGGCAACGCCGTCGAACTCTGGTGGGGCGACGAGGCGAGGGTCGGCCAGAAAACGAAGCTGACGCGGCGATGGGCCAGACGCGGCACCCGTCCACATGCGCCTGTTGATCAGCGCACACGTTCGGCCTGGATCTTCGGAGCGATCTGTCCGGCGCTGGGCAAGGGAGCGGCGCTCGTCCTGCCCTGGTGCAACCGCCACGCCATGAACCGGCATCTCGACGAGATTTCTCAGGCCGTAGCACCGGGCGCTCACGCCATCCTCATCGTCGATCAGGCAGCGTGGCATACCAGCCCGAAACTCCATATCCCCGCCAACATCACCATCCTGCCGCTCCCGCCACGCTCGCCCGAACTTAATCCAGTGGAAAACGTCTGGCAGTTCATGCGCAATACCTGGCTGTCGAACCGGATCTTCCGCACCTACGACGACATCCTCATTGTCGATTGATTGGTGATCACCCCGTCGGGGTTCACAGGCAATGCACATCTTGAATTATATATATTGACATATCTCGATTTATAGTTACATTGGCGATGTCGCTTACCCCTGAAGGAGATGCACGATGCTAATGCTAGGCGGTTCTCTTTGACTTACGCTCCAATGAACCTCGACGAGGCGTCTTGCGGGCTGTTCTGAGGTCAAGTCGTTGTAAGGCGTTTCATGTCTTTAAACATCCAAAATTCTCGATATGTAGGAATATAAAAATGAGCGACTCGGTTCTCTTCGACAGCGTTCAACTTGGTCCTTATACATTGAAGAATCGGATCGTTCTCCCGCCGCTCACACGTTCCCGCAGTTCCCAGCCAGGGAACGTTCCCAACGATTTGATGGCGACTTATTACCGTCAGCGCGCCGGTGCTGGTTTCATGGTAACTGAAGGGACGCAGATCGAGCCACGTGGGCAGGGCTACGCCTGGACGCCAGGCATTTACAGTCCCGAACAGGTCGATGGCTGGCGCAAGGTGACCGATGCGGTGCACGCTAAGGGCGGGATCATCTTTGCGCAGTTGTGGCATGTGGGGCGCGTGTCCCACACTTCACTACAGCCGGGCGGGGCCGCTCCTGTCGCACCGTCGGCAATCCCTGCCGACAACGTCAAGGTGTTCATTGAAACGGGTCCGGGCCAGGGGGCGCTTGTGCTGCCGTCCGCGCCACGTGCGCTGACCACCGCGGAGGTCAAGGAACTGGTGCAACTCTACGCCCAGGCGGCGTGTAACGCTCTCGAAGCAGGCTTCGATGGCGTGGAGATCCACAGCGCGAACGGATATCTGGTGAACCAGTTCATCTCCGTCCACACCAATAGGCGCGACGATGAATATGGCGGCTCGCTGGAGAACCGCCTGCGGTTCCTGCGCGAGGTGACGCAGGCCGTGGCCGATGTCGTCGGCAAGGAGCGGATGGGGGTGCGATTTGCTCCGCTGTTCGCGACCACCGAGGAGGATCGCGTTTATCTTGGTCTGGTCGAGGAAGATCCGCACACAACCTATATCGAGGCCGTGAAGGTTCTCGAAGAAATCGGGGTCGCCTACCTTTCGCTTGCCGAGGCCGACTGGGATAACGCGCCTGAACTGCCTGAGGCTTTCCGGGCGGACGTGCGGAAGAATTTCACCGGCAAGGTAATCTATGCTGGCAAGTACACGCCCGCACGCGGCGTGCGCGTGGTCGAGGCGGGCTGGGGCGACCTGATCGCCTTCGGCCGTCCCTTTATCGCGAATCCTGATCTGCCGGAGCGCATCGCTCATGACTGGCCGCTCAATCCGGTGGATTCGACGGCAATGTATGGGGGCACCGACAAGGGGTACACCGATTATCCTACCTGCCAGCCCTAAGCTTATGAGTCGCGTCAGACATATCTGGACGCGGCTCCCAATGCAGCGATATATTGCAATATCGCAAAACATCGCTAGATAAGGGAGCATGAGCGTCGATTTCAATGAAGCCCTGAAAGCTCTGGACAATCCCGCCCGGCTGGCGATCCTGGCAAAGCTCAAGGATCCACGTAAGAATTATCCTGAACAGGAAGTAGATCCAGAGCAGGTGGGTGTGTGTGTGAGCATCATCCAGGAGCACGCAGGTCTCTCCCAGTCGACCATTTCACTGTATCTGGCGACGCTGCAACGTGCCAGACTCGTTACCTCGCAACGCATAGGCCCCTGGACCTATTACAGGCGTGATGAGGCGAACATCGCGGCGTTCCTGAAGCAGTTACAAGACCTGATCTGAACAGCGACCGATATCGCCGTTCAACCTCTCTCGATCTCCATAATCGGGTGCGATGCATACCAGACTGGATTCATGGAGTGAATCTCACTCACGGATTTGCGCAACAAAACTTCCCTACGCTGGAAAAGCACCGTATCCGTTCCGACTGATCATCGCGTAAGCCATTCCGCCGCATCTGTTTCTCCCCCTGAAACCGGGGAGAGCAATCATCACAGGGAACCAGAGAGTACAACTCTGATGCCACAATTGCAGGCCTTAACTGACGACACGTCGTAGTGACCGGATGCTTTCCATAGAGACATATCCATGATGTCGTCTGCCACTTAACTCTAAGGCCCGTTGCGCGTCGCAGAATCAACCCCAGCATTTTAGATTCCTGTTAACCTTAATCAGGGTAAAACAGGATAATTCTTCGAGTTTTCTTTCATACTATCTGGAAAATTCTAACAATTTATATTTCTCTCATTTAGAGATTCATAGGGTCTATCAAGCGATATCCGATTCCTGTCTCTGTGATGATGTATGTTGGCCGCTCCGGATTTTCTTCTAGTTTCTGACGGATTTGGCGGATATACACTCGAAGTTGCTGGACGTCCCCGTTCGCTCCCCAAAGCTGGCCCAATATATGCTTATGGGTCAGGACACGTCCTGCATGGCGGATAAGAAGGCGTAGAATATCCCATTCTCGCGGCGAGAGATGAACTTCCTTACCGCTCCGGGTCACGATACGGCGCACGAGATCCACGCTGAGATCACCCGAGACATACAGCGGGATCGTTCCCTCTTTCTGAAGAGCATGTCTGAGCGCGGCGCGCAGCCGGGCAACCAGCTCGGCCATGCCGAAAGGTTTGGTGACATAATCATCCGCTCCGAGGTCCAGGGCGGCGACCTTGCCCCGTTCGTCATCGCGCACCGAAAGTACGACAATCGGCAAGGTGGGCAACGCCAGGCGCATCTGGCGAATAACTTCGATGCCGTCCATGTCTGGCAGTCCCAGATCAAGCAACACGACGTCGATCTCTTCAGCTTTCACCGCCGCCAACGCGTTCATGCCGTTTCCAGCCTCGATCACACGCCAGTCCTGGGTCGCAAGGCTGGTGCGCAGAAGCCGCCGGATAGCAGGTTCATCATCGACAACGAGGACACGTGGCGCGCTCATCCTGCTACCTCCGCTACAATCGGAAAACTTAAGGTAAATACAGCTCCTGTGCGGTCGAGACGGTTTCCCGCCGTGATCGAGCCACCCGTAGCTTCGACAAAACCTTTGGCGATCGCAAGGCCCAGCCCCGTTCCTGGTCGCTGCCGATCAGCAAACTGGATGCGCGTGAACTTGTCGAATATCTGGTTTGGATTATCGGCAGGCAGACCAGATCCTTCGTCGGTCAGACGCAGGCAGAGACTCCCCCTTTCTCGCGAGATCTCGATCACTACCTTGGTGCCTTCGGGCGTATATTTCGCGGCATTATCGAGAATATTGAATAATGCCTGCTCCACGAGAACGTCATCCAGTGGGACCAGTGGCAGATCGGGTGCGACCTTGAGCGACACGTGATGATGCCGGAGAATCACGGAAGCACGCGCCAGTGCGCTACCGGCAACCTCGCCTAGGTCGCATGGTTGTCGAGCCGGGATCAGAGCTCCCGCCTCCAACCTCGTCATGTCGAGCAGATTGGCGACGAACCGCGAGAGGCGTTCGGCCTCCTCACGAATGGTGATCAGAAGCTCTTTACGGTCCTTGTCATCAAGCAAAGCATCATAACTGTCGAGACTAGACGCAGCACCGAGAATAGAAGAAAGCGGCGTGCGCAGATCGTGCGAGATTGATGAAAGAAGCGCCCCACGCAAACGTTCGGTTTCTGCGTGCAGACGCGCCTGATCGAGATCCTGCGACAAGATGATGCGCTCGATCGCAAGTGCAGCCTGATCGCCCAACGCATCGACGAGACGCTGCTGTTCCTGCCCGAGCAGGAGCCCGGGACCGTCAGAATCCAGACCGACCACCCCGATAGGTCCACGCGCTGTCCGTAACGGAACAAACAACCGGCGTGCGCCCGGAAGATTATCCGAGCCCCGTCCCGCCGCACGATCATGTCGCCACGCCCATGTCGCCGCAGCGAGATCAGCAGAGTCCAGGTTTTTTTCCGGCGGATCGCTGGCGCGGATGATAAGTTTGTCATCACGCGGCAGAAGAATGACGATCTGCCGGTCGAGCATTTCAGCGATCTGCCGACAGGTCGTCCACAAAAGCTCATCCATTGATGTGACTCCGGTGAGCTTACGACTGAACTCGTACAATGATTCGGTGATCTCCGCCCGATGCCGCGCGACGATCGCCTGCGCGCGGACCCGATTACCAAGGTGACTGGCCGTGACAGCGGTTATGGAAAAAAATGCGAGAGCCGCGATGTTGTCAGGATCTGCTATAACGAGCGTATAAAGTGGCGGCAAAAAGAAAAAATTGAATGCCAGCACCGCCAGAACCGATGCATAGAGTGATGGCCAGAGGCCAAAACCGATCGCGATACCGAGTACGGCCGTCAGGAATGTCAGCGAGACGTTCTGGACTTCCATCCCGTGACGAAGCGCCAGGGACAGAACAAGCGCCCCCGCCACAATGCCGGTGGCCGCGATATAGGGGCCGAAGGCGAGCGGGCGCTTTTCCGGCTTTTCATCCGTTCCCTCATGACCATTGGTCGCTCCCACGATATGGACCGGAATATCACCGGCCCGGTCGGCCAGTATCCGCGTCACCGATGCCCACGTCCACGGCGTCAGCCAGTTTGTCCAGGGCCTGCGCGCGGGACGCCCCGCCACGATCTGCGTGACGTTATGGCTCCGCGTCCAGGCCAGCGTCTCGGCCGCCACATCCTGACCCGGTATCGTGATCGTCTCAGCACCCATCGACTGCGCGAGATGCATCTGGCTTGCCGTGCGTTGACGAATTGTCTCGCCGGCTTCCCGGCTGGTCTCCACATGCAGCACTGTCCAGGGTGCGTGAAACCGCTCGGCCAGCCGCCGTCCGTAGCGCAGCAGGCTTCCGTCGACATCCTGGAGCGTGAGGCAGACAAGAATCCTCTCTCCCGCCGCCCATGGACCGCTGATCGCATTCGAGCGCATATGGTCGATCAACTGAGCATCGACTTGCCGAGCGGTCTGCCGCAGTGCGAGTTCGCGCAACGCCGTCAGATTTCCCGGCGAGAAATAATTCCGCATCGCCCGTGCGGCCGTTGGCGCCGTATAGACCTTTCCTTCGCGTAGCCGTTGCAAAAGGTCAGATGGTGTCAGATCGATCAACTCGATCTCGTCGGCACGGTCAATCACCGTATCAGGCACGGTCTCGCGCACTCTGATCCGGGTAATGCCTGCCACAACGTCGTTCAGGCTCTCCAGATGCTGGATATTGACCGTAGTAAAGACATCAATTCCGGCCGCGAGCAGTTCCTCGACATCCATCCAGCGTTTCGGATGACGGCTGCCTGGCGCATTCGTATGCGCCAGTTCATCAACCAGCACCAGCCGGGGCTGACGGGCGAGGATCGCGTCCAGATTCATCTCAGTCAGTGTTTGGCCCCGGTAAGCTACGACACGGCGGGGCACGACCTCCAGACCGTCGAGTAGAGCCGCAGTCTCGGATCGTCCGTGCGTTTCGACGACGCCCGCCACGACGTCAACGCCATCCCTCAGGAGCCGATGCGCCGTTGTGAGCATCTCGAAGGTTTTGCCCACGCCGGGGGCCGCGCCGATGAAAATCTTCAGCCTGCCGCGCGTTCCTCCCAGCTCATGGGTGGCCTGACGCAGAAGCGCATCGGGGTCGGGTCTGTCGATACGGTCCTCCATTCCCTACTTTATAGCATCCAGCGCCAGATTCAGTCGCAGCACATTTATGCGCGCCTCTCCCAGTATCCCTGCGACCGGTGCCTGCGTCATGCGCAGGATCAGATCATGTATCCTTTCCTCGGGAAGATCGCGCGCCGCCGCGATGCGAGGAACCTGAAACCGGGCGCCTTCCGGCGAGATATCCGGGTCCAGGCCGCTGCCCGACGTCGTCACCAGATCGGCTGGAATGGCCAGCCCCTCCCTGACGGCCCCGGGATTTTCAGCCCGCAGCGCGGCGACGCTTGCGTTAACCCGGTCAACGAGAGATTTCGAGGTCGGACCGAGATTGGACCCCACGGACGCGGCGGCGTTGTAGGGTAGCGGTCCTGTCTTCGAGGAATCGACCGGATCGGGACCACTGGTGGCGGACGGGCGCGGATGGAAATAGCGCGGGGAGGTGAAATTCTGTCCGATCAGTTCCGAGCCGACCGGTTTGCCATCGACAAGGATGAGACTGCCACCCGCCTGCCGCGGAAACAGCACGTTGGCGACACCGGTGATGGCCAACGGATAGATCACGCCGGTCAGAACGGAAAAAACGAAAAACAGGACGAGGGCTGGCCTCAGTTCACGAATCATGGTGCTTTTCCTTCAGGCGATGCCGAGCGCGTTGACGAGCAGGTCGATCAGCTTGATGCCGACGAACGGCGCCACGACGCCCCCCACGCCGAACACGAGAAGATTGCGCCGCAGCAGCGCGGCCGCGCCGACGGGCCGGTAGCGCACGCCTTTCAGTGAAAGGGGAATGAGGCAGATGATGATGAGGGCGTTGAAGATGATCGCCGACAGGATGGCGCTCTGCGGCGTGCCCAGCCGCATGATGTTCAGCGCCGAGAGCTGGGGATAGAACCCGATGAACATGGCCGGGATGATGGCGAAATATTTCGCAACGTCGTTGGCGATCGAGAAGGTGGTGAGCGCGCCGCGCGTCATCAGGAGCTGCTTTCCGATACCCACGATCTCGATGAGCTTGGTCGGATCGCTGTCGAGATCGACCATGTTCCCCGCTTCGCGCGCGGCCATCGTCCCGGTGTTCATGGCGACGCCCACATCCGCCTGCGCGAGAGCGGGCGCGTCGTTGGTGCCGTCGCCGCACATGGCCACCAGCTTGCCCTCCGCCTGCTCCTTGCGGATCAATGCAAGCTTGGCCTCGGGCGTGGCTTGAGCAAGAAAATCGTCCACGCCGCTCTCCGCGGCGATCGCGGCCGCCGTCAGCGGATTGTCACCCGTGATCATGACCGTGCGGATGCCCATGCGGCGGAGTTCGGCGAAACGCTCGCGAATCCCTCCCTTGACCACATCCTTGAGCGCCACGATCCCGAGCAGCCTGTCGCCGTCCACCACGGCAAGCGGCGTCCCCCCGGAACGTCCCACGGCGTCCGCGTGCGCACTGGCCGCCTGAGCGGAGGCGTCCGCCGGATTGCCGAGATAGGCCAGCACACTGTCCACGGCTCCCTTGCGGATGCGGCGCTCCCCGATATCGACACCGCTCATGCGGGTCTGGGCGGTAAACGGGACAAACTGCATCCCGGTCTGCGCCATGTCCCGCGCCCGGATGTTGAAACGCTCCTTCGCCAGCACGACGATCGACCGTCCCTCCGGGGTCTCGTCGGCCAAGGAGGCAAGCTGGGCCGCGTCCGCGAGTTCCTGTTCCGTCACGCCCGGCGCCGGCAGAAAATCCGAGGCCTGACGGTTGCCGATGGTGATGGTGCCCGTCTTGTCCAGCAGCAGCGTATCGACATCACCTGCCGCCTCCACCGCGCGGCCGGACATGGCGAGCACGTTGAAGCGGATGAGCCGGTCCATGCCTGCGATGCCGATGGACGAAAGCAGCGCGCCGATTGTTGTCGGAATGAGCGTCACGAACAGCGCGACCAGCACAAGGACGGATATCTGTCCCCCGGCATAGGCCGTGAAGGAAGGAATTGTCGCGACGGCGAAGATGAAAACGAGCGTCAGCCCCGCGAGCAGGATGTTGAGCGCGATCTCGTTGGGCGTTTTCTGGCGCTGCGCGCATTCGACGAGCCCGATCATCCGGTCGAGAAAGGTCGAGCCCTGCGCGGCGGTGATCTTCACGATGATCCAGTCCGACAGGACGCGCGTGCCGCCGGTGACGGCCGAGCGGTCGCCGCCGCTCTCGCGCACCACGGGCGCCGATTCGCCGGTGATAGCGGACTCGTCGATCGAGGCGACGCCCTCGATCACCTCGCCGTCGCTCGGTACGAAATCACCCGCCTCGACGAGCACCACGTCGCCGGGCTGGAGCTGGGGAGCCGGGATTTCGTCATAGGCGCCCGAGCGGGACCAAACATCCGCGCCAGTTGGCCGCAGCCGCTTGCCAGTCGCATCCGTCCGCGCCCGGCGCAGACTGTCCGCCTGCGCCTTGCCGCGACCTTCCGCGACGGCCTCGGCGAAGTTCGCGAACAGCACGGTAAACCAGAGCCAGAGATTGATCTGGATGGCGAAGCCCGGATGCGGCGCACCGGTGACCAGATCGCGGATCAGCAGGATCGTGGTCAGCGTGGACACGATTTCCACGACGAACATGACCGGGTTGCGCCACATGACGCGCGGATCGAGCTTGCGGAAGCTCTCGCCGATCGCGGGTACAAGCAGGTCGGCGCGCAGGAGACTTGAGCGGCCCTGATCGCGGCCGCCCTCTTGTCCGCCCGACCCATGCGCCGGGATTGCGGAGTGAACAGTCATGATGATGCTATCCCGTCAATAGAGCGTGCCGGCGGTCATCGCGAGATGCTCGACGATGGGACCGAGGGCGAGGGCAGGCAGAAAGGTCAGTCCACCGACGATCAGGATGACGCCGATCACGAGACCGATGAACAATCCGCCATGCGTGGGAAATGTTCCGGCGGAAGGCGCCATTGTCTTCTTGCCGGCAAGCGAGCCCGCCAGAGCCAGCGCCGGAATGATGACGAAGAACCGTCCGATCATCATGGCGACGCCGAGCGTGACGTTCCAGAAGCTGTTCGCCGTGAGACCGGAGAAGGCGCTGCCGTTATTGGCCGCCGCCGAGGTGTATTCGTACAGGACTTCCGTAAACCCGTGCGGACCGCTGGCCGACATCGCCGAGGTGCCGGGAGACACGACGATGGCGATCGCCGTCAGCGTGAGGACCAGCATAGGCGGCACCAGGATGCCCAGCATGGTCATCTTGATCTCGCGCGCCTCGATTTTCTTGCCGAGATATTCCGGCGTGCGCCCGACCATCAGACCGGCGATGAACACCGCGACGATCGCGAACAGCAGGAACCCATACATGCCCGAGCCGACCCCGCCGAAGATCACCTCGCCGAGCATCATGTTGACCAGCGGAACCATCCCGCCCAGCGGCAGGAAGCTCTCATGCATGGCGTTGACCGCGCCGCAGGAAGCATCGGTCGTCACGGTGGCGAACAGCGAGGACGCCACGATCCCGAAACGCGTTTCCTTGCCTTCCATGTTGCCCAGACCCGGATCGACGCCGAGCGCCGCAAAGGCCGGGTTGGCGTGCGCCTCGGACCAGTAGGTCACGGCGACGCCCGCGACGAACAGCGCCGCCATCGCGGAGAACACCGCCCATCCCTGCCGCCTGTCGTTCACCATGCGCCCGAACGCGGACGTCAGACCCGCGCCGATCACAAAAATTGCGAGCATCTCGACAAGATTCGTAAGAGGCGTTGGATTCTCGAACGGATGCGCCGAGTTCGTGTTGAAGAACCCGCCTCCGTTGGTTCCCAGTATCTTGATCGCTTCCTGTGAGGCCACCGGCCCGACAGCAATGGTCTGATGCGCGCCTTCGAGCGTGGTGACGGTAATGCTGTTCGAAAAAGTCTGCGGCACACCTTGCCAGACGAGGAACAGGGCCAGAATCACGCTTCCCGGGATCAGCCCGTACAGCGTGATGCGCGTGAGATCGACCCAGAAATTGCCGATCGTCTTCGCGCTTCCCCGTGAAAACCCCCGGAATACCGCGAACGCAATAGCGATGCCTGCTGCGGCCGAGGTGAAATTCTGCACTGTGAGCGCCACCATCTGGCTGAGATAACTCATCGTCGTCTCACCGGCGTAACTCTGCCAGTTGGTGTTCGTCATGAAACTGATGGCGGTATTGTAGGCGAGATCCGGTGTCAGCGAGCCAAGGCCGAGCGGATTTAAGGGAAGATGCGCCTGCAAGCGCAAAAATGCATAAACCACGAGAAAACAGATCAGCTTGAAAACCAGCATGGCGACGGCGTAACCCCACCAGCTTTGTTCCCGGGCTGCATCTATACCGGCAAGCCTATAGAGACCTGCTTCAAACGGTCCGAAGAAGCGTCCGGCCGCTCCTCCGGCCCCCGTCATCACGCGCGTCATGGCGCCTCCGGCGATGGGGGTGAGAAGAACCGTCGCGAACAGGAAGGCGGCGATAAACGTCCAGCCTGCGATCGTCATGTTTCAGAACCTTTCCGGCCGCACCAGCGCGAGGAAGACATAGACCAGAAGGCCAAATGTCACCGCGCCACCAAGAATGAGATCAAGCGACATGACGCTAGATCCGTTCACAAAAGGACAGAAAGCCCAGGGAAATCAGGAATCCCAAAACCCCAAGTCCGCAATAAAGAAAATCAAGCATAGAAAGGCCTCCTCCTTGCTGAATCAGGTTATCGCAGCATTCGTATAGGAAAGAGAGAGGAGGTTTGTGGTTCTAGTATATGAATCTCATAGGAATTCAGACCAAATAGCGACTTGAAAAGCCCCGTGCTCTTGTCAGCGTCATGAAGGACTGCCTACTCGGCTAGAAATAAATTCAGGCCGGGAATGATCGATGGCATGCAATATCCAGTTTATATTTGGCAGCGTCTCCGATGGTTGTGTCGCATGCCTCTCATGGTTGACGCCGTTCAAATCATGATGCGCTCTCGTCAGTCGGCGCCAGGCTCAAACGTGATTCTGCGCCCCGTCCCTGGTGTTGTCGTAACGGCGTGCCTGGTAGTGTCTCACTGGACGATGCCCAGTGCCTTCGCGGATGATCTCGGAGGTTGGGCGAAGACCATTACCTATGGTGCGCAGATAGAAGGAGGGATAAACGCCAATCCTGCCCGGCCCGATAACGGCGCCAATTTCGGTCAGTTCTTTGGTGATCGCGCCAATCAGGCGCAGCTCGACCAAATTCTGCTCACCGTCAACCGCGCCGTTGACACGACCGCGCATGACTATCAGGTCGGCTTCTTCCTTCAGGGAATGTATGGCGCAGACGCACGCTATTACCAGATCGCAGGAATCACATCGAGCGCGATCAGGAGCCGTTACCAGTTCGTCCTTCCTCAGGCGCATCTCGACCTGCACCTGCCCTGGCTGACCCGACACGGGCTGGATCTGCAAGCCGGTATCCTCACCTCCCCGATGGGTGTGGAGTCCTACGACCCCTCTCTGAGACCCTTCTACACACTGTCTTACACGACTCAGTACTCCACCACCTTCGAGCATGTAGGGGCACTGTTCCAGTGGCATGTGGATGATCATTTCAGCGCACTTTTCGGTGTGGATACCGGGAATCAGGTCTCGTTCGGTCGCAGTGACAACAACCACGCTGCCGCCGGTTATTTCGGCATCACAGGCAACGGCCTGCTCGACGGAAAATTCTCCTTCACCTATCTCGGTCGCGTCGGACCGGAAGACGCCATACGGGCGTTGGGGCGACAGGCTAATTCCACCCAGAGATTCTGGAATGACCTGAACGGAACTTACAAGATCAGCGACAGACTCTCCGTGACGGCCGAGTTTAACTACATGCACGATGACGGGTTGCGCGCCGACACTTACAGCTTCGTCAGCTATATCAGCTATCAGGTCACGCCGAGCCTGACACTGAACTATCGCGGTGAAATCTATCGTGACAATACCGGTCTGTTCGTCACCTCATTCCTCCGCGACACCTCCTATATTCGAGCCACAATGGGCAAGAGCGCCTATACCCAGTCCGCCCCGCCCACCACCTACGGCGCGCTCACGCTCGGCGCGAACTGGCATCCCACCCTTGGACATCACGTCAAGCTGTTCGAGATTCGCCCGGAAGTACGTTTCGATCGCTCGCTTAATGGTACGACGCCTTTCAACGACCTGCGCAACACAGGGCAGTTTACTTTTGGCGCGGACGCGGTGCTCGGCTTTTGAAGGCAGGTAATTCTTCACGCAACGACGCACATCCCAGAAAAACGCGGAATATGCGGATTGATCAATCAACATTACAGGAGATGAGATCGTGTCTTTAACAGCACCGGCCGCCGTGCAGATCGAAAAGGGATCAGCGGGACATGATGCTCGTCCTGTAGGCTTTGCCGCGATTTTAGGTGCGCTCGGGGTCGTGTTTGGCGATATCGGCACCAGCCCGCTCTACGCGTTACGTACAACTGCACAGGTCGTATCTGATCATGGAACCATCGCCGCGAGCGAGGTGCTGGGGGTCGAAAGTCTCCTGTTCTGGACGCTGATGCTGATTGTGACGGTAAAATACGTCATTCTTGTCATGCGCGCCGACTATAATGGCGAGGGAGGCATTATCGCCCTGATGTCTCTGGCGCAGCAGACCGCGAAGCGTAAATCCCTCAAACTTCTTCTCGGCATGACCGGTGTCATAGGAGCCTGTCTGTTCTTTGGAGACGGCATCATTACCCCTGCGGTCTCGGTCATCTCGGCAATCGAGGGCATCGAAGTTTCCTTTCCGGCCGCGAGCCATCTTGTGGTTCCCTTATCGATTGTCGTTCTGATCGGATTGTTCTCGATCCAGTTTCATGGCACGGGCAAAATCGGCATTATCTTTGGTCCGGTTATGGTGCTCTGGTTTCTGATGATCGGGATTTTAGGCATTCTTGCGATTATTCATCATCCCAGAATTCTGCTCGCACTTTCTCCTACTTATGCAACCATGTTCATCGCGCAGCATGGTTATCTGTCGTTCCTCGCACTTGGTTCCGTAGTCCTGGCCGTGACCGGTGCCGAAGCCCTTTATGCTGATATGAGCCATTTTGGGCGCAGGCCCATTCGCGAAGCGTGGTTATTTTTTGTCCTGCCCTGCCTGGCACTCAATTATTTTGGTCAGGGGGCATTGCTGATTTCTGATCCGGCAACGATCTCCAATCCGTTCTTTCTGCTGGGGCCTCAATGGCTTCAGGTCCCTATGATCATCATATCGACAATCGCAACTGTCATCGCAAGCCAGGCGTGCATATCCGGGGGCTTTTCCTTGTGCCGACAATTGATCCAGCTCGGTTATGTGCCACGCATGCGGATCATGCATACAAACCCCTCGGAAGAAAGTCAGATATACCTGCCCGGTCTCAACCATTCGCTCATGGTGGGCGCGTTGCTTCTAGTGATCGCATTCCGCAGTTCCGAGGCCCTGGCATCAGCGTATGGCATTGCCGTAACCGGTACATTCCTTTGCACCTGCATACTGGCGGCAGTTGTATATCGCGATCAGTACAAATGGCCTCTCTCGCCGGTCATGATCGTTTTTGGCGGATTTTTTATCGTAGACGGAATTTTCTTTGCCTCAAACACACTGAAAATCATCGAAGGCGGATGGGTCCCGGTCCTTCTGGCGGCAGTTCTTATCCTGATGATGTTCACGTGGAAAAAAGGACGAAGTCTCGTTCTCTCGCGGCAACAACAAGACGCCATGCCCGTAGCGGCTTTCATGGCGCGGCTTCCTCATTCCCGGAATATCGTTCGGGTGCCGGGTACCGGAGTGTTCATGACGGCAAATCCTGAATTTATTCCGACATCGCTTCTTCATAATCTCAAGCATAACAAGGTATTGCATGAGCACGTGATTCTTCTGACGGTAAAAAATCTCGACCTGCCGCAGGTAGCGCCTGATCAACGCGCTGAAGTGACGGAGATCGCACCGAATATTTATCGTGTTATGCTTCACTACGGCTTCATGGAAATGCCCAACCTTCCATCCGCATTGGCGTTACTGAAGTTTGGCGATATCGGTTTCGATGTGCCACAGGCTTCCTATTTCGTGTCTCGCGAATTGCTTATTCGCTCGCAACCGTCCGAGATCTCGCGTTGGCGTATGGCGCTTTTTCTTGTCATGACGAGAAATGCAACGTCTGTTACTGACTTCCTTCGCATTCCACTCGATCGCGTTGTAGAACTGGGTGTCCGTATCGCTATCTGACGGGTGTTGCGCCGCTTTTATGCGGCGCAACACGATATAATTGATGCACACCGAGATACTGGCGTCTAACGCAACTTTACCAGACGCGGTCGGTGCAAAAGTCTTTTTTGAAGAATGAAAGGGACTATTAGATATGCAACATAATGATATTTTCGATGCCTTTGAGAAATTTATAATGATGGCGTTGAGTGCGATCATCATGTTGCTTGCCGGCCTGTCTCTTATTCATCTCACTGTAACTCTGATAAAGATGCTTCTCGAAACAGGACTGGATTCTACGTCACCGGAAAACCTTCAGGCGGTATTCGGGATGTTCTTTACAATTCTTATTGCACTCGAGTTTAAGAGGTCTTTTATTACGCCAATGACCGGAAGGCAATATGGCATTATTCGTATTTCTCCCATTATTCTTATTGGTATGCTCGCAACCATACGGAAATTTATCGTTCTTGATTTGAAAGAGATTGATTTCATGGAGACGCTCGGCGTTTCGGCGGCTATTCTCTCTCTGGGACTGGTATATCGACTCATTCAAACTACCCGTTCGGCCCAAACTGGGCCGAACCAAACAATTCCCAGCAGTATTTCGGATTAATACCTCTCCGAAGTCACGATGCATGTCGCCAGCGTTTCTTTTGGAATTGTGTGAAAATGCAACAAGCATCCCGTTCGAGAAGAGCATTTTCTATCATTGTTGTCAGATTGCTAGACGTCATTGGAATGATGTAACGTGGGCGATACCGCGTTACGCGCCACTGTCTGTCAACTCCGGTGTTCTACGAGTTTTGGTCTGGATGACCTGGCCTTTGGCGTAAGGCATTTCCCACCGTATCTAAAAAGGGGTCAATGTCTGACATATTCTGAAAAATGCCGGACTGAATAGGGTGCTTCCCGCTCCAAAGATGAGCCCTGTTCGCGGACAGGGAGCATTCCGGGAACGCGGTCTTGGTTATGTCTATATCGATGTGAAACATCTGTGAAAACTGAAGGTAGTGGATGGAGAATAAAGGAGACATTTTCTGTAATTCGTCATCGATCGTTGTTCCCGTTCGGTTCATCTGGCTGGTTATGAAGAAGAAAATATCGACAGTGCAGTTAATTTTCTCAAATTTGTTAAAGCTGCTTTTCTTTTTCGGATCATCCATATCCTGACCGATCGTGGTTCCTGTTTTACGGAGGATACCTTCGAAAAAGCCTGCAGTGGCATGACGATCGACTGACGCAGGACGAAAGCTTATTCACCACAAATCAATAGGATAGTGGAGCGTTTTAATGGCCGCGTCGCAACAGAAATGCTGCATACACACATAAAGCCAGCCACGTTCAACCTGCTGCAGCGAAGCCACTCCGTAGGGGGCGCGGGATAATGATGGGCCGCTGGAGGAGTTTTCCGCCCTGCCGGGGTGTGGGTGCTGCCTTTTTGTGTTTCTTTCGGGCCGGATTCTGAGATCGGGGTCCGGTCTCCCCAGAAAAGGAGGCTTTGCCTCCGTGGTCCGCGCGTTCCCGCTTTGCCGGGATGTGTCCGGTCCCCCCCTGGGTGTTCCATCGTTTCTCAGGACAATCAGATTATGGCTTCTCTGTCTTTCACCGGTCGCCCATGGCGCGACCGGAGTGTTTCCGCGTGCTTTCTTCCTACCGAAACAGACCTGCGTCTATATCGCGATCTCGCACAGGAGCTCAAAGCGCCATCTACACCGTCAGGCGTAACGATCCGCGTTTCCTGTATGATCTGCAAAGGAATGACCGTTTTCTGATGGACAGGGCCTCATTTCCTGTCAGGGTCTATGACACGAAACTCCCGGAAGAAGGAGTTTACACCATTCCTGTGGTGTTTCCCTATATGGTGAGCAGCGTGTCCGCTGCCTGTTTCCCGGTGCGGGCCCGCGATGTCACCAATATTCAGCCTCGGACAGATCCCTGGACCGGGAACCAGCTCTACGCGGCGACTGTCGAATTCAGTGTGGACAGGGTGCCGGAGTGGATGGACACCGCCGTCTTCCGCCGCTCCGTCGGCGCACCGGATTTTCTTGCGCCCGGCAGTAGGATCCGCCGCGCAACAGTCTTTGAGGTTCATCGCGGCAGGCTGGTGTTCAAAACGGATTACACACAATGAACGGCGCTTCTGTAAAAAACACCGTCGACAGAGTGGCCAGCCTTGTGCGACGCAGGCCGGGTTGGGCTGTGCTGGTGGTGGCGGGTCTCGCGGGCGGCTGGCTGCTGATGCCGCGTGATGATCCAGGTCGGGCGGCGGCTGAAGAGGTTCTTGCAGCTGTCCGGGCATGACCGGACGATCGGGGCGACATCCTCGGGACTGCCAGCAGGCGCACATGCAAAAGGGTAAAAGACGAGATATTCGTGTCAGGGCTGGGCATGATGAACAACGTCGACCAGCCGCGTATGGCGCTGCCCGCACCGGGCTACGACGCAGGCACGAAGGGAGTCTATTTCGGTGGTGGGCCGTTCGGCATCCAGCCGGGCGCGTTTCTGCAGGCGCTGATGGATGCCGGTGTTGTCAGGCGCGTGCCTGTCACGATCGTCACGCATACGCACCAGCCTTCTGCCGGGGCATCGGTCTTTGTTCCGCTTCAGGATGCGGCGGGGGGCGGTATTCCTGCTGCACCGGCACAGCAGTTCACGGACAGCGATGACCGGATGAGGGCTGATCTGTTCATCGGGACAGGACGGTACGCGGACTGGTTTATTACCAATCCGTCCCTGCGGGCGGGACTTATGGGGGTAGCGCCCGCCACGACGCCCCGGTCGGTGCCGGTTCAGGACGGGTCCGGCAAGGGCGTTGCTCCCGCAGGCATCGCGGCGCCCGACGGGCTGTGCTACCCGCTGGAGGCTGACCGTGTGCTTGAATACACCGATGTCAGGCCGATCGGCTCTCGTACCGGCGAAATCACCGTCGCCATCCTGATGAAGCCTCGGGACATGCCCTCATGGGCTTCCGATCCCCGGATTTTCGAGGCGCTTCTGGATGGGCCTGTGCTGCCGGAGGATGTTCATGTCTGGACATTCCGCAACGCAGGGGATGGCTGGCGTCTGGCCGGGATCACAGATATGCGCGAGATGGCCGGAAAGGGGCATTATGTCGGGGATTAGACGTGCAGGGAGGAGAACCCTAGTTCTGTTCTGACGATATTCTCAATGTGTCCCGGGTTCGCTCTGGCTGCCTCGCCGTGTTGTCTGTGCGGGGCGTGAGGAACTGGCGTATGTCTCGGCCTTTCTTCTGCTGAGTTCAGGCAGGGTCCCGTTTTCCAGTATGTCAGACGGTCTGTGACGTGGATGAAACTGCCAGCCAGTCATTGCGTATGCAGGCTTCAGGCGTCACAACCTGCTGCAGCATCACTGAAATTTTCCGTGGTTTCATAAGTGCACTGGCATCCTGACGCTACCAGCACCATGTAATAGCCTGGTAAACAGGGAAAACATTATGTCCGGGCGAACATCGCAATAGACAGATCGGGGTAATATGGAAATGATGCCTTTAAACAGACGAGCGATGCTGGGTGGACTGGTTTTCGCAACTTCCGGTCTCTTTCCGCGGTCTGTCCTTGCAGATGAAAAGCTGTCAGTCGCTGCCAGGTCTCCTTTTATCGCCAGCGGTGTCGCCGTCGCCCACGACGGTACGGTCTTCCTTGGTATGCCTCGTTTTCCGGGCATGGAGCACACGTTTTCTCTCGCCAGGGTGAACGCCGCCGGAGAGCCGGTTTCTTTTCCCGGGGGGCATTGGAATGATTGGCGGGAAGGACAGGACGGCAGCAATAGTTTCGTAATGGTGAACGCCATTCATATTTTCCGGGACAATACCCTATGGGCCGTCGATCAGGGAGCTCCAGCTGGCCAGCGTCCGCCGCCCGGAGCGCAGAAACTGGTGCAGCTTGATACGACCAACGGGAATATTCTCCGCATTTTACGTTTTCCTGAAGCCGTTATGCCTTCAGGCGCGCAGTTCAATGATCTGAGAATTCATGGAAATCTGGTTTTCGTGACGGACAGTGGACTGGGCGGCGTGATTATCCATGATCCTGAGACAGGAATGACACTCCGGCGCCTGTCCGGTCAGGTCGTCATGCGTAATGATGGCGTTCACCTTCACAAGGGCATAGGCGACCATATCCTGCAGGATGAACACGCAAAACGTCCTGATGTCGCCAGCGATGACATTGAAGTCGATGCGACCGGAATCTGGTTCTATTTCTCAGTGCCGGCGGGTCCGTTAAAACGGATCAGGATAGCAGATCTGCTGAACGTCGCTTTTACGGACGACCAGCTTGCGAAGAAGGTCGAGATCGTGGCGGAAATTCCCAGCATCGGTGGAACCTGCATTGATACGCTCGGGAACATCTATCTTTCCGACGCGGAGAACTGCTGCATCACGGTTCTTGCACCGGATGGAAAGCGGGCGATACTGGTGCAGGACAGTCGCCTGATTTCTCCGGATGCGCTGTTCATAGACCGACATCGCAGACTCTATATTCCTTGCCCTCAGCTTCAGAAACTGGCCATGTTCAACAATGGTCATAACGAAACGCACCCGCCATTTCTGGTTCTTTCGATGGTGCTCCCTGCGAGCCTGAACGGAATTACGCTGGGTGAGGGGGTTGAAGGATGATGACAATGCAGTCCTTGATACAGCGCGCTCTTTGCGCGGGTGCGTTTCTTCTGGTGACGCTCCTGAGTCCGCAGGCTCGCGCAGAGGCGAAAGACCCTCCCGTCTATGGCGCTGAACTACAGGGTTTTTCGTATCCATGGCCCGTTGCAGACTTTTCCTTTCAGTCACAACAACAAATCCTGCATATGGCCTACATGGATGTCCGGCCTGATCATCCCAACGGCCAGGTCGCGGTGCTTCTGCATGGGAAAAATTTCTGTGCGGCGACATGGGAAAATACGATCCATGTTCTGGTTGATCACGGATATCGGGTAATCGCGCCCGACCAGATCGGATTCTGCAAATCGAGCAAGCCACACGCCTATCAGTTCAGTTTCGGGCAACTTGCCAGCAACACCAATGCTCTCCTGAAGTCTCTGAATATTTCCCGCCCGGTCATGATCGGCCATTCGACGGGTGGGATGCTCGCCATCCGCTACGCTCTCATGTTTCCCCAGGACGTTTCCCGTCTGGTTCTCGTTGATCCTGTAGGGCTGGAGGACTGGCAGGCAAAGGGCGTGCCATATCGCACTGTCGATGCGTGGTATGCCCGCGAGCGTGGCAAGACGGCTGATCAGATCCGTGCCTATGAACGCAAGGTGTATTATGCGGATCAGTGGAAGCCGGTGTACGAGCCATGGGTCCAGATGCTGGCCGGGATGTACAGGGGGCCGGACGCGGACAGCGTGGCATGGAATTCGGCCCTGCTTTACGACATGATTGCAACGCAACCCGTGGTCTATGATCTTCCACGTCTGAGGGTTTCGACAACATTGATGATTGGAGACAAGGACGTGACCGCCATCGGCAGTGATGGGGCTCCCGCTGATATCCGTGCAAAGCTTGGGCATTATCCCGAACTGGGCAGGCAGGCCGCGTCCGCCATTCCCGATGCGAAACTGGTGGAATTTCCTGATCTGGGTCACACGCCCCAGCTACAGGATCCAGTAGCTTTTCATAAAGCTCTTCTTCAGGCTCTGGACGGACAGCCTCAAAGAGTGGAAAAGACACCATGAACGGGAATCATCTGTCACGCAGAACCTTTCTTCATGCTGTCACGCCTGACCTCGTTCTTGCCGGAAACTGGGTTGTTCCATCGCCTTCCGGAGCGGTCTCCCGGTTTGCGGCTGGTCCCTGAGACTGCTGGGACCACTTTCCTGATGCGGAGTCTTTTCCGGAACCGCGTGTTAGAAGCCTTGCCCACGGCATTCTGGCGCCCAACGCGCAGAATCTGTAGTCTTGGCGTGTTCGACCGTCAGATCACGGTATCTTTCGGAGCCTTTTGCGAATTGTTTCGTATCGACAGGCATGTTTGCGGGTACGACACAGAATCCGTCCACTTTCCGAAGGTGAGCTCAGATCCATATTGGACGAGCGTCCTGTCGCTGATCTCAGACTGACCGGATCGAGAAACAGGATGGCGTCACCCTGTTTATCTACCGCGATGATCCCTTTGGGTCGCCAGATGTCCATTGTTCCGCCTTTCCTGAGATTATGCCCACCGCGTCACTTACGATGCGCTGGCGTTATCCAGTTCTGTGATGTCCTCTTCCGTCAGAACGAGTGAAGCGGCCCGGGCGAAACTTTCAACGTGACTCCGTTTCGTCGCGCTGGCGATGGGAGCCGTCACGCCTTTGCGGGCGATCAGCCAGGCAAGGGCGATTTCCGCGTTACTGGCGTCGTGTCGTGCGGCGACCCGGTCCAGCGCGGCAAGGATGGTCTCGCCTCTGGGTGTCAGATATTTGGCGATCCTTTCTCCACGTCTGCTCTGCGTCAGATCTGCCTGATCGCGGTATTTGCCGGAAAGGAACCCTGACGCCAGACTGTAGTAAGTCACGACACCGATATTTTCCCGCAGGCAAAGATCACGCAGAGCTCCATCGTAACTCTGCCTGTCATACAAATTGTACTCAGGCTGAAGCACCTGATACTGCGGAAGAGAAAACTCCCTGGCCACTTCAAGCGACTGCTCAAGCTGTGTCGCATTCAGATTGGACGCGCCAATGGAACGGATTTTCCCGGCATCCAGTAAAGTTTCATAGGCAGACAGAGTTTCTTCAAAAGGCGTTTCAGGGTCAGGCCAGTGGGAAAAATAGAGGTCGATCTGTTCTGTCCTCAGGCGACTCAGGGACTCTTCAACAGCCTGAAGTATCCATTTTTTTGAAAGCCCTTTCTTGCCGGGTACACCAAGATCGGAACCAACCTTGGTGAAGATTTTGACCCGTTCTCTCATGCCCGGACGGTTTTTCAGCCAGTTTCCGATGATCGTTTCTGATTCACCACCGTTGTTGCCGGGAGCCCAGGCGGAATAGACGTCTGCCGTGTCGATCGCGTCGAAGCCGTGGTCAACGAACGCGTCCGGCACGTCGAAGCTGGTCTTCTCGTCAATGGTCCAGCCAAACACGTTGCCGCCGAAGACGATGGGCGCAATTGAAAAACCTGTCTTTCCAAGAGATCTGGGTGTCATGTCCTGTTGTCCTTCAAAAACTGAAACATGCGAAACTCATCAGGTTCAGATCAGAGAACCTCCCCCATCGACATAAACGGTGCTGCCCGTGATGTAGGGATTGTTCATGAAGGCCATTACCTGAACGGCGATATGCTCCGGCTTTCCGACAAGTCCGGCAGGCAGGCGTTGGGCCGCACCGTCAAACATGGCGCGACGGGAATCGTCTGCCAGACTGTCATACAGTTCGGTCATCACCAGCCCGGGCGAGACACAGTTGACGCGGACCGGAGCGAACTCCAGCGCCAGTCCACGGGTCAGACCTTCCAGCGCGGCATTGATCGCGCCCTGAATGGCGGCACCTTTCTTGGGCCGGATCGAGAGAAACCCCGAGACCAGCGTCAGGGATGCGTTTTCCGAAAATCTTGCAGCGCGCGCGATACGATACGCGCCCCAGAATTTCGACTCCATGGACGCCTGGGCGTCTGACAGGGCGAGTTCACGGAC
The DNA here is from genome assembly GCF_022483985.1 of Acetobacter sp. Lineage (NCBI taxonomy): Bacteria > Pseudomonadati > Pseudomonadota > Alphaproteobacteria > Acetobacterales > Acetobacteraceae > Acetobacter > Acetobacter sp. Next base: position 1,823,857 of record NZ_JAKVME010000001.1, on the reverse strand, counting down.
AGCCGCGACTTTTGTGCTGGCGGCGGAGATCAGCACATGGTCGAAAGGCGGCTCGTTCGCAAAGAAATCCTCAAGCTGTGCATTGTTACCGGTATCGAGCACATGACCCTGGGTATTGCCGCCAAGAGAAGAGGCGGCCGCAGCGACCCTGTCCGCCGAGCGGGACGCCACCGTGACGTGCGCGCCCTCTGCTATGGCGGCCTGCGCCACGCCGAACCCGATGCCAGATGTTCCGCCGACGACCAGAATACGTTTTCCGGAAACAGTCATTTCATTGAACCTTTTTTCTGGATTGTACGACATGCCCTGCGGCATTTTCAGGGAGTGTGATGAGATCGAAAACACCTGCCAGAGAGACCAGGGCGACAATCAGGAACGCGGCGTGAAAAGCGTACCGGCCACCAGCAGCGCCAGAAGAGTCACTGCACGACCAGTCTGGTCCGGTCCTTGTCCGTGGTGTCGATGCATGTGCTGATGCCTGACAAAAATCACTCCTTATGAAAATCAGACATGAAAAAGGGTCATGTATTTTTATCTGACCGGACCACCATATTTCCTGTCATCATTCAGAAGCATCAGTCACACATCACGGGATGACTTTGCGTTCTCTGAACTCATCGAACAGACGGATGAACATTGCCGGCGAGTCCACACAATCCTGAAAACCGGCCTGCCGGATTTTGGTCGTTGAACTGATGACATCCCAGTCACAGCGGAAAATGAAATCGCCAAATCCCCATGAAGCGACTTTTTCAAACGGCACTCTGACGAGATCATGTTTTTCCACGATCCTGTTCCAGACGGGGCCTTTGTCCGCCATCATATCGCTCAGGGAAATGGTCATGGGAGCCGCAAGTTCCATGCCAAAATACTGAGCCGCCTGCTTCCAGACCGTATGCCAGCGGAAAACGTCGCCGTTGGTCAGGTTGTAGGCTTCATTGGCGACGGCATGATTGGCGGCCCATTGCGATCCCGCTGCCAGTTGTGCTGCGTCCGTCACCTGCGCCAGACGCCCATAGCAGTCAGAAGTGCCCGGAAACCGGAGCGGCAGACCCAGCTCTTTTGAAATGGCCGCATAGACGGCGATGACCATGGAAAGGTTCATCGGATTGCCGATGGCAAATCCACAGACGACATCGGGCCGGAGAACGATCATGTCCCATGGCCGTGATGCGGCTTTTGACCGTAGCCAGTCTTCCTGATCGTAGTAGAACATCGGCGGCATCTGGCGTGGGTCGCTCTCGACCGCGGGTGTCGGAAACGCACCAAGATGCGCACCGTAATATTTAGCGCCTTCGTACAGAATCACCCGTGCGAAAGCTGGCGAGCTTTCATCCACGGCTTCCACGAGATTTTGCAGCATGGCCAGATTGAGCTCGACCTGCATTTTCGGGTCGTCATGCTCCTGATAGGCCGCATAAAAAATGTGCGTCACGTCTTTCAGGCCGTTCAGTGCAGTCCGGGTAGCGGCCGGGTCCGTCAGATCAACGGAAAGAAATGCTGCGGAGGTTTGGAAATCCGGCTTACGCCGGGAGATCGCCGTTACTTTCCAGCCTGATTGCTGGCTTAGGTGGGTGACCAGGTTACGTCCAATGACGCCAAGACCACCGGCGATGACAGCATGTTTGACAGACGACGTCACAACGTTTCTCCGCACGAGACATTATCAGTGAGCAAAAACCATACCATTATGAAAAAGAATGATAATCATGCATCTTGATAAAAGACCTTTCGATCAGGAAGAATAATGGACCAGTTCGATCTTTTGCGGCTTTATGTGGATATCGCTGAACAGGGCAGTCTCTCCGCCGTTGCCCGCATCAGGGGCCTGTCTCCGTCAACGGTGACGCTTGGATTGCAGACTCTGGAAACGCGGGTTGGGGTGTCTCTGGTGCGCCGGACGACCCGGCGGCTGTCTTTCACTCCGGAAGGCGAGCGGTTTCTGGCGGATTGTCGCCGGATACTGGTCGATCTTGAGGAAACGCTGGAAAACGTGTCCGACAAAGGGCGTCTTCAGGGCGAAATCCGGATGACCGTCACCAATGATTTCGGGCGCAACCGTCTGGCGCCTCTGATTGATGGGTTCATGAAGCATCATCCAGATGTGATTGTTGAACTGATGCTGACTGACGCCGTACAGGATCTGGTGGAGGAACGGTACGATCTCGCGATCCGAATGGGTCAACTCGCGGACTCCCAGCTGACAGCGCGTCTTCTCATGCGTGGCCAACGGCATGTATGTGCGGCTCCCGATTATTGGAAAAAGCATGGATATCCTTCTCATCCCCGCGATCTGACGCGGTATAACTGTATGGTTCTGGCGCGCCCGGGCGCGCCCCAAGCGAACTGGAGTTTTCACGAAAAAAACAGGGAATTCAGCATCCGGGTCAGCGGCGACCGTCTGGCGAATGACGGCGGCACACTCAGAGACTGGGCGGTTGCCGGGGCCGGCGTCGTACTCAAATCCAGTTGTGATGTCGAAGGAGATATCGCGGCCGGGCGTCTGCTCACCGCTCTGGACGAATTTTCAATGAGCGCGACCAATGTGTACGCTGTTTATCCACATGGACGCCTGCCCAATCGTCGGGTGACAGCCTTGATCGATTATCTCGTGGAACATCTTGCTCCTGCTGATCGCAACTTTGTCGATCACTGAAATCGTCCCGTATAATCCTATCATTTGCTATTCGATCCGTACTATGGAGGGGTGAAGCATCACGTTACCGCGAGAAAACTCTCCCATCATTTATAAGGTGGGGGGGAGTATGTATGTATACTGTTAGGTAGTATTTTGGAGTTCAAAGCTGAATGCCCCATACACCTGCGGAAAAAAAGCGGGCTCTTGCCAGGGTGAAACGTATTCGTGGTCAACTGGACGCTCTGGAAAGCGCGTTGGAGCAGGGGACAGACTGCGCACCCGTGCTACAGCAGCTCGCTGCGGTGCGGGGTGCTGTTAACGGATTGATGTCAAGCGTTCTGGAGAGCCATCTGAGGGAGGAGTTTGCTCTGTCGGGCACTGTTACGGACCAGCAGAAGGGATCAATTGATGATGTCGTCGCACTGGTTCGATCCTATCTGCGCTGACGGCGCAGACAAAAGTTTCTCTATTGGCAATACATAATTCCTGAAAAGGAAATGAACCGTGAAATCACGTGCAGCCGTTGCTTTTGAAGCAAAGAAACCTCTGCAAATTGTGGAAATTGACGTTGAGCCGCCGCGTGCGGGGGAGGTTCTGGTACAAATCACTCATACAGGTGTGTGTCATACTGATGCCTTCACTCTTTCAGGTGACGATCCTGAAGGGCTGTTCCCGACTGTGCTGGGTCATGAGGGCGCGGGTGTTGTGGTGGAAGTCGGAGAAGGTGTGACAAGTGTTGCACCCGGCGACCATGTTATTCCGCTCTATACGGCTGAATGCGGAGAATGTCTGTTCTGCAAATCTGGTAAAACAAATTTATGTATTTCAGTCCGCGCCACGCAGGGAAAGGGTGTGATGCCTGATGGTACAACACGGTTTTCCTGTAAAGGTCAGCCGCTTTATCACTATATGGGATGCTCGACGTTCAGCGAATATACCGTTGTTGCCGAAGTGTCTCTGGCAAAAATCAACCCACACGCCAATCCGGAGCATGTCTGCCTTCTGGGTTGCGGTGTCACGACAGGCATCGGCGCCGTACATAATACGGCGAAAGTTCAGCCCGGGGATACGGTGGCGGTATTCGGGCTTGGCGGCATAGGTCTGGCCGTGATCCAGGGAGCGCGACAGGCCAAGGCCGGCCGGATATTCGCCATCGACACCAACCCGGATAAATTCGAACTGGCAAAGGCCTTTGGTGCGACAGATTTCCTCAATCCGAAAGACTATGACAAGCCGATCCAGCAGGTCCTTGTGGAGCAGACCGGGTGGGGCATTGATCATACGTTTGAGTGCATCGGCAACGTCAATGTCATGCGGGCGGCTCTGGAATCCGCGCATCGCGGCTGGGGACAGTCGATTGTCATCGGTGTGGCGGGAGCGGGGCAGGAAATCTCCACCCGTCCGTTCCAACTGGTCACTGGTCGTTCATGGCGGGGTACCGCTTTTGGCGGCGTAAAGGGCCGCACCCAGCTTCCCGGCATGGTGGAGGACGCGATGCGGGGCGATATCCAGCTTGCCCCTTTCGTGACGCACACGATGCCGCTTGAAGACATCAACACTGCCTTCGATCTGATGCACGAAGGCAAGTCCATCCGCTCGGTCATCCATTACTGATACATGCGTCGCAGACGCGAAGTGACATGCTTTTACAACACACAACAGGAGTATGACTCATGGCTGTAATTTCTGGAGACGGTGTTTTCTCCCATGTTTTCCTCGGCGCAATTGATGTTGAGGTTTCGGCGAAATTCTACGATGCCGCGCTGGGCGCATTGGGGATCAGGAATCTCGGTCCCTTCGGAAACGGCTGGATTCTGTATGGGCGCGACAAACCCGCTTTCATCATAGCGCGTCCTGGTAATGGCGAGGCGCCGACGAGCAACGGTGTCACGATCGGCTTTGCCGCCTCCACGACGGCCGAAGTGGACGCTTTTCATGCTGCTGGTCTGGCCAGCGGCGGAACGGATGAAGGAGCGCCGGGTCCACGCAGTCACCTGCCCGGAGCCTACGCTGCGTATCTGCGTGATCCGGCAGGCAACAAGGTATGCAGCTATACGTTCACGGACGGCAACTGACACTGTCAAAGAAACGTTCGGGGCTTTCCGAATCCTTCTGGTCAGATCCTTGTTAATATGAGTTTTTGTGAATGGCAGATCATTCCGATGATCTGCCATTTTTCTATCTGTTTAAGCACACGATAATTTCCGCCTTCTTGAAAAAATATGTCCTGAAGCACATGGTCATGGTCATAATAGTAAGAAAACGAAAAACACCAATTATGGATTGGTCACATCATGCAATTTCCCGAACATAAATAGATTTAATGCAGGAAGAACATAATCTGCACTGACAACGATAAGTCTATAAATCTAGCAGTTCTGTTATTTTTCCGGAAATTGAAGGGGCGGGTACAGTGTAGCTGTCGCCGATCGCTTGATAGAGCGTCACGGTTTCCATCAGGCGATCGGCCCGTCGGGCTGCCAGTGTTAAACGTGAGTTCGGTTCGTTGCTTTCAGCATCAAGAGCATCCAGATAATCAGTATAACAGATTCTGTCCTGCTGTGGTCTTAACTGACCTTCGTCGCCGGCGCGGTGTTGTCCGCGCTTCTGGTCAAGGCAGGCCGTCGCCACGATCTGCTGTCGATCTACGCACGGAGCATCCTTCTGGAAGCTTGCCTGCTTGGGCTTCTGGCGGGTGTGGATTTTCTGTTTTCGGCCTAGGGATTTGGTACTGGCCTATGGGTTGAGCTTTCTCATGGGGCTCCAGAACGTCACGGTCACATGTATTTCCGGGGCGCGTATCCGCACACCCATATAACAGGAATGCTCACCGATGTGGGGTGCCGAAGGCAAAGTGAACTCCGCCCACGTCGCAAGACCGCTTGCATAACCGGCCCTGCATCAGGCCAATGGATGGCTGCTCGCGGGGCCGAGTAGAAACTGGCGCAGCCCGACGAAATCTGCATAAGTGCGGTCATCAAGCCACCGGCGTCGGACGACAAACTCATCCGGTCTGCGAGTTGGAGGAGACCGGACAGGTGCTGGTCTTTCGTCAGACGCCAGAATAATGCGGAACGCCAAGATTGCCGTCAGCAGGATCCCGGCGGTCAGATGCGCAACGACCATCAGGTGATGGACAGGTTTTGTCGGCCAGCCTCAAGATGCACCTGCGACGAACTGAGACAGAACCAGAAGAGCCGTCAGCCAGTGAAGGATGATCGTCGGTTTGTCGTAGCGCAGGGCGTCGGTAATGTCCGGCACTGGATAGTGTATATATCTCTCGGCAAAAAAGAATCTGAATCCACTCTCATATCATCCTTACCTGACAGGATTCTGAACAGAGAAGATTTTACGAAAATATAAATACTATTGAAAATAGATCGCAATATCAGAATAAAATATCTATTGCCGCAACAAAAAGAGGGCCCTAAATCTGGTTTGTATTTACCAGAAGCAATAGGTTTTTTTATGTCACGTCTCCATCCTCTGACTGAACGTCATGCTGTCGAGAAACTGGGATGGCTACGTGCAGCTGTTCTCGGTGCCAATGACGGAACGCTGTCGACCGGCAGCCTCATCGTCGGCGTTGCCAGTTCTCATGCGACACACGGCAACATTCTCATCGCGGGACTGTCTGCGCTTGTCGCGGGAGCCCTGTCCATGGCGGCAGGCGAGTATGTCTCGGTCAGTTCCCAGGCGGATTCCGAACACGCCGACGTTGCCCGTGAAAAACAGGAGCTGGCAACGGATTGGGAGGGGGAAGTTGCCGAACTGGCTAGGATCTATCAAAAAAGAGGTCTGGATGAAGATCTCTCACGCAAGGTCGCCGTCTCTCTCATGAAACATGATGCGCTTGGCGCCCATGCAAGGGATGAACTGGGTCTGTCCGAGGCCACGGCGGCAAGACCCATACAGGCGGCATTCGCCTCGGCAACCGCCTTTTCATCTGGGGCATTGCTGCCCGTGCTGGCGGCGGTTCTGACCCCTCTGGCGTGGGTGTCCTGGGGCGTGTCCCTGACGTCCGTCGTGGTTCTCGCTGTTCTGGGCGTCGTTGGCGCGATTGCCGGTGGTGCGGCGCCCTGGCGTCCAGCAATGCGTGTGACGTTCTGGGGGATAGTTGCGATGATCGTCACGGGCGGGATCGGCCGTCTGTTCGGCGTATGACACCTTATTTCATATCCTGAACGAGGTATGTCCTCAGTAGTCTTGACTTCATTCTATATATCCATGATCGTCGATTACTGGACACACAATCCGCCCTCGCTGTCCTGAGCGCTCTGTCGCAGTCCACACGGCTGGAGATTTTCCGCCTGCTGGTGCGCCACGAACCGGACGGCCTGCCTACGGGCGAGGTCGCGCGGTATCTTGATGTCCCGCAAAACACGATCTTGGCCCATCTCGCCGCCCTGACCCGCGCTGTTCTGCTGACCTCGCAGCGCCATAGTCGGCTGGTCGTCTATCGCGCCTGTCTTCCGCGCCTGCGGGACCTGATGCTTTTCCTCATCAGGGACTGCTGTGCGGGCAGCCCGGAACTCTGCGCGCCTCTGGTCGCGAACCTGTCCTCCTGCTGTCCGTCCCCGGAATCCTGCTCATGACCATCACGATCTACCACAATCCGGCCTGCGGCACGTCGCGCAACGTGCTGGCACTGATCCGCAACAGCGGCGAGGAGCCCCGGATCATCGAATATCTGAAAACCCCGCCTAGCCGCGCGGAACTGGTCGATCTGATCGCCCGTATGGGCGTTCCAGTGCGCTCGGTCCTGCGGGAAAAGGGCACACCCTTTCACGAACTCGGCCTCGATAATCCGGTGCTGACGGATCTTCTGATGCTCGCTCTTCTGCTTTTCGTTGTCACGCTGGTTTTTGTCATCTGGCAGCCTCGGGGGCTGGGCATCGGCTGGAGCGCCATGGCGGGTGCCGCCGTGGCTCTGGCGGCTGGCGTGATCCACTGGCATGACATTCCTGTCGTCTGGCACATCGTCTGGGACGCGACCTTCACCTTTATCGCGCTGATCGTCATCTCGCTGTTGCTGGATGAGGCAGGGTTCTTCCATTGGGCCGCCCTGCACGTCGTGCGCTGGGGCAAAGGGCGAGGCCGGACGCTATTCCCGCTGATCGTGGTGCTGGGAGCGGCCATTGCAGCGGTTTTCGCCAATGACGGCGCGGCCTTGCTGCTCACGCCCATTGTCATCGCTATCCTCACTCAACTCCGTCTGAGCCATACCGCATCTCTGGCCTTCATCATTGCGACCGGCTTCGTCGCAGACACCACAAGCCTGCCGCTAGTCATCTCCAACCTGGTGAACATCGTCAGCGCCAATTTCTTTGGCATTGCGTTCGATCGCTATGCCGCGATCATGGTCCCTGTCGATCTGGTGGCGCTGGGCGCGACGCTGGCTGTGCTTTGGCTGCGGTATCGGCGGCAGGTGCCTGCGACCTATCCCGTCGCCGAACTTCCGGCACCTGCGACCGCCATTCGTGACCACAATGTATTCCGGACGGCATTTCCGCTGCTGGCGCTCGTTCTGGCAGCCTATTTCCTGACAGCACCGTTTCATATCCCGGTCTGTGTCGTGGCCTGTCTGGCCGCCGGAATCCTGTTGCTCGTCGCCGGATATGGTCGGGTCATCCCTGTTCGTAAGGTGCTGCGGGGCGCCCCGTGGCAGATCGTGATCTTCTCGCTGGGCATGTATCTGGTGGTGTATGGCCTGCGCAATGCCGGGCTGACCGACTATCTTGCGACCGCACTGGTCTGGCTCGGTCATCAAGGGACGTTCACGGCCACCATCGGCACCGGCTTTCTGGCGGCTGTTCTGTCGTCCATCATGAACAATATGCCGAGTGTGCTGGTCGGGGCGCTGGCGATCCAGCAGGCTCACGACATCACGCCGCTGACACGCGACCTGATGATCTATGCCAACGTCATCGGCTGCGACCTCGGACCAAAATTCACGCCGATTGGTAGTCTCGCAACACTGTTGTGGCTGCATGTGCTGGCATCCAGGAACCATCGGGTCACATGGGGGCAGTATATGAAAGTTGGACTGGCGATCACCCCGCCCGTCCTGCTGGTCACACTCGCGGCGCTGTCCCTGTGGTTGCCCTGGATCAGCCACTCGTAATGCACGAATGGACCAATATCACAATGACCGAACCTGACTTGCCGGCCCTCCACCCCGAATATCTTGAACGGGTCGATCTCGCGCGGCTGGAACCGCAACCGCGTGTGGACCATCCGCCGCGTATCCTTCTGCTCTTCGGCTCTTTACGCCCCCGATCTTTCAGCCGGTTGCTGGTGCTTGAGGCAGAACGCATCCTGAAGGTGCTGGGGGCCGAGACACGGGTGTTCGACCCGACCGGCCTGCCGGTAGCGGATTCCGTGCCCGCAACCCACCCGAAAGTGCAGGAACTGCGGGATCTCTCGATCTGGTCGGAAGGCCAGGTCTGGTGCAGCCCCGAACGGCATGGCAACATCACTGCCGTGTTCAAGAACCAGATCGACTGGTTGCCCCTGACCGAAGGCTCGATCCGCCCGACGCAGGGCCGCACGCTGGCGGTCATGCAGGTTTCGGGCGGATCGCAGAGCTTCAATTCCGTCAATGCCCTACGGGTGCTGGGCCGGTGGATGCGGATGTTCACCGTCTCCAATCAGTCCAGCGTGGCGATGGCCTATACCCAGTTCGGTGACGATGACCGGATGAAGCCATCCCCCCTCTATGACCGGATGGTGGATGTCATGGACGAGCTGATGAAGTTCACATGGCTGTTGCGCGACCGGGCCGACTACCTTGTGGACCGCTATAGCGAACGGAGGGTGGAATTCCGTCTCCCGGAAAGCCTGCGAGCCGGGCGATGGCGGATCAGTCCTGGATGTTTTCACCTCCAGACGAGTGTGCCAACTTCTTCACCGCAGCAGGATATGAACCGGAATAACGTGGACATGCTGTAGGTGCTGTTGATGACATCTATGCCCGTCTGATTGTTGACGGATGGGAGGTTCAGGCTCCGCGTAATTTTTGTCGCTCCCGGACGGCTGGATTTTCATGATTCTTCGTCGGGCGGCACGGCTTTCTTTCTGCTTCGATGACTGTCCGCGCCTGTTGCGATACGTGAAACGGTACCCGTGCTGATTCCAAATGCATTGGCCACAGCCTTCAGGGGCTCTCCTTCCTGTCGCCTGCGTGCGATTTCCTCACGCTGGAGGCCAGTAATCCGGGCGGGACGTCCCATTCTGACGCCCATTTCCTGTGCTCGCGCCCGGCCTTCAGCGGTTCGTGTCCGGATGAGATCCCGTTCCACATCGGCAAGGCCTCCCAGAACAGCCAGCATCAGACGGCCCGTGCTGGTTGTCGTGTCTGCCCATGGCTCTGCAAGTGAGTAGAACTGGGCCCCCTTCTGGGTAATTTCCCTCACGATGGCGAAAAGATCGAAGGTGCTGCGGGCAAGGCGGTCGATACGTGTGACGACAACGGTATCGCCATTGGAAAGGCTTTTTAAAAGTCGTCGTAACTGGATTCGTTCCGCATCGGCTCCGCTGGCTTTTTCCCGGAAGATTTTCTCGCAGCCGAATGCCTTGAGAGTGCGGAGCTGCATATCCAAAGTCTGCCCGACCGTGCTGACCCGGGCATAACCGGTTTTCCGCGCCATATTTTGCCATCCATACTTGTGATGGCGACATCCTACGACGCACAGTCAAACTTGCGCAACGCTTGATTTGCGCAAATGCATTTTAGGCTAGGCTTCTTCGCCTTGGACTTGCTTCGAGCCTAACTTCCACGTGGACCGAAAGCAAGAAAATTGTCATCAAAAAGCAAACAGACCCCAAAATATTTTTTGCGCAAATCAAGCGTTGCGCACAGTGGCATTCGTATTGATTTCCTTGCAGGATTTTTCAGATTTTAAGGAAAAATCCGTTTATTTAAAGGTTTTTTCTGATGTCTGACGTCGGATATTTGTTGGAAAGCGGGGGTAAGCAAGCAGAAAAAACGCTTTCTGGCTCTTGCGCCCGGCAGGAGACAAAAGCGCCTTATCCTGTTCCGGCTCCTGTGCCGACTCAGTCTGGCGGAGAGGGGATTTTCTTTGATTTCAACGAAGGATGCCGTGTCCAGCTTCCTGATCCGGGGGAAAATGCGTGGTGGCGTATTGAACTGAAGGATCTGGATACGGGAAATATTCTTTTTCATCAGGCCGGTCTGAAGAGGGATTTTGTCCGCTCGTCCAAGCGCTGGTTTGTGAAATTCGGTGTGTCGTTATGGAAGGAGGTGGCTGTTTCAGGAAGTGAAAGGCAGTCAGTTCTGGTTTTCGATCATGTGTTTGATGTGCGGCAACGGGATGTCCTTATCAATTTTCCTGTTGGAACGCTTGGCGATACTTTGGCGTGGATGCCATATGCAGACCGTTTTGCTGAAAAGCATAGTGCAAACGTCACTTGTGCGATGTCCGGGCTGATCATTCCTCTTTTTCGTGATGCTTATCCTCATCTGCGTTTCGTAACTCATGAAGAGGCCGTGGCCCAGAATCTGACAAAAAACGCTTACGCCAGTTATTATCTTGGTCTGTTTTTCGATGATGTTAGCTGTGACTGGCAACCTGCGGATTTTCGTCTGGTAGGGCTTCATAAAACCGCAGCTTATATTCTGGGAACGGAGCCGGTTGAAGAGCCTGCGAAGATAACGTTTCCAGATGCGGGGCGTCCCATCGCGGAGCCGTATGTCTGCATCGCGATGCAGGCGTCGAGCCAGTGTAAATATTGGAATAACCCGTATGGCTGGGCAGAAGTTGTCTCTTGGCTAAAGGCTCAAGGGTATCGTGTTGTCTGTATTGACCAGAAGGTAGTTCATGGGGCTGGGATAGTCTGGAATTACATGCCTTACGGTGTGGAGAATCAGACTGGCAATCGTCCGCTCGCTGAGCGGGCACGATGGTTGAAGCATGCCGCATTTTTTGTGGGGCTCGGTTCCGGACTTTCCTGGCTGGCCTGGTCCGCCGGGTGCCCAGTGGTGATGATCGCTGGTTTCTCCCACCCTACGACTGAGTTCCATACACCTTACCGTGTCATCAACTGGCACGCATGTAATTCTTGTTGGAACGATCCGAAAGAGCGTTTCAGTCACGATAATTTTCTCTGGTGTCCACGACATCAGGGAACACCCAGGCAGTTTGAATGCACGCGTCTGATCACGGCGCATCAGGTCATCGGTGCGCTCGGACGTGTCATGCAATCATCTTCAACGTTTCCGAAATAGAGGGTAAAAATATGTCAACTATCACTGTAAGTTCAGGCGGTTTTGTGAGTGCCGCGTCGGGAGTAGTAGACAATTTCATCATTTACGCTGGTGGTCTGGTTGCGTCTGGCGGTATAGCACAGGGGCAAGTTTACGGCGGTGTGGGCGCTTCGACGAACGTGACGGCGCTAACCGGCATCTGGTCCGCTGTTCTGGTCAGTGGCGCGACTGTTTATCAGAGTGGAGTTGGGGCGAGTCTTAAGACCGTCAGCGGTCCTGTAGCGCTTGACGACGATGCGATCCTGTATGTCACAAGTGGCGCGACAGCATCCGGGGTGCAGGATGCGGGTGCAACGGGTGCTGCTGGATATATCTACATTAACTCCGGCGGAACGCTGGCGAATTCCAATATTACCTATGACATCGTCACTGTTTATGCCGGCGGCGCCACCAGCGGAAATACGTTCAATAATTACCTGGGAAGTTATGTCAGCTACCAGGCCGGGACGACCTCCATCGCCGGTGGACAGTCGGTCAACGACACGTTCAATACAGTCGACGGTTCGACAGGAACGATCTATTTCTACAGCGGCGCCTCCGTTTCCGGAGCCACCGTTGGTGACGGAACAACGCTGAATGCCTATGACGGCGCTACAATTAAAGGTGCCACAGTCAATTCTGGAGCAACTTTTGCCGCAGGGGCGGATACTTCGTCGATTTCCGGAGTTGTCGTCAATTCTGGTGGCACGGCCAGCTTGGTTTCCGGTGCGTCCACGTCCGCATTTACTGTCAGCGCCGGCGGCCTGCTCAGCGCGGGAACGACGACAGTTTACGGCGGCGTGGGCGCTTCGACGAACGTGACGGCGCTAACCGGCATCTGGTCCGCTGTTCTGGTCAGTGGCGCGACTGTTTATCAGAGTGGAGTTGGGGCGAGTCTTAAGACCGTCAGCGGTCCTGTAGCGCTTGACGACGATGCGATCCTGTATGTCACAAGTGGCGCGACAGCATCCGGGGTGCAGGATGCGGGCGCGAACGGTCTTCTGGGAACCATTTACGTAAACTCTGGCGGAACGCTGGCGAATTCGAATATCACTTATGACAACGTAATTGTTTACGCCGGAGGTAGCACCAGCGGTAACACCTTCAACGGCTACGGTGCGAGCTATGTCAGCTACCAGGCCGGGACGACCTCTGCTGCTGGTGGAAAGTCGGTCAACGACACGTTCAATACAAACGACAATTCAACTTCACTGGCCTATTTCTACAGCGGCGCTTCCGTTTCAGGAGCCACCGTCAGCGACGGAACAACGCTTTACGCATATGCGGGTTCAACTGCCGATGCCATTACTGTCACGTCTGGGGGAAGTGTTAATACAGCCGTTGCCTGCTTCCTGCCTGGGACATTGATCCGGACCCCGTCTGGAGAGGTCTTGATTGAGGATGTGCGGATTGGCGACACGGTTTCCGTTTTTAACTGGCGCAATGGTGTGGAAACCCAGCGCGAGGTGACGTGGGTTGGCAGCCAGAAGATGGTTGTCCGTTCAGGGTTGCCTGACGATGAGGCGGGCTACCCGGTCCGCGTCCTGAAGGACGCGATTTCTGACGGTGTTCCCTACAAGGACATGCTGATCACACCTGAACATTGCCTGTTCTTTGAGGATAAATTTGTTCCTGTGCGCATGCTGGTGAATGGACGGTCGATCTTCTACGACCGGACGATCACGAGCTACAGCTTCTACCATGTCGAGACGGAAGAGCACTCCGTCATCTGGGCGGACGGGATGCTGACGGAAAGCTATCTCGACACCGGCAACAGGGCGTCTTTCAGACAGCATGGCAATCTGGTGATCCTCGTCGGAGCACAGGGCAAATCCTGGGGCGAGGACGGGGGTGCGCCGCTTGGCGTCACCTGTGATTTCGTGGAGCCGCTATTCCGTTCGATCGAAAGCCGCGCGGAAGCCGGACAGATCGAACGGAAGGATGCCGCGCCGGTTCTCACGGACGAGACGGACATCCATCTCGTCACAGAGACGGGAACCATTATTCGCAAGGCGCGCGAGCATGACGGCAGCGTCATGTTCATGATCCCCGCGTCCGTCAGAAACGTAAGGATCGTGTCCAACGCCAGCCGTCCCAGCGACGTGTTCGGTCCGTTCGTTGACGATCGCCGTCGTCTTGGTGTGGCCATCGGCGACATCACGCTGTTCGAAAGCAGACAGACGGTGCCTGTCACCAGTCATCTTACAGTCAGTGACCTGACGGGCTGGCACGGGCTGGAAGGAGAGAGCTGCCGCTGGACGACGGGCGACGCCCTGCTGCCGCTGGGCGAGCGTCCCCCTGCTGGTGTGGCCATGCTGACCCTCCAGCTTGTGGCGGCAGGTCCTTACCTCGTGTCCGACACGGACGATCAGACCCTGCGGCAGTCGGTCTGATTACGGCCTGTCCCGTTCCCTTCAGGGGAACGGGACAGACTGTATCCGTTAGAAAAACAGCTTATGACATCACATATCATTCTTCAGCCCGGGCAGATATGGATGCCGCATGAGGGTGCCGGACAGCTCCCGCGCCGGATCGTCGATCTCCCTGAAGGCATGCTGGCCTATCAGACCGTGTCGATACCCTCACAAACCGTCAGGGGCAAAGGTTATCTGGTCAGCCAGTCGACATTCCGCCGATGGATGCGCCTTCACAATGCGGCGTTGCATGCCGAAGGCGAGGGCAGGGCCGCACCGGCTGCGGAACTGGCGCAGAAGATCGTCACATTGCGCAGAAGTGCCGGCGTCACTCAGGAAGAGATGGCCAGAGCGCTGGGGATAAGCCGCTCCGCAGTGGCGGCGATGGAGACGGGACGCACCAGCAGGGCGCATCTGCATCTTCCCCGACTGGCGGCGCTGTTTCAGGTGCCCGTGGATTTCTTCCTCACCGGTATGGTCGAGGAGAACGTGACCATGACGCTGGGCGCGGACGAGGCTGATCTTGTCGATCTTTACAGGCGGCTTTCGCCGGAACTGAAAATCACCGTCCAGAAATACGTGGAACGGCAGACAAGAAAGATTTCCTGATCATGGAGACTATCGAGAGACCGCAGGAAGGTGGTCGGCCCAGCCCGGATGACGGTCGGCCGTTCAGAGGGATTGTTTTCGCGGGGCTTATCAGTCTGGTCATCTGGACGATATTTTTCTGCGTATTGAGAAAACTCTGATGAGGACGGCCATTCATCTGGAAGCCGGGCAGGTCTGGGGAGCCGGGCGGATGAAGATGCGGCGCAGGACAATCGTCCTCATCGCGGGTCATACCGTGCTCTTTCAGATTGAGGGCGAGGAGAATAGCAGCGAGCCGAGCAGTTCGGGGCTCCATGCATTCCATGAGTGGATTCGTGGCAATGGCGCGGTGTTGCTGGGAACGGAGGCAGCTCCCCATTCCGGCAAGGTCTCTGACAGGATCGTTGGACAACGCCTGCGGGCTGCCCGGGTGAACGCGCGGCTGTCGCAGGACGAAGTTGCGGCTCAGGCGGGGATTTCCCGCACGGCGATCGCGTTATGGGAAGGGGGACGCCGAGGCTGCTCACTGAAACGTCTGGGCGATGTCGCAGACGTTCTCGATATTGCGCTGTGGGACCTGTTCCGGGAGGAAGACGAGCCCGCGTCTCTCCCTGCCTCGGACGAAACCGAGCAGAGACTGCTGGCCCTGTTCCGGAGAGTGGATATCTCCTCACGCTCGGAGGTTCTGAGATGGCTTGAGGTGCGGGTGGGGGCGACAGTCGAGCGATCGCAGATATCCGATCCGATCATGGAGCGCCTGCGGCAGATTACCGGTCCGGCGAAGCCCGTATGAATGTGACGCGTCACAGGACGGCAACGTCGATCGTCGGGGATTTTGTTGATCCGGACCATCTTGAGCCTGAGGCTGTAAGGTCCCTGCTGGTGAACCCTCTGCCCGGGAGGAGGGGAGCGCCTCTATATCAGGCGGAGGTCGTGTTCCATGACGGCACGACATATCCTCTTGCGTTACCAGGAGAAAATCTCGATGTCCGGCGATACTGCCAGCGCCTGTCCGTTCTGTATGACTGGCCGGTGCATGACGGAATGCAGACTGGCATGCCCTGTCCGTCCGTGACGGGCGAGGTCTCGTCACCGCGGCTCAGTCAGGGAGAGCGCGAGGCGATGCGGCGGATCGGACGCGAGATCGCTGACGGTCTGGAGGCTGACAGCATTCCGTTCGGGCGGGCGGTCGAGCAGACGGCCGACCGGCTTGCGGCGTTCGTCGCTCTTTCCGTTGTCGAGGGAGGGCTCGACAGCGACGCTGCAAAGGAGGCCGCCATCGAAGCTCTCAACGAAACCATACAGAAACTTCTCAAAAAATAATCAGGGACGCGAAACACGTCGTTTTTGTAACGCGTGTCAGCCGCATGGAGAGATAACATGAAATTACAGATGTGTGTGTGATGGCGGGAAGGGAGAATTATGTCGAGGATTGGGTGTGCAGGGATAAAGGTTTATTTTGTGTTTTGAAGTTGTCGATTTGTCTCGACGGTCGTGTTGAATATGACACATTGTTTCATAATTTGTTCATTGTCATGGAAAGGCCGGATTTTTTGCCGTAATGCTTTGCAACAGAAATTAACGGAGTTTGTCTGTTGTTCTCCATCAGTAGAAAATTCATGGCGTCGTGTTTTCTGGCAGTGCTTTTTGCGCATGGGTCCGCTCAGGCCGCGACGGGCAAAACGGTGGCTGCGTCTGCGCTGACACAGCCACAGCCCTCTCCGACGACGCTGACGGGTACGTCCGGTCCCTGGAATTATCGCTGCGTGTTTCCGGGTGCGAACGTGACGACCTTGCCGGTGCTGTGCGTGATGGAGCAGCCGCTCGCCATGCAGGACGTCCAGAAGAAGACCGTGCCGTTGGGCGCAGTCATTTTTGCCCGTGCACAGGTGGACAACAAGACACCGCTGTCCGCACGCCCATGGCGTCTGACGGTCGAGACCCCGCTTGGTCTTTCCCTGAAAACCCAGCCCCGTGTCGCAGCCGACAAGAGCGGACCGTTGACACTCGTGTGGCAGAGCTGCGTGTCGACAGGATGTCTGGCGTCAGCCGATCTGACGGATGATCAGGTCAAAGACCTGCGTCATGCGAAGCAGGGTCATATCATGGCGGATAAGCTGGCAGGTGGCGTGCTGACCATCAACTTTGAAATGGTGGGTGCGGATGACGGACTGAAGGCGCTGGACGGGTGGATTTCTCCAAGCGCATCTCACTGATCTTTTTGTCGTATTCAGTCGTTTTTTCACCTGATTAGCCGGTGCTTTGTATGCGTCCTGTTCTGTTCGGTCGTCCTGTTGTCATGGGAGGACTGCTGCTGTCTGGTCTGTTTTCGTTCCACTCTGCGCTGGCGGCCCCGGCTGGAGCGGAGCCACCGGCGAGCGGTTTCGGCAACATGCCGCTTCCGGCAGGACCGGGCTCGGCGCAGGATCAGTTCCAGCGGTATCAGCAGCGGCAGCAGGATCTGAACATGCTGCCGCCACCGGATAACAGCACGCAGATCCTGAACGAGCCCAAGGAGAGCACATCCTCGACCCACTGTGTGGAGGTCAGGTCGATCTCCATCGAGGGTGCGGACCATCTTTCTCCGGGCGACCGTCACACCATCATCCAGCGTTATGCCGGGCGTTGCCTCACGACGGGCGATCTCAATCATGCTCTGGATGATGTGAATGGCAGTTATCTGGCGCAGGGCAATGTGACGTCGCGGGCCTATCTTCCTGAACAGTCCCTCGCCAGCGGCCATCTGCGGATTGTCGTCATTGAAGGCAAGATCGCGGGTTTTCTCTTCGAGGGTATTGAACCGCGGCTGCATGAGGTCGCAGCATTTCCCGGTATGCGGGACCATATTCTGAACCTGCGCGATCTGGAGCAGGGTCTCGACCAGATGAACCGCCTGCCCAGCTGGTCGGCACGCATGAAGATCGCGCCGGGCAAAAATCCCGGCGAGACGCAGGTGCGTATTCTCCAGCCTGCGCCGGGGGTCTTTCACGGACAGATCTGGGCGGATAACAACGGACAGCCGGAAACAGGCCGTGAAACCGGTCACGTCCTGCTGCGCGCCGACGATGCGCTGGGCCTGCTGGACATGTGGTCGGTTGAATATGACCACTCGCTGGTGGGTGATGCTGGCCATCGAAACACGCAGTATATTTCAGCTAACGGCTCCATTCCGTTTGGAAAGTGGACCGTGTTCGGTGGGTGGTGGATGTCCAGCGATGTCTATCATCTTCAGAGCCTTGGCGAGGATTACCGCTTTGCCGGAAAGCGCAAGGATTTCCGTTTCGGCGTCTCGCGCGAGGTGCTGCGCAATCAGATCGGTGTCACAACGCTTCAGGCTTTTTACGAACTGAAATCCTTTTCCTCGACACTCGATCGCACGCGTCTTGAAACCCAGAGCGCGCGTCAGGGCTCGGTCGTCGCGCAGGCCAGTGAGTCCCTCAAGGCCTGGGGCGGCATCTGGTATATCACCCTCGGTATGCGCTTTGGTGTGAGAGGTGTCGGCACACACTCGTATTTTACCGATCCCGGTGAGGCTGACCCGCATACGCAATACGTCAAGCCGACCCTCGATATTGACGGTTACAAGCCGCTGCCGTTCAGCCTGCTGTGGCACACCTCGATTCATGGTGAATACAGCACGGAAAATCAGTTCACGAGTCAGCAGCTTCAGCTCGGTGGTCCCTATACCGTGCGCGGCTTCCTCAGCCAGATGCTGGTGGGCAATGACGGTCTCTACATGCGCAATGATCTCTCCTGGCCGCTGACCGGCGCAGGCATGAGTGATCATTGTGGGGCTTATCGCGGCTTCTGCCGACTGTTTATTGAAAGCACTGAAGTTTACGGCATTCTGGATGTTGGCATGACTCGTTTGGGTTACCGCTCCAACACCCTGCCGCCCGCGCTGAAGGGCGGCAATATCGCAGGTGCCGGTATCGGATTTCGCAAGACACGCGGATCGATTTTCTGGATGGCGAACATAACCCACTCGGTCGCGCGTGGGCCTCTTCCGCAGGAGGGCTGGATTGCGGGCTTTCAGGCGGGAGTGCGTTTCTGATGAACTGGTTCCGGACATACCGGCGTCTGCTGGCGAGCATCAGTTGGGTTTCAAGTCTGACGCTGGCCATGGCGCCTGCTGTCGCCAGCGCTGAAGAGCCCACTATTGTCATCGATAACCGCACGGAGCCCGCGGCTCCCGCGCCGACGCTCGATCGTACGCAGAACGGGGTCGAACAGCTCAACATCGCCACGCCGAACGGCGCGGGCCTGTCCCACAACATGTTCACGCAATACAACGTGGAGCAGAAGGGGCTGATCCTCAACAACGCCACGCAGGCGACGCAGACGCAGCTTGGCGGCTATATCTACGGAAACGCCAACCTGAACGGACACTCTGCGCATGTCATCCTCAACGAGGTGACAGGTACGCAGGCCAGTCAGATGAACGGTTTTACCGAAGTCGCGGGCGCGAAAGCCAATGTAGTCATCGCCAACCCGAACGGCATTACCTGCAACGGTTGCGGATTCATCAATATCGACCGGGCGACGCTTTCCACGGGTCATCCGGAATTCAACGCCGCCGGTGGTCTGGCGGCCCTGACCGTAAGCGACGGGCTGATCGCCTTTGAGGGCAAGGGCGGTAACTTTACCGCCGTGCCGGTTCTTGACATCATCAGCCGCCGCGTCGCCTTGAACGCGCAGGTCAACGCCCAGACGGCGAACCTCGTCGTGGGGCGCAACCGGGTCGATTACAACACCGGCAATGTCACGAAACTGGCGTCTGACGGCTCGAAGACACCCGAGTTTGCCATCGACAGCTCGGCCATGGGCGGCATGTACGCCAACCGCATCTCCATGCTGGTCAACGAGACCGGCGCAGGCGTGCGCGTCAACGGCGCGATGGCCGCCAATGCGGGCGACATGGCGCTGACCGCAGACGGTCGTCTGGTGCTCAACGGGTCGATGACGGCCACGGGCAACGTGACCGTGCAGACCAACGGCGTGACCAACACTGGCACGCTTCAGGCAGGGGGCGTGGCCTCCATCGCATCCGCATCCGATGTGACCAATCAGGGTACGGTCGGCGCAGGTGATCATCTGGGTGTTTCCGCCGATACGCTCAACAACACCGGGGCCATGACGGCTGCGGGGAGTAGCGGCGTCGCCCTTGCTGTGACGCATGGGCTGTCCAATGCGGGCCAGATCAGCGCGACATCCGGCACAACCCTCGCCTCGGCCGGGACTGTTTCCAATGCGGGAAGCGGCATCATCGTCGGACAGGCGGGCGTGGCGCTGACGACTGCCGGGAACCTGATCAATGCGGGTGAAATCGGCACGGTTGCTGGTCCGCTGACCATCCGGGCGCAGTCGATCGCCAACACCGCCGGACAGATCCTCTCACAGAACCGCGACATCGCGCTGGAGACCGGCAGCCTGTCCAATACGGGCGCGGGGCAGATCCAGGCGGGCGGTAACCTGACAGCGCAGGTCACATCCTATACCGCGGACGCAGGCTCAACCCTGCAGGCCGGGGCTTCTCTGGCCATGGCGGTCACGGGCGGGGCCATCAGCAATGACGGTCGTCTGTCCGCAGGCAATGCCCTGTCCCTCAGCGCCGATCAGGGCATCGTCAACGGTGGCAATGGCGTCATCGCCGCCGATAACGGTATGGTGGCTATCACCACCGGCACAGCGGGTCTGAACAACGCCGGGCAAATCGGTACCGCTACGTCCGGTGATGTGGCGATTGCCGGTGGCGCGCTGGTCAATAGCGGCACGCTGGCGGCTGCGGGTGACGCCATTCTGACGACAGGCGCGCTCACCAACAGCGGCAGTCTGACGGCGGCGGGTACTTCGGGACTGGTGCTCTCGGTCAGTGACCTCGCCAACACCGGCAGCATCGGTGCGACCGCTGGAACACTGGCCGTCACGGCGACGGATGGCCTGACCAACAGCGGCACGCTCTATGGCGCTGCGGCTGACAGTGTGACGACATCCGGCGCGCTCGACAATCAGAACGGCCAGATCGGCGCCGGTACATCCAGCCTGATGGTGCAGGCGGCAACGCTTGCGAACGATTCCGGAAAGATCATCTCGACCTCAGGTCCTGTCACGATTCAGGCCGGGACCATAGGCAACCGGAATGGCGCGATTCAGGGGCAGGGCGACGTCACGATCACCACTCCGACGCTCGATAACCGTAATGGCGGGCTGATCCAGTCCACGGGCGCGGGCCTCTATCTGGCCAATGGCGACCAGCCGATGACCACGCTCTACAATCAGGGTGGCTCACTCGGCGCGGCCGGGACACTGTCGCTGAATACCAGTAATTATGAAACCGATAGCAAAAGCGCCCTGGTCAGCACTGGCGTTCTGACCCTGAAGATGGCCGGGACGCTGAGCAACGGCGGGCAGCTTGTCGGGCAGAAAGGCTTCAACCTCACGGTCGGCAGTTTTACCAACGAGGCCAGCGGTATCCTTGCTGCTGTCACGGGCAATGGCAGCCTGACCACGACCGGCACGGGACAACTCGTCAACGCGGGCGCCATTGAAACCCTGCAGGCTGGTTCGACCCTTGAGGTTCGCACAGCGACAGGTGGTCTCTCCAATACAGGCGCGATCCTCGGCAGCGGGACGGCGACCATCGTCTCCACCGGTTTGGTGGCCAACAGCGGCAAGATCAGCGCGCTGGGCGGGGCATTGACCCTGCAGGCGGCCGCTCTCACCAACACAGATACGCTGGCGGCCAAGGAGCTGCTGACCGCGCTGGTCAGTGGTGACCTGACCAATAGCGGCACGCTCTATGGAGCGACGGGTGGAAACATCAGCGCCACCGGCGCCCTCGCCAACAAGGGAACCACCGCGCAGATCGCCGCTGACGGGGCGCTGTCGCTCAGTGCAGGCACGCTCACCAACAGCAATGGCCAGATACTGGCCAGTCAGGACGGCCTGATCGTCGCTGCTAACACTGTCACCAACAGCGGTGGCCTGCTGCAAGGCGATACCGCCACCAACATCAGGGCTGACACGCTCACCAATATGGCTGGCGGTGCGATCCTGTCGAAATCCGGCGCAATGACGGTCGGCGGACAGAGCGCGACAGCGGCGCAGTCCGTCTCCAATCTCACCGGCACGTTACAGGCTGCGACCGATCTTTCCGTCACGGCGAACGCCATCGATAATTCCGGCGGCACATTCAACGCTCAGGCCGGAGCGCTGACCGCCTCATCCGGTACCGGTCTATTCCGCAATGACGACGGCATCGTGCAGTCGGCGACGGGCATGACGCTCTCGGGCGACAGCTTTACCGGCAACACGGGCTCCATCGTCAATGCCGGAACTATCCTTGGGCTGAACTTCGGATCATCGCTTGATACCGCAGGCCATATCGTCGCGACACAGGATCTGGCCGTGCAGACGGGCGCACTGACCACCCATGCGGGCACAACACCCTCCACCGTGGCGGTCGTGGCCAGCACGGGCGGCAATCTGACGGTCCGGGCTGGCACGATCAACAATGCCGGTGTTCTGGAAACAACGGGTGCGAACGGCACCCTGACGGTTCAGGGCGCTGATCTGACCAACACCGGAACACTGACTACCGCCTCGACCCTGAGCGTGACGGAGACGGGACAGATGGTCTCGTCCGGCAGCCTGATTTCCAGCAAGGGACAGGCCATCCTCACCGCAGGCAGCCTGACCAACAGCGGATTTGTGGGCGCTGCTCAGGAGCTGGACATCACGGCATCACAGACCCTGACCAACAGCGGCACACTCTATGGTGGGACAACCCTGACCGCGACCGGAACGGGCAGTTTTGACAATGCGGGCGGCCAGATCGGCACCGGCCAGAGCGTTACAGGACAGGGGGCGCTCACCCTTGCCAGCAACGGGGCCTTCAGCAACGAGAACGGCCAGATCGTCGCTGCTGGTGGACCGTTGGCCATTACGGCCGGGAGTATCGCCGGGAGCGCGGGCAGCCTGCTCCAGTCCTCCGACGCCGTCACGCTGACGGCCGGACAGATCAGCAATGACAACAGTACCATTCTGGCCAAGGGCGGTGACATCACTCTGGCGGGCGCAGGCAACAGCGCCGCTAACCTGAGCAATGTCAATGGTGGCGTCATTCAGGCGTCCAGAGCGATTTCCGCTACCTTCAGCGCGCTGGACAATTCCGGTGGCACCGTCTCCGCGCTGGGTGGCGACCTGTCCCTGAACGGCGTGTCCGGCAGCAGCGTGACCAATGCTGGTGGAACGCTTGAGACGGCGAACAACCTGACGTTGACCGCGGGCTTCTATAGCGGGGCAGGTACATCCCGTCTGACCACCGAACAGACCATGACATTGAGTCTGTCCGGCAGCATGGAAAACGGCGGCAATGTCGCGGCTGTTCGTGATCTGTCCGTCACAGCCTCCTCCTTTACGAATGACGCCAACGCGGTTCTGGCCAGCACGTCCGGCAATCTGGTGCTGGCGATCGGCGGGGACGCCGGACTGGTCAACGCAGGTACGATCCAGACCAGTGGCGTGGGCAACGCGCTTACATTGAACGCCTTGTCGATCGACAATCAGGCGACCGGCGCCATTCTCTCCAACGGCGCGCAGACCCTCGTGGCAGGCAGCCGCACCCGCTCGCTCACCGCGGGGACCTTCTCTAACGAGGGGCAGGTTATCGCCTACGGCAACAGCCTGACGGCGACGGCGACCGCGCTGAACAACAGCGGCACGCTGGAAGCCGGAACGAACACATCCCTGACCACCACAGGTGATGTCGCTAATACGGGTCTGATCTATGCCGCTGGCGGCACGGCGATCGGTGGTGCGAACGTGTATAATGCCGGCGGCCAGATCGGCGCGGGCAGCGGTTCCCTGACCGTCAGCACCGGCATGCTCGACAACACGGACAACGGCCGGATTGCCGCCACCTCCGGCATGATGGCCCTGACCGCCGACACACTCGACAATGCCGGGGGGCTGATCGACAGCGCGGGCGATCTGACCGTCCTGACAGGCTCGCTCGACAACGGATCCGGAAAAATCCTGTCCGATCATGGTAATCTTCTGATTGACGCCACGGCTGATGGTGCAGCGCTTTCCTCAGTCAATAACAGTTTCGGCCTGTTGCAGGCCGGGCGTGATCAAACGCTGCGAACCGCGACGCTCACCAACAGCAACGGCCAGATCATTACCGTCAGCGGAAACCTGACCCTGATGGGCGGTCCCGGTATGACGGCGCTCCAGTCCGTCGATGACACGAACGGAGTGCTGCAGTCCGGGCAGGATCTGACGCTCGCCGTCAATAGCCTGACGGGAGCTTCCGGCCTCTCCGCGACCCGCGATCTCAGCTTCAGCACGGCACAGTCCGTCTCGGGCGCGATGATGTTCTCGGCCGGACACAACGCGATGCTTGCGATCGGTGGTGACTACAGCATTGCTGCGGGCAGCGGCGTGATCGCAGGCGGGGATGCGACCGTGTCCGCGGCCTCTGTCACCAATGCAGGGGCGATGATGGCGGGCGGCACGTTGTCCGTCTCGACACCGGGAGCCCTCTATAACACCGGTCTGATCGACGGGGTGGGTGGCGTCAGTCTGGCGCTGGACGGTGCGCTGACCAATCTCGAAGCCGCCATCCTGTCGGACAATGGCAGTATCAGCATCGGTGGAAAAAGCGGCGCCTACGCGGGTGATGTGCTCAACCGCTCCGCCGAGATTCTTGCCGGAAGCGCAAATGGTGACGTCACCATCCACGCGGCTTCACTCACCAACGATATCGATGGCGGGGTGACGCAGAGCACCATAACCCAGATGGTGTATGACCATACCTATACGCTTGCCCAGGACCAGCTCGCCAACCCGCCCGCATTGAACCCGGCCTGGAGGGATGCTTACGGCAACAACGTCTATGACGAGGTGCAGCCCTATTACAAAGAGGTGATGCGGATCTACGTTCCGGAGCTGTTCTATTCCGCGGATGGCAAGCCGGGTCAGGGATATTATCTGGTCGTCATGAGCAAGGGAGCGGAAAACTCCTCTGTGGAAGTGCAGGGTCTCGAGACCCAAACTGCAACAGCCAGCAATGCAAGTTCCCTGATTGACGCGGGAGGCACGCTGTCTATCGACACGTTGGGGGCGATCACCAACGATGCGAGCCATCTTGCTGCGGGGGGCGATATCAATCTGACCGGAGCCAGCCTGTCCAATACCGGCTATGACAGCAGTATCACGTGGACGATCATCGCCGATACAAAATTGGGCAAACGCTGGGTGCCTCCGGGTGATAAGAACGCCGTAATCAATCCAGACCCGGATGCCATGTCTGCAGCGCCGATGCCGTCCTTCATGCCGAACGGACATGTGGTGCGTCTGTGGGGCACGTCTGTCGTGCCTGCGCTCAACGCCACCATCGTTGCGGGCGGGAACATGAATGGCGCGTTCACGGGGCAGGTCAACAATACGACTGTCATCGAACATGCCAGCAGCACGCAACTGGCCGCCAATGATCAGTATGCAGGCACAATGCCGGGCGGCATCAGCGGTTCTGCCACGACCGTTACTCCTGGAACAGGCGGAAGCGTCGCGCCCTCAAGCTCACAGGACGGCTTCGCGGATGCGTCAACAGCGGTTGCGGGTGGAGTGACAGGTTCCACCGCCATCAATGGAGACGCCATTAACAACGGTGGAACAGGCACCGGCACGCAGGCGGCGGACACGACCTCCTCCAGAACAGCCACTCTTCCCAGTTATGGTGGCGTGCTTGCGCCCGCCGGTCATGAGAGTGGTGCGGCTGCCGGACAGTCGCTGGTTCTTCCGGGTTTCATCTCGACCAGTACACCGACCGTCAGTCAACTGATCGCCTCCGTTCCCGGCGGGAAGGCGCTCTATGTGCCGGACACGTCACCGACAGCGAATTACCTGATCGAGACGAACCCGTCCTATACCAGCCTGAACGCCTTTCATGGCTCGGAATATCTGCTGGACCGTCTGGGGGACGACTACAAAACCTACACTTTCCTTGGTGATGCGACCTTCGACCAGCAGTATGTCCAGCAGCAGATCGTCTCGGCGACCGGCCAGACCTATCTGGGGGGAACCTATACGACAGCCTCTTCGCAGATGGAGGCGCTTCTCAACGACGCCGCGGATCAGGCCTCCTCGCTCGGTCTGACGCTGGGAGCCGCTCTGACGGATGCCCAAAAGGCGAAACTGACCTCAGACATTGTCTGGTATGTGAACAAGGTCGTGGACGGCAGGACCGTGCTGGTGCCGGAACTCTATCTGGCACCGGGACATGAAGCCCTGACGGGCGCCACGATTTCAGCGACAGATGTATCGGTCACGGCGGGCAGCCTGACCAACAGCGGCACCATCAACGCCAAAAACGCGCTGAGCCTGACTACGACGGACGGTGATCTGACCAACAGCGGCACGCTCTCTGGCGGCACGGTGTCGCTGGTGGCCCGCAACGGATCGGTCGTGAACAGCGATATGCTGGACACCTATTTGGTGCAGGGCGGAACGCAGCAGATACTGGCGTCCACCGGCGCAATCACCGCGACCGGTTCAGCGACGATCGTGGCGGCGAAGGATATCACCTTCAACGGCGGCACACTGACTTCAGGCGGAGATCTGAACCTTCTGGCGGGTAGCGGGCTGACTCTAGGCACGACCGAACTGACGCAGGCTGCGGCAGTTTCGACAAAGCATCTGAGCACGAGCGGCAGCGCAGACATCAATTACGGGACCACCGTTTCAGTCGGCGGGAACGCCACGCTGGCGGCGCTTGGCGGAGATCTGAAAACAGCGGCGCTGACGCTGACGGCGGATGGCGACGTCTCCCTGTCAGCCGCGAAAACGCTGGATCTGGGGTCGGCGACCGACAGCGTGTCGAACAGCATTTCCGGCAGCAAAAGTGGCTTCATGACGCATAGCCGCTTCTCGAACAGTCTGGGCACCACGACGGAGAACGGTTCCAGCGTTGCCGCAGGCGGCAGTCTGACGGCGACGAGCGGCGGCGACATGTCTGTCGCGGGCATGGCGGGCGCTGCTGGCGATGTGACGCTCCTGTCCGGCGGCGCCTTCACTGAGCGGGCGACGCAGAGCACGCTGGAGGCGAGCGCCTCCCATCATGTGGCGGGTTTCCACATGAGCACGCAGGGCGCGAGCGGCACCGTCGGCTACGGCTCGCGGACAGATAAATCGTCCGTGTCTGAAACACAGTGGACGCCATCCGTCATCGCGTCCACGGGCGGGAACACCGCAATTGTCTCCACAGGCGCGCTGACAATTGACGGGTCTGCTGTTTCGGCTGCGAAAGACCTCGCCCTGTCCGGATCGTCTGTGGCCTTCAAGGCTGAACAGAATAGCACGACGCAAAACCAGTCTCACAAGTCGACCAGTATCGGAGTCACAGCCGGGGTCTCACCGGATTCTATGGTTGGTGAGGCCATTGACGGTTTGCTGTCGGCGAGCAAATCCGGGAATGGCACGCTGGCGGCTCTGGGCGGCATCCAGACCGGCATGACGGAAGGCATGTCCGCGCTTGGTGGGGCGATTGATAACAATCTCGTCGGCGTTGGGGTTTCTGTCGGGTTTTCCACAAGTAAAAGCCATTCGACCGATACGCAGACTACCGTTCAGGGCACGACGGCCAGCGCCGGTGGCACGCTGTCGGTTGTTGCGCGTGGGGATAATGCGACGGATACGTCGAACGGCAATCTGAGCGCGGTTGCGGCGCAACTGGCGGGTCAGGATGTCGTTCTTGCAGCCTCGAAAGGGATCGACCTTTCCGCCGGATGGAACACCACACATAGCGAGAGCAGGAGCAAGAGTCTTTCAGCGTCAGTCGGTGTCGAAGCCAGTGTGGGGATGACCGGCGCGGGCATTAGTGTCACGGCATCTGTCGGTGCCCAGAAGCAGCACACGACCTCTGACAGCGCGACGGCGGTGGACACGTCGGTCTCGGCTGCGAACGGCGTCACGGTTGCAACCTCCGGCGCGCTGACGCTGAACGGGGCGGAAGTGTCCGGCCAGCGCGTTGATGTCGCCGCCGGTTCACTGAGTATCACGAGCCCACAAAACACATCATCTTACAAGAGCGTGTCCGAAAGCGGCGGCCTGAGTGTTGCAATCCCTGTGTATGGGACTGGCGGCTCTCTTGGTGGTTCTGCGAATGTCAGCGCCTCCACGATCACGGACCACTACGTCTCGACGGGGAGCGCACTGTCGGGTCTGTATGCCGGCACGGGCGGCCTTGGCGTTGATGTCACTGGCAATACGAGCCTGACGGCGGGCGTTCTGTCGAGCACGGCGGATGCGGGACTGAACCATTTCAGCACCGGCAGTCTTACAGCGACGTCCGAGGGGAATGTCTCCCGCTGGTCAGGAACCGGGACGTCCATTGGCGGCGGGGTTGCCGCGTCCGGCGGAGAGGTCGGCGGTCTGGGTACGGTCGGCGTGGGGGCGACCTCTTCGGAGCGGACGAGCGAGAGTCTGTCGGCGATTGGCGGCAATATTGCTGTGAACGCGGGGAGCGTTTCCGGCACTTACACGACGGATGTTGCTTCTGCGAACGGGCATCTTGCGAATGACTTCAGCGCTGCGAAGGTCAGCAACACGTTGCAGACGGAAATCGGGGCTGAGACAGCGGCGGAAAGCGCTGCCGAGCTTGGCGTGCAGGCGGCGGACCGGTTTGGGTCGCAGGGTGAGGGGGCGAGCGATACTTCAGGCTCAGGCACCGGGAAGTCCGGGCAGGATGGCGCGCAGGACGCGTCTGCTCGGGACAGTACGGTGGACGGGGCGGCCACAGGGGTCGGGGCTTCAGGGTCTGACGGCGCGGGAGGTGATTTCAGCCGGGCTATGCCCATCGATACAGGCGACACGCCTTCTGTCAGTGGCGGTCCGGTCAGCGATAGTGTTGCTGTTCGCAGTATGGATAACCGGACCGGTGATGAAACCATCACTGTCACTGTCACTGTCACTGCCACCCGGCACACCCCGGCTCCGGGCATTGATTTCTCTCGCGGCAATGCCGACGCGGACACGCTGGCGACGCTGCTTGTTCCGCCATATGCATCGGCCAAGGAAGGACTTGCGGCGGCGCAGGATTTTTCGAGCGGACACTATCTTTCGGGCGTCGGGCACACGGTTCTGGCGGTCGGCGGTGTTATGCCGGGCGAGAGCACGCTTGCGAGCGTGGGCGCTGAAGCGGAAGCTGTTGCGACAACGGGCG
Organism: Acetobacter sp.; assembly: GCF_022483985.1. Classification (NCBI taxonomy): domain Bacteria; kingdom Pseudomonadati; phylum Pseudomonadota; class Alphaproteobacteria; order Acetobacterales; family Acetobacteraceae; genus Acetobacter; species Acetobacter sp. Next base: position 1,794,728 of record NZ_JAKVME010000001.1, on the reverse strand, counting down.
GGAGGGCCGTGGCGGCGGCGCAGCACGGCGAGCAGGACGCGGCGGCGACCGTGCATATGGCGCAGGGTGCCGAGGATGCAGCCCAGGTTGGCCAAAGCATAGCCATAAACAAGTCAAGCGGAGCAGACAGTGCGGCGAATGCCGCTAACAGCGTGAGATTGAACGATCAACTTGCCGCAGAAGAGATCGCAAATGGACATGCGTTCGATAAGCACGTGATCGATCAGAATGAGTTTGGTGGTGCGATTACGACGAAGCAGCAGTTTGCTGATCAGATTGAAAATATACTCAACAATCCTTCGGCGACGAAGCAACTGAGCAACGGACGTACCGCATATTGGGACAATTCTTCTGGTATGGTAGTCATCCGGAACCCGAAAGCAGCCGATGGTGGAACTGCATTTAAGCCGACGAATGGGAAAGCATATTTCAACAACTTGAGGTAAATATGAAGCTTAAGCGAATTACTACCGATGCCGAAATCGAGTTGAGCCATGATGAACTACTCATCCTCAACGCAGCTCTTAACGAGGTTTGCAATGGTATTGAAATGTTCGAGTTTGAAACTCGGATTGGTGCCCCAAGAGATAGTGTAGAGCGTCTGTTGTCAGAAGTTCAAGCCGCACTTGATCAGGTTGAAAAGAGGTAGAGGGGGTCAACATAGAAGGATAGAGGTTGTGGGAGTGCCTTCAGGCGGTCCGGTCAGGATGGGGTGCGGGACGCGTCTGGCGGGGGCAGCACGGTTGACGGTGTCGCCACAGGGGCCTGAGTTTCAGGGGTAGATGTTGCTGCGGGTGATGATTTCAGCTGGGTTGTCCCGATCGATACAGGCGACACGCCTTCTGTCAGTGGCGGTCCGGTCAGCGATAGTGTTGTTGTTCGCAGTATGGATAACCGGACCGGTGATGAAACCATCACTGTCACTGCCACCCGGCACACCCCGGCTCCGGGCATTGATTTCTCTCGCGGCAATGCCGACGCGGACACGCTGGCGACGCTGCTTGTTCCGCCATATGCATCGGCCAAGGAAGGACTTGCGGCGGCGCAGGATTTTTCGAGCGGACGCTATCTTTCGGGCGTTGGACACACGGTTCTGGCGGTCGGCGGTGTTATGCCGGGCGAGAGCACGCTTGCGGGTGTGGGCGCTGAAGCGGAAGCTGTTGCGACAACGGGCGGGAGGGCCGTGGCGGCGGCGCAGCGTGGCGAGCAGGAAGCGTCGGCTGCCGGGCATATGGCGCAGGGTGCTGACTCTGCCGTCAATGCCGAGCATAAAGCGGCGGAAACGGCTTTGCCTGATGGTTACAGGGTTCTGGATGATTCTGTTGGTGCGAAGAGAGTTGATCCCCCCGATGGCTATCGCTGGGTTGCGAATTCGGATGGTGAGGCGAAGTTGCAGTCCCTCTCCGACGGGAAGATCTATGAGAGCCGAAAGGAGGTGCCGGAAAATTCGTCTGCCGATAGTGGGAATTCTGAAGGTGCTGGTGGTGTAAAAGAAGCGGCAAAAGTTACGGCAGAAACTGAGATTGGTGGTCAAAAAATCAGTGGAATCAACCAAACAGCGCGTGATCCGTCAGTGTCTGACCCGAATAAACCCACTTTAATAGGAGATAAGATTCAAGCAAAAATTGATGCAACAGGAAAACCTCTTCCAAATGGGAATATGAGTACTGCCCATGCAGAAATTGAAGTTATTCAAAAGGCTTTTGATGCAGGTCTAACCAAAGGACATGACATGACCATTAAGGTTACCGGGCAGCCTGTATGCAGTTACTGCCGAAGTGATATAAGAGCAATGGCGGATAAAGCTGGTCTCAACAAAATCGAGATATATGAAACCACAACAGGTAAAACGCTTGTATCAATTCGTCAGCCAAACGGAAGCATGTCAAAGATGTCAGAGAAATGAAAATATCACTATGGAGGGGATGGGATGAAGAAAATCCTAATAATTTTCTTCAAATTCCCTCATGGGATACAGTTGTTCAAGCTATTTATTACGCTACAGAGCACGATAACTCATTAAGATTGTATTCTGAAACGCAATGGGGAGAAGACTTTCTTTCCCTATCCGCGCAGAACGGAAATATTTTTTTAGAACTATATCGGAATATATCTGATTCTGATGAACAGACATTGACACTATCAAACCCCAACTGGATGAAAGAAGGATTAAAGGGCGTCATTTTACATGATTGGGGTGGCAACTTGGGCCAAGTGCCATGTGTGGAGATAAATGGTAATTTTTGGAGCGCTGAAATGGTAACGCGGAACCTTTCGTTAACGATTGAATTATTCAAAGAATTTTATAATACGGGAAATATCTCACATCCGTGGATGAAGTAATTCTGAACAATAATGATCAGTGTCATCTATAAAAAATAGTGATATTTTTCATACGTTCCCTTGAAAATATGAACTTGCATGCGTTCAGTCGCGTGATGGCTATACGTCCAACGGCAACCTGAGCGCGGTTGCGGCGCAACTGGCGGGTCAGGATGTCGTTCTCGCGGCGTCGAAAGGGATTGACCTTTCCACCGGCTGGAACACGACGCACAGCGAGAGCAAAAGCAGTTCAAAATCCGCATTTGTCGGCGCGGAAGCGAGCATCGGGACCTCCGGTGCAGGTGTGAGCGTCACGGCGTCAGTCGGCCTTCAGAAGCAACATGTCATTTCTGACAAAGCGACGGCGGTTGACACGACGGTCTGCGGGCGGTGGCTCAACGTCTGTGAATGCGCTGAACGGTGCGGGTTATGCGTCGTCGATTGCGCAATACAACATGAGCCACACGATGGCAGGTGTTGTTTTTGCTGCGAAGACGGCGGGAGGAGTGCTTGTGCGGACCGGCAATCCGTATGCGGAGGTTGTTGGTGGCATCCTGCTTGGTAGCGCGGAAGCGTATACGCTGTATGATAGGCTTGTTAGCAGCGCGCTTGCTGGCAAGGGAACGGCTTCTCATGCGGAGAGTAGCGAGGCTGGCTCGGGCGGTGCTGCTGCGAGTGCTGGACAGGGTGCTGCGTCCGGCGCGTCTGCTGGCGGGGGTGCGGGAGCGCCTGAGCCGGAAGATGACGGGCCGGAGAAGGAGGACGGTCGATATGAAGATGCTCCGTATCATGGAAAAACAGATAATGCTGTAAAAAGCAGGAGGCCCACGAGTGGTCAGAATGCTTTTGATAATTCAATTCAGGTAAAAGACACATCTCCAAGAAGAATAGGTGTTGATAAAAATAACAATGAAATTGTCGCATTCGACAAGACGCAAGGGAATACCTATCATGGACATGTAAGATTTTGGTCTGATTTGACACCGACACAACAGAGCGTTCTTAGAGCCTATTTGGAAAGTGGTTGAAGTGTGATTCAAGCTCTGGATGTGGACGCCAGAGCAGAGAGGCCGCATGGCCAGGATTACCCGCAAGACGAAGCGTTATCCGTCTGACATGACGGAGGAGGAATGGGAGCGCATCGCACCGTTGATGCCCGAACTGGGACGCACGGGGCGTCCGCGCGAGATCGAATTTCGCGAGGTGATCAACGCGGTGCGTTATCTGGTTCGATCCGGCTGCGGCTGGCGGATGCTGCCGATCCATTTCGGGCATTGGCGTACGGTCTATGGTTGGTTCAGGGAATTGGCCCGGCGGTTCCTGTTCCAGACCATTCATGATGTGGAACTGATGCTTGACGTTCCAACTTTTCATTCACGTATCCCTCAGTTTGTAATACATCCCGTTATCATATCAAGAAATCCGTAAGCCCACAGAAGATAGGTGAGGAAGGCTGCCATCATGATGGAACTCCAGTGCGCCATCTGCCTCTGATCCCGCTGTTCGGTCTTGCGGGGGCGACCTGGCCTGCGCTTGAGCGTAACGGGTTCGGATGGAGCAGGCTCATGCCCGGTCATTCGCTGCAAGATGAAGGCGTCGAGAGCGGCAACAGGAAAGCCTCTGTCACGCTTGCCGTAAGTCACGGAAGCAGGACCTCGTCCTTCGCTCACCAGATTCCGTAATCGTCCGTGGCTGATACCCAGGTAGGTCGCAGCATCGCGATAACGCAAAACGCCGGGCGTAATCGGTGGCTGAGCCAAGTCACAGTACTCCCCTAAAAACAAAAGATTTCAGATTGTTTTCGGGGGAGAAGGCGGTGTTTCTTTCCTCAAGCGGTAGCATTGGAAACAGGATCAGGTAAAGAAGATTTTTCCTGATCCTGTTGGTATCCTCTGCTGTTCTGAAGAAAGATGGCGCCTCATTCCATCCGGGTTTCATGACGTGTCAGCATACCCATCACGCGCTCAGCTTCCTCGATCTGACGACTGATGTCTTCAGGAACAGGCTGGTAATAGCGATCCAGTGATTTCAGGTCGCGATGGCCGGTCACGCGTTTGAGGTCGAGCGGATTGGGCAGCAACTTTGCCAGCCGGCTGGTTGCTTCATGTCTCAGGTCGTGAAAGGTCAGGTTCTTCAGACCCGCCTCGCGGACGAGACGACCATATCTCATGCTGAACGCGTCCTCGGTTCCCACATCGAATACAGCCTCATCCGGTCCGGGTGGCCGGGGAAGCGTCGCCAGTTTCTCCAGAAGCAGGCGGCGGGCGCCAGGTGTCAGAGGCCGGATTTCAGGTCCATGTTCTTCCTGATGTCTGTGTGTCTTCGTTTTTCCGACTTCGCCCCCCAGGCGCAGGGTTCGGCGTTCGAGATCGATATCGCCCCATCTGAGACTGAGAGCCTCGCTGCGCCGCGTGCCCTGCTCGATGGACCAGCGCACGAGCCACACGTCATCGGGATGAGGGGACTTGCCTATCGCAAGAAGCAGGCGGTCGTATTCTCCTGTCTGCGCACTGTCATGGCTCTCCTCGAGCCGCCGGTTGCGCTTCTTGTCCGCCCCCTCCGGACGTTTGACCACCCGTCCGGAGGCATGATTGATGATGGAGATATCCCATTCCGAAATGGCATGCTGGATGATGGACGCCAGCAGGTTCAGGCGCTTGACCACCGTGGCTGGAGCGTATCCTGCCGCCGTCATCCGCTCCCGAAAGCCACGTACGTCGGCGGGCGAGAAACGGGAGAGTTTTACGCTGGCAATCTCTTCATCCCGGAGGATGGCTGGAAGGTGCCCGGTACGGTCGCGTTCGCGGTCGGCCATGCATTCGTCGCGATAGCGCGCCACAAGATCGCCGATGGTTGTCCGGTCAAGTGATCGTGTGTCCGTAAACTGGCCTAGCTCGGCCCTGGCGGTCGTCTCGTTCAGCCAGCGCCGTGCCTGGGCAGCCGTGGAAAAGGTTCGCTGAATGCGCCGCCCGTCAACGACCTTGCGGGTCATATACTGTTTTGGGCCGCGATAACTCACGCCGCGTGGCAGAGGCTTGCCGGTGGCGGGATCCATACGCCCGCTCATGACCTCACCTGCCAGACTGTCGGTCTCTTCCACCATGAGGCGATGGTAGCACATTCCTCGCTATGGTGCAGAAATGGTGCAAAAACCCATATTTTCTGTAGGAGTTTAGCCAAAAAAGCCAATGAAAACAATGGCGTCCCGTACGGGATTCGAACCCGTGTTACCGCCGTGAAAGGGCGGTGTCCTAGGCCTCTAGACGAACGGGACAGAGGCGAGGGCGTAATTAGGCGAGAGACTGCAGTGCGTCAAGCGGCATACAAAAGAAAAAATAAATTTATGCCATTCAGGGGTTATCCCTGCGTGCTGACACGCGCGGCAGGGCCGAATGCGGAGCTGGAGATGTGCAGGGCGGAGGCAGGAACACCTTTCTTGATCAGTGCGTCCGCCAGAGTTCTGCCACGCAGCAGGCCAAGTTCGACAGCCTGTGTCTGGTCTTGCGGTGACAGGGAGACCGTCTCGCCGCTACAGTGCAGAAAGAGTTGCCCACCGTGGCGGCTGGTGATCAGTTTATTCAGGGCGCCATCCTGCCCGGGTTTCATCTGATCCGAACCCGGAAGAAAGCCGATCAAGGTGCCGTCCTTGGGTGCGACATCATAATCAGGGCGAATCGGTTCTATTGTCGTGGCATCCCGGGGAGCGACGAAGCCGGGGATGGCGGGTGCTCCCGGCGGTCCGGCTGGAATGTCAGGCAGAGGCTGGGTGACGGAAGTGGCTACAACCGCAGCATCGCCACGAAATTCAGGCATGGCGAGTTCCGCTTCCGGCGTTGTCTTCTGGGCTTTGGGGGCAGGGGAGGCGTGGGCTGCCGCTGGTCCCGTCGAGGAGGAATCTGCCGCGTCAAGGATCGCGCCCATCCCTCCTGCGGGAAGCGGTGCTGAGGTCGCGGCAGAAGCCTGCGTCGTTGCTGCCTTGGACGCGTCAGAAGCGGGAGCAGCCGGTTTATTCGAGCTGGCTGCGTTGGGCGGCGGTGGAATGACAGGTGTCAGGGTGCCGTTCTGCGCTGTCGTGCGCATGGTGAGGTTGCGGGAAGCGATCAGATTATTGGTGATGGACTGACGCAACTCCGGAGAGGGGAGTGACGGAGGCGTGGTGGGAGTCAGTCCGACACGGGGGTAGGGATCGAGCTGTCCCGGTGCAGGAGGGCGCTGCTGGGCAATGACTCCGCCTTCATGCTGGTGGTACCAGTCAACGGTGGTATCGACCAGATCGCGATGCTGGCAGCCAGCCAGAAGCGCACAGGAAAACGGCAGGACGATCCTGAAGAAGCTTCGGCCCACAGCCGACTGGAACGGAAAAACTTTCATTGGGTTCATCTTAATCGTTTCGGGTTTCTCTGGCGAGAGCCCGCTGTCGTGAAAGCGATGTTGTGTCGTGCCTCTTGGCATTGCCAGCGGGGCAGCGCAGAATAAGAACAATGAGACCACATTACCGAACCAAGGAGGCCGACCTGATGGGCGCCAATCGCATGCTGGACGATGTCACCAAGGGGCGGATCAGACTCGATGACGAGGATCCGAACGGCCCTGACATTCCTGCGCCTGAAGGTCCGGAAAAGTCCGAGCCTGATGACAACAAGACCCTTTCCTCGCCAATCAGCGAACTGGAAACCAAGCTCTTCGATCAGCGCAAGGTTCTGATCTTCGGCGGGATCAACGACAAGATCGCCCGTGATGTCACCGGTCGCCTGCTGGCTCTTGCTGGTGCGTCCGACAAGCCGATCGACGTCTATGTGAACTCTCCGGGCGGTCATGTGGAGAGTGGTGACACGATTCACGACATGATCCGCTTTGTCGATTCCATCGCCCCGATCAACGTGATCGGTACCGGCTGGGTCGCGTCCGCAGGGGCGCTGATCTTCGCGGCCGGTCACAAGGATCGTCGATTCTGTCTGCCCAATACCCGTTTCCTGCTGCATCAACCGATGGGCGGCGTGCGTGGACCGGCCACTGATATCGATATCGAGGCCCGCGAGATCATCAAGATGCGTGAGCGTCTGAATCATCTGTTCGCACGCGAGACGGGACAGTCCTACGAAAAGGTCTGCAAGGACACGGACCGCAACTACTGGATGTCGGCAGAAGAGGCGATTTCTTACGGTCTCGTGACACGGATCATTTCCAGACCGTCCGATATCCATTAACCGCACTCTGTCCCACGCTGTGTGCGTGGAAAGAGATCCATCATCAGAGATGGCGTATCTCCTTCCCGGGGATACGCCATTTTTCAACATGGGTACGTGGAAATGACAGCACTTGCCGATATCTACACCAGACTCCCTGACAGCATTGATGACCTGCCTCCTCCGCCGAGCGCGGAAGCTGTAGAGCAGGCCGATTATCGCGCCCGTCACTGGAGTTCTTCCATTCCCGGTCCGCTCAAGCCTGGCTCCCCGGAGCACAAGCGGGCGATGGCGGATATGTTCCGGGAGACGTTCAATCCCTATCGTCCGTCCGTCATCAACTGGCCCAAGCTTGAGCCTGATGCCCTGAAACGAGTGACGTCCCTGCCGATCTGGGACATCGCCGTGCAGACGGAAGGCAAGGCGCGCCTTCGCATGGCGGCCTATGCGCGGATGATCGACGATCCTGATATCAAGGACGCGATTTCCCGCAATGCGTGGGAAGAAAACCGGCACAAGGAGGTTCTGACCAAGCTTGTCGAAGCCTATGGAATCGAGATGGCGCCGGAACCGCCCTATATCGAGCCAAAAGACGTCGAATGGGCTTACCTCGTCACGGGCTTCTCTGAGTGTGTGGACAGTTTCTTTGCATTTGGCATGTTCCGCGTGGCCCAGACATCAGGCTTTTTCCCGGCTGAACTGATCGAGACCTTCGAGCCGGTGATGCAGGAAGAGTGCCGCCACATCCTGCTTTTCGCCAACTGGCTGGCATGGTATCGGGCGGTCGTTCCGGCATGGCGACGTCCGTGGTTCGAGATGAAAATTCTCGCGGTCTGGGGGTTCCTGATTTACGAGCGGCTTGGACTTGTGCGGTCTGTCGATGCGGATGGCGCAGAGCATACGCAGGACAACAACTTCACGGTCACCGGCACGAAGGACATGACCAGTCAGGATATTACGCTGGCTGACTTCATGCAGCTTTGCCTCACAGAGAATGCCAGACGTTTCTCAGGGTATGATCCGCGTCTGCTCAGACCAAAGCTGGCTCCGAATATCGCCAGAACGATCCTGTGCGTGCTGCGTCTCATCGGTCGTCGGCCTCATGAAGTGAAAACAGGCGCTCCGGTCGCCGCCTGAAGACAGGTCCGGTCGCGGAGTGCAGATTTTTGTGCCCCGGTTTTGGAGCTATGCGCTATTTTCAATAGGAGCCGCAGTTTACGAACTGCGGCTCCTATTGGTTTATGAACATGGCCCAATGACCAGTCAGGATATTACGCCCCGCCTCTCAATGCGCGGGCGGCGACTGTCGCGACATCATGACGCAGCTTGACGATGGCCTTGCCGTTGGCGTCCAGCGGATGCACGCGATTGGTCAGGATCAGCACGAAAGCAGCGCTGGCGGCGTCCATCCAGAGCGAGGTGCCGGTGTAGCCGGTGTGACCGAAGGAACCGACGGGAAAAACGTCACCCCGGGGAGTGGAATAATGCGTGGCGATGTCCCAGCCGAGCCCGCGCTGATCCGTTTCACCGGGTGACTGGGGCGATGTCATCAGACGCAGCGTTTCCGTGCGCAGCGGATAATTGCTGACACGACCGGTCAGCCGATCCAGAAGGCTGGAAGCGTAGAGAACCATGTCCTGCGCGTCTGAGAACAAGCCTGCATGACCGGCGACACCGCTCATGCGTCGGGCCGTGGGATCATGCACGACACCCCGGAGTGGGACGTGATGCTCATCATACTGCGTTGGCGCGATGAGCGGTTTCAACGTCTCTGCGGGCAGGAAGCCTGATTCCCGCATGCCGATCGGCTGTAGGATGTGGCGTGTGGCATAAACATCAAGCGGCAACCGGCTGAACTGCTCGACCAGAAGTCCCAGAACGATAAAGTTGATATCGCTATAGACAAAATGCTGCCCGGTCGGGGCCTGCGGCACGGCAGCCATGGCTCTGCGGATGGCTTCGTCCTTGCCCGTCCACGATGTGGACAGGTCGAGGTCCGGAGCAAGACCTGAGTAGTGGGTCAGCAGATGGCGAATGGTGATCGCCGCTTTTCCGTTTTGAGCAAAATCAGGCAGATAACGGGCAACAGGATCATCAAGCTGGAATGCGCCCTGTTCCCAGAACTGCATGATCGCTGGCGCCGTGATGGTGGCCTTGGTGAGGGAGGCCATGTCAAAACGTGTGTCCCATGACATCGGTTCAGGGGCCGGGATGAGCGCCCTGTGCCCCATTACGGCCCGGTGAAGGATAAGGTCGTTCTGCCCGATAACGGTGACGACTCCCGGAATCTCTCCACGCTGGACGGCGCCTGACAGCAGGCTGTCGACTTCTGAAAAATCGTACGAGGGGCGGCCGACCGCGCAGCCTGTGACGCCTCCGGCGACGGGAAGGAGTGCTGCCGACAAACATTTGAGAAACAGGCGTCTGCTCATGGCTGGGAATCTCAGGCTGAGAACTGTTCAGCGATTATACGCTCTGACAGGGATTGTCCGGGATCAAACAGGACATTGACCGAACGGTTACGGTTTTCCTGAACGGACACGGTTTTGACGTCCCGTATTTCAGTGAAATCCGCGACAGCGGCAACCGGCCTCTTTTCCTGCTCAAGAATCGAGAATGTCACGACGGCGTTCGACGGCAGCAGGGCGCCCCGCCAGCGACGCGGACGGAAGGCGCTGATGGGAGTGAGCGGCAGGAGGTTTCCGGAAAGCGGCACGATAGGGCCGTGTGCGGACAGGTTATAGGCGGTTGAACCTGCGGGTGTCGCGACGAGCACGCCGTCGCAGATCAGTTCTGACAGACGCTCGCGTCCATCCACATCGATTCTGATCTTGGCCGCCTGACGGGTTTCCCTGAACAGGAAGACGTCATTGAGCGCTTCAGCCTCATGGACGGAGCCATCAGTGCAGACGGCTCTCATATGCAGGGGATGCAATTCCGCATTCTGCGTTATGGTGAGGCGTTCAAGCAGGTCATCTTCGTTCAGCGGATTCATCAGAAATCCCACCGAACCACAATTCATGCCGTAGACTGGCACGCTCCGGTCCATGACCAGCCTGAGTGTTTCCAGCATGAAACCATCGCCTCCCAGACAGATGATGACCTCTGCATCCTCGGGATCATGATTACCGTAACGACGGGAGAGCCGAAGCAGTTCTTCCTGGGCGGTGGTGGTTTCTGCCGCAACGAAAGCAAGACGTTCAGGGCGCGTGGTCGGTGGCCAGCAGGTCTCTGGAGAGTCTTTATCCATATGTCCCGGTCCGCGTCTCTCTGTCTGTAAGCGTGGTCTCTGTCGTAAACCTATACATGACCTGCATCGAACGCCACGGGCAACGACGGGCCGACTGTTGCGGAAGGATTCTGCCGACGACGCTGGAAAACAGCGGATTCCCGGCGTTTGGGGCTCCTGTCGGCGTGATGGGAGTTTTTTGTTTGTCAGCAACCCGGCAAATTTTGCCGATATTAACTCCAGAGTAATGGCACTTATGCACGATCAGTTCCGAGATACATCAGGAACCAAGTGATTCACGTGCAAGGTCCAACAAGACGCTCATCCAGAGTCCCGTGCAGCTTAACCCATTGTTCGGAAAATAAAAATTGAAAGCGACACTTTCTGGCCTGAAGTCGCTCGGACTGCCTCGTCTGATTGCTTTGGGAGCCGTTGGTCTCGGTATACTGGGCATGCTGGCGGTTTTCGCGTTTCATGGTGGTGGACAGGCTACGGCGCTGTTGTACCGTGATCTTGATCTGCATGAAGCCGCCCAGATGGCGGAAGATCTTGAGAAAGCCCATATCGCTCATACGGTTTCACCGTCTGGAGATGCGATTTATGTGGCTCCTGCTCAGGTGGCTGCGGCACGTCTGTTGCTGGCCCGTGACTCCCTCCCGTCAGGAGGTTCAGTTGGATATGAGATCTTTGATCACTCCAACACACTGACGACCACGGAGTTCGAGCAGCACATTGATGAAACGCGCGCTCTTGAGGGAGAGCTGGAACGCTCAATCCGCCTGATTCACGGTGTAAGAAATGCTCGTGTCCATCTGGTGCTTCCGCATAGGGAAATGTTCTCAGCGGACCAGCAGGCGGCTCAGGCCAGTGTGCTTCTCACGATGAATGGCAGTCGTCCGGATGCGGAAAGCGTTCAGGCTGTTCTCAATCTTGTCGCCGCGGCTACGCCGGGCCTGTCTCCCCAGAATATCTCGATTATTGATAATCATGGTAATGTTCTGGCCCGACCGGGAGACCGCAACAGTCCGGCGGGCCTCGCCCAGAATATTGATGAGCAGCGGCAGGCTATGGAGGCGCGGCTTTCCCAGACGGTGGAAGCCATGCTGGTGCCGACACTCGGCGCGGGGCATGTGCGTGCGGAAGCCTCCGTGTTGATGAATCTTGATCGGGTGCATGAGACACAGGAGAGTTATGATCCTGACCAGCAGGTTCTGCGTTCACAGCAGAGCACGACGGACAAATCTGTAAACACGGAAGCTCAGCAGAATACGTCTGTAGCGAATAATCTCCCGAACGCGAATGCAGGACAGCCGCGGGCCGGCAGTCAGGATGACAGGCGGGAAGAAACCAATAACTATGAAATCGGCAAGCGTGTCCGTACTGTTGTTCAGGATCAGCCGCGCGTGTCACGCATCAGTCTGGCGGTCATGGTTGATGGCAAAACCAACAAAGCCGCTGATGGTAAAACCGAATGGGCTCCGCTGGACCAGGCCGAACTGGACAGAATCACCACTCTTGCAAAAACTGCTATCGGTTTTGATGAAAAGCGTGGAGATGCAGTCAATGTCGTCTCGATGCGTTTTGCATCGGAGGCCTCAGATACGGCCAGCGCTCACGCTTCATGGATGGGGCTGCCGATTGAAAAGGCAGACGCTATTCAGATGTTGCGTAGTCTGGCGCCGGGGCTTCTCATCTTTCTGGCTCTCATCTTCTTCGTTAAACCTCTCCTGAAAAAAGATAATGCAGGTGAAAGCGGCGGAACATCACCCGCACTGCCAGCAACGTCGAGCGACGGTGAGGAGCGGCCTGTTACGGCGCTGACTGAAACTGATGGCGATGAACTGATGCAGGGTTCTCCGGCACAGCTTGCACTGGAAGGGCCTCGTGAAAAAGCATCTGATTTCATGAATCTTTCGGGCATCGATGGACGTCTCAAGGCTTCGGCCATTCGCCATGTGCGTGAACTGGCAAGTGACAACCCCGAAGAGAGTCTTAATGTCATTCGAAGCTGGCTTACGCCACAGCATGAGGGCTGAAACATGCTGGTGAAAACAGCTTTAACCGGTGTTCAGAAAGCAGCGATACTTTTGCTGGCTTTAGGGGAAGAAAATGGCACCCAGCTTGTTTCTTCCATGCAGGAACATGAAATACGTGAGATTTCAGCCGCAATGGCCACCATGGGGGCTGTATCTGCGGAAAAAGTCGAATCTGTTTGCGCTGAATTCTCCGGGGCCTTTTCCGCTGTTGATACGTTAGTCGGAACATACGATACAACAGAACGAATTTTACGAAAGGCGCTCCCCGGGGAACGGGTGAATGCCATCATGGAAGAAATTCGTGGTCCGGCGGGCAGGACCATGTGGGACAAGTTGGGTAATGTTCCGGAAAATATTCTGGCAAACTATCTTCGCAATGAATATCCCCAGACTGTAGCGGTCATCCTCAGTCGGCTTCAGGCATCGCAGACGGCTCGCGTATTGTCGCTTTTCCCCGAAGATTTTGCTGTCGATATTATGATGCGCATGCTTCACATGGAAAATGTCCAGAGGGATGTCATAGACAGTCTTGAGACCACACTCAGGTCAGAATTCATGGCAAGTCTTGCCCGTTCGTCCAAGCAGGACAGTCACGAACTTCTTGCTGAAGTCTTCAATAATTTTGACAGACGTCTTGAAGGCCAGCTTATGAATGCGCTGGAAAAGCGTAATATTGAAGATGCAGAGCAGGTCAAGGCGCTCATGTTTACGTTTGAAGACCTGAAACGTCTGCCACGCGATGCGATCATGAGGATTATGCGTGATATTGATAGAGAGAAATTACCTCTCGCACTCAAAGGAGCTTCGGAAGACATAAGAAAACTATTCCTGTCGTCAATGACATCGCGAGCAGGAAAAATATTGGAGGACGAAATTTCTGCAATGGGTCCTGTCCGTATAAAGGATGTTGATGCAGCCCAATCAGAAATTGTGAATATGGCCAAAAATCTCGCAAATCAGGGAGAAATTGATCTGAACCCGGGTGGTGACAATAATGAGATGTTGGCATGAACTCGTGTATTGTTCTCTCTGGGGCCAATAAATCCGGGGTTCTGTTCGCTGAGGACTTTGATGATATCTCTCGTGTCCTGAAAGAAAAACAGGATGCAAATGAGGAAATTCTGCAAGAAGAACCCGTTTCACCGCCGGTTCCGACCTATTCACAAGAGGATATGGATTCCGCAATTGCGGAATCAGTATCAAAGGCAATAGAAAATACAAAAAATACTCTAGAAGAATTTCATAAAACAGAAATTAAAAGAATAGAAGAGGAAAATAAGAGAGGTTTTTATTCTATATTTGAGTCAATAAATAAGGATATAAAATCTTTCTTGAAGTCTTATTCTGAAAATGTGTCAATGACAATGTTGACATCTGTTGTGTCTGCATTTCCGGCATGGAGTGACTCACAGGAGAAATTGTGGACGCCTGAAATGTTTGAAAAAATATATTCGTATTTTTCGAGGGATTTCAGCATTTGTGTGAAAGTTCATCCTGATTCTTTGAGGCGTATAAAGGAGACGATTCTGGAGGGCGGAGATACAAAAGATGATTTGATAAAATTCGTAGAGGATTCGAATATGAACAGAACTGATTTTGAAATACATTATTCTGACGGAAAAATATCTCGCGATATTGATTCAATTGTTTCTAATATATTAACTGATTTGTCAAATTCTATGGGCTCAAGCGTTAGGGGAGAAGTTTTAAATGGTTAATATGCCATTGCAGGAGGATTTGATGCGGCAAGACGACAGCGTTGTGTCTGCGGAGGGTGAGCACGAACATTCCATCGAAGCAGTCTACGATATTCCTGTTACCGTTAGTGCCGTGCTTGGCCGGGCGACAATGCAGGTTAGCCAGTTGTTGAAACTGGGACGTGGAGCGGTTGTCGAACTGGATAGAAAAGTTGGCGAGGCCATTGATATTTACGTCAACAACCGGCTGATCGCGCGAGGCGAGATTGTGATGGTTGATGAAAGTCGTCTCGGTATAACCATGACAGAAATTATTAAATCAGAAAAAAATAATTAAGGCTATCCCTGTGCGTATACTGATCATTGGTTCTCTCTCGGATGAATTAGGAAAGGCCGCAAAGATTGTATTGGCACGGGGAGCGCGTGTCGATCATGCTGAAACCAATGAATATGCAATAAAGAAAATATGTTCATCAGGTGATTATAAATTCGTAATATGTTCTGTGAAAGAAAATATTTCTGACTTAATAAAAGCATTGAAGCAGGAGAGGATCGCTGTTCCTGTTATTGCCTGTGGACCAGAGGATCCTGCCATCGCAGCCGAGGCCATTGCCGATGGCGCCGAAGATTATATTCCTCTTCCACCTGACCCTGACATCATTGCTGCGTTTTTGCAGGATGCAAGTAAAGAAAAGACGATTTTTTATACCGCTGATCCTGTTATGGTGAAGCTACTGCGACAGGTTGATAAGATAGCTGCATCAGGTGCTTCGGTGCTTGTAACGGGAGAATCTGGAACAGGAAAAGAAATTATTGCGCGCTATGTTCATCTTAAATCAAAGAGGGCGGCTGGCCCCTTTATTGCCCTGAACTGTGCTGCGCTTCCGGAAACATTGGTCGAGTCAGAGCTTTTCGGCCATGAAAGAGGTGCGTTTAGCGGTGCTACAGCCAGACGGGTTGGTCGGTTTGAGGCTGCTAATCATGGGACTTTATTGCTCGACGAAATCAGCGAGATGGATGTTCGCCTTCAGGCAAAGTTGTTGAGGGCTATTCAGGAACGGGAAATAGACAGGTTGGGAGGCGGTTCTCCTGTCTCAGTCGATGTGCGAATTATTGCAACATCCAACAGAGACCTTCTCGCGGAGATCAAGGCTCAGAAATTCCGAGAAGATCTCTATTTCAGATTGAATGTTGTCTCCATCAAGATACCGCCATTACGTGAGCGGGTGATGGACATTCCTTATCTCGCAAACCATTTTTGTCACTATTACAGTAAAGTAAATTCTCTTTCGCCTAAAACCATAACTGAAGAAGCCCTTGAGAAGTTAAAGCATTACAGATGGCCGGGAAATGTCAGGGAACTTGAAAACACGGTTCATCGGGCCGTTGTTGTGTCTTCCGGTGATGTTATAGATATCGACTGTTTCGATCTCCCTGATATGCAGCCGGAAAAAATTTCTCAGGAACATTCCCTGTCATCCTGGGTTGGATACAGGATGGATGAAGTGGAGCAGGCTCTTATCATAGAAACCTTATCGCACACAGATGGAAACAGGACCCAGGCGGCCTCCATATTAGGTATTTCCATTAGGGCGCTCAGAAATAAATTACGCGAATACGCTGGGCAGGGTGTTGCAGTTCCTCCTCCATATCAAAGTTTGACTGAAATATAATGCCAGAATCAACAAATTCTTCGTTGAAAAATCTGTTTGATCCTCAGCTTGTCCTGAGAAACCTAAAATCTTTCAATATTCAGGATTTGCGAAATGGTGGCTGGCGTCACTTTGTTCCCGGAAGTGATGTCGGGTTAGCGTTAGGTGTTGCAGCGCTTCTCTCTGTACTCATCATTCCATTGCCGACCATGTTTCTGGATGTGGGATTGGCAATTTCCATTACAATTTCTGTGCTGATTTTGATGGTGGCATTGTTTCTGCAGAGGCCGCTGGATTTTACTTCCTTTCCGACTCTTCTTCTGTTGACGACTCTTCTGCGTCTGGCTCTTGAGGTCGCTACAACCCGTCTGATCCTTGGGCACGGCAATGAAGGCGTATACGCTGCCGGTCACGTTGTCGCAGCGTTTGGCGGCTTTCTCATGGGAGGGGATGTCGTTATCGGCGGCATTCTTTTCTCGATACTTCTTGTCGTTAACTTTATGGTCATCACAAAAGGTTCGGGTCGTATTGCTGAAGTTGCGGCGCGATTTTCTCTTGATGCAATGCCGGGAAAACAGATGGCGATTGATGCTGAACTCGCATCAGGCGCCATTTCTGACAAAGTTGCGAGAAAGAGAAGAAAGGAACTCGAGGAGGAAAGTGGTTTCTATGGGTCTATGGATGGTGCGGCCAAGTTTGTAAGAGGCGACGCTATTGCGAGTCTGATCATCACAGCGATTAATATTATTGGCGGTCTGACCATAGGTGTCGTCCGGCATGGAATGCCGCTGAGCGAAGCGGCCGGGTCATTCACGACATTGACCATTGGTGATGGTCTTGTTGCACAAATTCCTGCTTTGCTGGTTTCAACGGCGGCCGGCATTGTCGTCACGAAAGGCGGAACTGAAGGCGCCGCTGACGCAACGTTGGTGAAACAGTTGGCTGGTAGCTCCAAGCCGTTGGCCCTTGCTGCTGGCATTTCCGGGATTCTCGCCATAATGCCGGGTCTGCCGGCTCTTCCATTTCTGGCAATTTCTGTGATTTGTGGTGGGGTGTCCTGGTCCCGTCATGTCCATCCAATAGAGGACAATGGTGAAGAAGAAGCCGCTACGCATGTTGTGCCACATAATGCAGAGCCGCCCATTACGGACTCTCTTCGTATTGACATGATCAGGCTGGAGCTTGGCTTCAGTCTTCTCGGTCTTGCGGGTGGTGAAAATCCACAACTGACGGAACAGATAAAAATCCTACGACGTACTATAGCCAGTGAAATGGGCTTTATTCTGCCTCCAGTCCGGATTCAGGATAATTTACAGCTTTCTGGAGATCAGTACGTTATTAAAATCAAGGAACTTGAGGTCGGTTCAGGTGAAGTTCGTCCCAACAGACTTCTGGTGATGAACCCTGCCGGAGGTTTGCCAGCCCTTCAGGGAGAGGTGACCAAAGAGCCTGCTTTTGGTTTACAGGCCATGTGGGTCGATATTGGTTTGAGAGAAGAAGCGACTTTTGCGAATTATACTGTCGTGGATCCTGCGAGTGTTATCGTGACGCATCTCAGTGAGTTGGTGAGAGAAAATCTTTCTGATCTTCTGACATATGCTGAAACGCAGAAATTGTTGGATGAATTGCCACGCGATCAGCAAAAGCTTGTTGCGGATATGATTCCATCACAAATTTCTCTGGGAGCTGTTCAGCGTGTTTTACAGGCGCTTCTGTCTGAACGTGTTTCGATCAGGGATCTGCCTACCATTTTGGAAGGGATACAGGAGGCGTGTGGACAGGGACTTCGTGCTGTGCCGCAGATTGTTGCCCATGTGCGTATCAGACTGGCTCGTCAGATCAGTGCGTCTGTCATGGGGCCTAACGGTTATATCCCCATCGTGACCCTGAGTCCTGCATGGGAAGGGACGTTTCTGGACAGCATGGTGGGACCGCCTGACGACCGCCAACTCGCGATGGCGCCCAGTAAACTGAATGATTTTATTGGAAAACTGCGCACCGTGTTCGATCATCTTGCGAGCGTGAATGAAACTCCTGTTGTGGTTGTCAATGGTGGTATTCGTGATGCTGTGCATGCGATAATGGAGCGGTTGAAACCATCAGTTTCTGTGATGGCTCAGGCTGAAATTGCACCTAGGGCGAGAATCAGAACCGTTTCCACGATACAATAATTTTCAATTGGTGATTCTATGGAAAATGAGATTTTTGTTGGAATAAACATGAAAGATGCTGTCCGTAAAGCACGGGCGAATTTGGGGGAAACGGCTTTGATTGTTTCCGAACGTATTGTTGATAACGGAGTGGAAGTTGTTGCCAGAAAGGATTCTGCGGAACGTGTTTTCGTGGAAAACAATACGGAGGAGCTTTCCGAAAGTTTTGTTGATTTACAGAAACCTGCTTATGAAGAAGAAATAAAAAAAATATCCAGAATTTCTGATGTTCTGAAATGGCACAGAGTTCCGGATGCTTTGATTGATGTGCTTTCTTCGCGTAATTTTGAGGCGACGATTGCCAGAAATATTCAATTTGGTTCTTTTTCATTTTCGCAGGCGAAAAGACCTCTGGCGCTGGTTGGAACAGCCGGGGCGGGAAAAAGCCTTTCAGTTGCAAAACTTTCTTCTCGGCTTGTTCTGTCAGACAATCCTCCACTTGTCATCACGACAGACAGGGAAAGAGCCGGTGGAATTGACCAGTTGGCCACCCATACGCGTCGCCTAGGATTGCCGCTTATCGTTGCAAACGACAAAAAGACACTTCAGCAGGCTATGGCTCAGAGAAGAAATAATCAGCCTGTATTGATCGATACTGCGCCGATCGACCCCTATGACGAAAACGCTCTGGCCGTATTGATGGAGCTTGAGTCGGTTACACGCGCGGAGTTGTGTGTGGTTGTACCCGCTGGATATGACTCTGAAGAAACGGCTGATGTCGCAGAGTTGTTCTGGAATGCTGGAGCCCGCATGATGATTGCATCCAGGGTGGATCAGGTGCGCAGACTGGGTAACATCATTACAGCCGCAGCTTGTGGGCTGGTGATGACTGAATATGGTGTATCCGATAATTGCAATGCTGGCTTTGAGAAAATGACAGCGGGAAAGCTCGCGGCATTATTGATCAAAAAAACGGAAGATCATGAAAAGAACAGATAGAGTCAGGATAAAAGACTATCTTTTCAATATAATAAAGCCTCACAGACATTGGAGCCTGTGAGGCGAGGAATTGACTGGGTTGTTCGGCTTAATTTATAGGCCCGTTGGGTTCGATCCAGCCGATATTTCCATCATCACGTCGATAAATAATATTGATTTGCCGACTGACGCTATTGCGGAATACCAGAAGGTTACGGTCTGCCAGATCCAGCCTCATGACTGCTTCACTGACGCTCAGAAAAGCGATTTCTGTCGGCTGCTCTGCGATGATGGTCGCATATGGACCTTCCGAGGGCGCGCTTTCCAGAGTGTTTCTGGGGGATTCCTGTATGTCAGCCGGCTGGAGAATGTAGCTCCGTCCGATTTCTGGCTGCTGAATACGTGCGGACGCTCTGGAGTGTGTCTGGACACGTCTTCTGTAACGTCTCAGACGTCGTGCAATATGCTCCGCAGCATCATCGAACGCCCCATGCGCATCAGAGGCTTCGCCTTCACCTCTCAATGTCAGTCCTCGTCCGGCGTGGACATTGATATCGCATGTAAAGAACGAGCGCGCCTTACTGAAAGTAACATTGGCTTCAAGCGCCTGTTCGAAATATCGATCAGCAATATTGCCAAGATGCATTGTGACCCGATGCTTTAATGCATCAGACAGGTCAATCTGTTTACCTGAAACGTGGATATGCATTCTGCCAGGCTCCTTTTATTGAGGAAACCGGTCGCCACAGCGTTGATGGTGCCGTACTGTGCCATCAGGCGGAGGCGGCTTTCTCCCGTTTGCGCTGCACTGAATTTCCGATATGCAACGCGTCCCGATATTTGGCCACGGTTCGGCGGGCGATGTCTATGCCTTCGTTGCGAAGATTTTGCACAATCTCCTCATCCGAGAGAACATGAGCGCCTGTTTCCTGTGAAATCATCTTTTGGATTTTATATCTTACAGCTTCAGAGCTATGTTCTTTTGAAATGTGAAAGCTACTTATCTTCCGTGTGAAAAAATATTTTAGTTCGAAGAGGCCCTGGGGAGTCGCGATATATTTCCCAGTTGTGATGCGGCTGATCGTGCTTTCATGCAGTCCGGTCTCAGTGGCAACGGTCTTCATGGTGAGGGGTAACATAAATGAGATGCCCGAAGACAGGAAATCGCTCTGATGTTTAATTATTTCTAAAGAAACACGAAGCAGCGTTCTTGTTCTCTCTTCAATGGAGCGCAGTAACCATGATGCATGATAGGCCTGATTCTGAATGAACGGTCTGTCTGAAGCCGGACTGGCTGCCCTTGCCCTCTCAAGGAGTGTCTGATCCAGATACAGACGGGGGAGTGTGTCTTCATTGATCCGGACAGTCCATTGACCATCTGCGTCCTGTTGCACGAAGACATCGGCGATCCGGCTGCTGGTATTGGATGTGAGGACTTCAAAACCCGGCTTGGGGTCAAGATGACGGAGTTCCGCGATCATCTCTGTAAAATCGGCTTCATCCACGCCGCAGAGTTGCCGAAGGGGCCGGTAATCCTTGCGTGCAACCATATCGAGATTATCAAGCAGAACAGTCATGGCTGGATCGAGGCGATTTCTGGCTTGAAGCTGCGCCGCCAGACATTCTTTCAGCGAGTGGGCAAAGAGCCCGACCGGCTCAAACAGCATCATGCTTTGCCGGACATCTTCAATGGCGGTGGTTGACTCAGCCGTTTCTTCAGCAATCATCTCAAGCGGGCAATCCAGTCGTCCGGCCGGGTCAAGATGTTCGATGAGACTACGACCGATGAGACGTTGCTGCTCCGTGAAGTGGGGTGTCAGGCGAAGCTGTTCATCCAGTCTTTCAGCGAGGGAGGGCGTATGTGAGGCAACGTCCTGATCACCATCGCCATATCTCTGCCGCCAGTCCTGTGGAGAGCCCTCTTCCGAGTAGGTGTCGTCAAATCCTCCAGCGGCGGCTTCCTGCGTGAAGCTTGTGTCAAGAGAGTCTTCTTCCTGATCTGACGGAGTTTCATCAGCGGACAGGCGGCCCGTGTCTGCCGGTATAACCGACTCTTCAGCCTCTTCCCGGACGAGAAAGGGATTGCGTTCGAGTTCTTCCTCGACCAGAGCCTCCATCTCGGCGCTGGTCATCTGGAGAAGCCTGATCGCCAGACGCAACTGCGGCGTCATGGCAAGGTTGTGTGTCTGTCGGAGATGAAGCCCGGGAAGTGTCACCATATGGTGAAACTAGAGGGAAAAGCTTTCTCCAAGGTACACGCGGCGGACGTCTTCGTTGGCCACGATCTCTTCCGGAACGCCCTGCATCAGAACCTGACCGCCATGCATGATGTAGGCCCGGTCAATGACTTCCAGCGTCTCACGCACGTTGTGGTCGGTGATCAGCACGCCGATGCCACGATCCTTCAGATGCGACACCAGATCACGGATTTCACCGACGGCAATCGGGTCAATACCGGCAAGCGGTTCATCCAGAAGGATATAGTGCGGCTGGCTGGCAAGGGCGCGGGCAATTTCCAGACGGCGACGTTCACCGCCGGACAGCGCCAGAGAAGGCGAGCGGCGGAGATGAGAGATGCCGAACTCTCCGAGAAGTCCGTCGAGCATGGCGTCGCGCTTGTCAGGATCAGGCTCGACGACCTCAAGTGCCGCCATGATGTTCTGCTCGACGTTCAGGCCGCGGAAAATACTGGCTTCCTGTGGCAGGTAGCCGATTCCCAGACGGGCGCGCCGGTACATGGGCAGGCGCGTGATGTCCGCGCCGTCCAGTGTGATATTGCCCGTATCAGGCTGGACCAGCCCCACGATCATGTAGAAGCTGGTGGTCTTGCCGGCGCCGTTCGGACCGAGAAGGCCAACGGCCTCGCCACGATGCACCTCGATCGAGACGTTGCGTACGACCTCGCGCTTTTTATAGGACTTGCCGATTCCGTCCGCGAACAGGCCGTGCTTGCGGTCACGCAGGACAGGGCCTCCCGCTCCCGCGCCAAGAGGGGCGGGGACGAAATCCTGCATGAAATCTTCTGCGTTCATTTCAGTGTCCACCCTTGCTGTTGCCGTCACCATTCGGAACGACGAGCCCGCTGACACGGGCTCCCGGCTGCTCGGTCATGGTCGCTACGCCAGTGTGCATGTTGATGACGGCGGCAGACCCCTGAAGCTGGTTCTGGCCACGGGTAATGTGGACGTTGCCGACAATCCGGGCGATGCCGGTATCCGGTACATAAACACCGCGATCACCTGTGATGGTTTCGGTCTGCGTGCGGACCCAGACATGGCCGAAAGCGTTGACCTTCTCCAGCTTGCCGGAGCCATTGGCGATGGGGTCACCGCTGGTCTTCTTGGTGGAATCCGCCGGTTGAGCCGGTGCGTCCGAAGGAGGGGCGCTGTAACCAACCAGCACGTCAGCCTTGATCTGCTTGCCTTCGTTGGTGGTGACCGTCGCGTTTCCACGTCCGATGGAGATGCGTGTCTGCGAGTAATATTCCATCGTGTCTCGGGCTGTGAGAAGATCCTGCGGCGTGGTCAGTTTCAGCGCGTGACCCGTCATGACCAGTGTGGCCTGATCAATGTCGTAGATAGCCTTGTCACCCCATGCCTGATCGGTCTGGGTGAAGATATGCACGTTCCCGATCGCTTCCAGACGATAGATCTCGTTCGATCCCGAGGCATCCGGTCCGCCGGATGAACTGTCCGTCGGCTTGGCGGAAGTGGCACTCTGCTCTGCTCCACCGGGATTGACGGCTGTCGGACGGTCAGCTTCTGCAGGCGTTGCAGGCGTTGCAGGCGTTGCAGGCGTTGCAGGCGTTGCAGGCGTTGCAGGCGTTGCAGGCGTTGCAGGCGTTGCAGGCGTTGCAGGCGTTGCAGGCGTTGCAGCGCCCGGTGAGCCAGACGGCTGCGCATCGGGTGCCGCGGCTTTCTTGCGGTAATACGCGATAAGCTTGTCGGCCGTGACAGTGACGTCGCCTCTCACGGCCTGTGCCTGATTATAGGCGGTTACCTTCTGCGCGTTCTGGTCCCAGTCGAAACCACCCACCGCTGTCACGGTGATCTGGCCGCCGTGTGACAGGTCGATGGCCTGGGCAAAGGCCTGACCAGCGCCGGGGATGGCGAGACTCGTGCCAGAGAGGGCAAGGGCTCCGGTCAGGGCAAGGCTGCGCCACGAGCGCTTGGTGAGCAACAGGGAAGAGATGCGAAGCGATACCATTCAGCTGGCCTTGTCGTGCGGTCCGTTACGATCGTCATTCAGGATGAATCGCCCGGGACCACGGAACTGGGCAATACCTTCATGTTGCGACAGCCAATACCCTCTGGCGTCAAGGACTCCAAACGGACCCTCTGCATGAACCCAGGAATCAGAGGCGATCACGCCATCATGCATGGAGACATCGGCGACCGGCCCACGCATCATCAGACCGTCATCCCTGTAAAGGGTGACTTCGTCCTTCAGGTCGAGAAGCTGCTCATGCTGCATGTAGACGCCTTTTTCCGCCTGAAGGTAGAGCCAGTCTCCGCCCTGTGACAGCGTATCAGCCGCCGGATCGATCAGGTCGATCCGGTCGTCGTTGATCTGATGCGCCGTTTTCGCCGTGATCATGTAGGGGCGTCCGTGCGCATCCACGCTGCGATAGACCGCGCCTTCGAGGTTACCGCTTTCTATCTTGAGGCGTGTGACTTCCGTCAGCGCCGCACGGTTGGCGTTCATCAGACGGTCGATTTCAGGCCAGATGGCGATGGAGCCCAGCAGAAGCAACGCGAGTGAAGGGAGAAGCCACTTCGCCCATTTGAGCGTGGCCTGACGACGTGCCAGTTCCTTCTGTCCCGGAGCCTTGCGCGCGGTGACGATCGCCGCCTCGATGATTTCGCGCTGACGCTTCACCGACGCGGCGGAACGGTTGAAATCCTGCCTTTCCACCCGGGCACTGTCCTCGGGCTCATGGTTCTGAGCCGGGTCATGAGGCATCTGATCGTCTGACATCACGCGACTCCGGCGCGCAGGAGATCATGGATGTGCAGCACGCCGGTTGGACGCTGGTCGTCATCAAGCACGAACAGGGAGGTGATCGGCTTGGGACGGTCATTCATGATACGAAGCGCCTCGACACCAAGCATGTCGGCCGAGACAGTCAGCGGAGAAGGATTCATCACGTCAGACGCCGGTGTGGCGGCGAGGTCGCGGTCCAGAGCGCTGCGGAGATCGCCGTCGGTGATGATCCCGGCGAGCTTTCCCTGTGCGTCAACGATGCCAACGCAGCCCAGCGCTTTGCGGGTCATCTCGACGATCACATCCCGCAGTCCGGTGTCCGGCGACACGAGCGGCAGAGCTTCACCTGTCCGCATCAGGTCCTTCACGCTGCGCAGGCGGGCGCCGAGACTGCCGCCCGGATGGAAGACGCCGAAATCGCCGGCGGTAAAGCCGCGTCGTTCCATCAGCGCGACGGCCAGAGCGTCACCCAGCGCAAGCTGGAGCAGGCTGCTCGTTGTCGGGGCCAGACCCATCGGGCAGGCTTCCGGAACGGAGGGCAGCAGCAGAACCAGATCGGCGGCGTACGCCAGTGTCGAGGCCGGACGTGCGGTCATGGCGATCAGAAGCAGGCCGAAACGACGGCTGTGTTCCACGATATCCGCCAGTTCAGCGGTCTCGCCGGAGTTGGAAAGGGCCAGAACAGCATCGCCCTGCGCGACCATGCCGAGATCGCCGTGCGAGGCTTCGACAGGGTGCACGAAGATGGCCGGTGTGCCGGTCGAGCTGAGCGTGGCCTGAATCTTGCGTCCGATGTGACCGGACTTGCCGATGCCCGTTACAACGACCCGGCCTTCAAGCGCCGCGATCCGTTCGACGGCCTGACGAAAGGCCGCACCCAGTCCCTCTTCGGTCTCCATGGCGCGGGCGAGCGCCGTCAGCCCGTTGGCTTCGATGGCCAGCGTGCGCCGGGCCGCACCCAGCGGGTCACGGTTTGATGGGGGAGCGGTCACGCTGTCGAGAACGGCGGATGATCCGGGAGAGGCAGGATGGCTCATGCCGTTTCTATCGTCCGTGAAGGCGCGGCGGTCAATCATAACCACCTGATC
Organism: Acetobacter sp.; assembly: GCF_022483985.1. Classification (NCBI taxonomy): domain Bacteria; kingdom Pseudomonadati; phylum Pseudomonadota; class Alphaproteobacteria; order Acetobacterales; family Acetobacteraceae; genus Acetobacter; species Acetobacter sp. The sequence goes on along the minus strand of NZ_JAKVME010000001.1, from coordinate 1,769,407 downwards.
CACGCCTAAAATCCGGGCAATAAAATCAGGCGCGATGGGAGAAAATGTCTGGTTCGTCGTAACCGAGCAGGTCAAGGCGGGTGCGGGCAGGCAGGAAGTCGAAGCAGGCCTGCGCCAGTTCGCGACGGTTTTCCCGGACCAGCAGGGCTTCCAGCTTTTCCCACAGGGCATGCAGATGCAGCACGTCGGAGGCGGCATAAGCCAGTTGCTCCGGGGTCAGATCAGGCGCGCCCCAATCCGAGCTTTGCTGATGTTTGCTCATCTCGACGCCGAGCATTTCCCGGCAAAGATGGGCGAGGCCGTGACGGTCGGTAAAGGTGCGGACGAGACGGGCGGCGATCTTGGTGCAGACGACCGGCGCAACCGTAATTTCTAGCGTATGCTGAAGGATCGCAACGTCGAAACGCGCGAAATGCATCAGCTTGGTGACGGTGGGGTCGGAGAGGAGGCGTTTCAGGTTGGGACAGTCTGCCGGTGGCTCTCCCGGCCCGGTCGGCACGATCTGCACCAGATGGGCTGAGCCGTCGCCGGAGGAAAGCTGCACCAGGCAGAGACGGTCACGATGAGGGTTCAGGCCCATGGTTTCCGTATCAATGGCGACACAGTTCCCGAGATCGAGATCGTCGGGGAGATCATTCCGATGCAGCGTTATTGGCCCACCGTTACTGACCCTGTCGCGCATGAAGTGCCTTGTCTTTCGGGAATGGAGGAGATTGCTGATCGGGAGCAATAATAATCCCGAACCGCCTCTGCAAGCTGGTTTGTGTCGAATGGAGTATGAGGTGGTGCGGTAATGCTGTGCCGATCCAGAGAGGCTTCGCTAATTCGTCCGATAGGCATAGACTTGTGACATGAACGAAAAATCCGACATGTCTCTTTTTGTCCAGCGACGGTCAGCTCTCCTGTCCAGATTGCCGGATCGTCTGGAGAAGGGGGCTCATTGGCTGCTTGAGCCATCGCGTTGGTGGGCCAGGGTGCCCTCGGGCTTCCTGTTTTGTGTGGGAGGTGTCCTGTCGTTTCTTCCGGTGCTGGGGCTCTGGATGCTGCCCTTGGGACTGCTGTTGCTGGCCGAGGATGTCTCATTCTGCCGGGGTCTCTCGGCAAAAGTGATGGGATGGCTCGCAAGGAAGAAGCCAGCTCTGTTCGGAGAGCTGGAGGTCTGACGCAGCCTGCTCGCAATAGTGGAGCGTTATGCACAGTGCTGATATATTTTGGAAAAGAAGTCAGCGTCCGGAAGGGGTGTGGCGATCATGCTCTGCATGACCGTAACCCGACTTGGACTGTCAAACCATTGCAATGCAATGGTTTATGGTGCCCAGAAGAAGACTCGAACTTCCACGACCTTGCGGCCACAGGTACCTGAAACCTGCGCGTCTACCAATTCCGCCATCTGGGCTTAGATGACAACCCGGTGCAACCGGGTGGTGGAGCTGGCGTTTAAAGGCGTCTCGCCGAAGGGTCAAGGGGCATTGTGAAGATTTTTGTGCGGAATATGAAATTGCTGGGAACGCATCGTTATCGCCCCCTGTCCGACTGCGTTTTTTGGTTTTTCTTTCGCCGCTTTATGGATTTGGTGATGTAGCGCAAGGTGCGTCGGGAGGAGTCTGTAGTATTTTCCTCGCAGAAACAGGATATGAAGGAACGACGCCATGATCGGTCGCAAGACGGCAACAGTGTTCGGAGGCGCGGGATTTCTCGGAAAATATGTGGTCCGGAAACTGGCGGCTGATGGCTACACAATCCGTGTCGCCTGTCGTCGCACCGATCTGGCGAACGATCTGCGGCAGTTGGGTGATGTGGGGCAGGTTGTCCCGTTTTATGCGCCTGTGCAGAACGAAGACGCCGTGGCGGAAGTCGTGTCCGAAGCCGCGGTCGTGGTCAATCTCGCGGCTATTCTCGGCGCGTCCACGGCTGCGGCGCTCAATGCCGTGAATGTGGAAGGTGCAGCTCGCGTGGCGCGGCTGGCCGCCGCCGCCGGAGTGCGGACGCTGGTGCATATGTCGGCCATCGGCGCTTCATCGACTTCACCGTCGGCCTATGGACGCAGCCGTGCGGCTGGGGAAGAGGCGGTGATACGGCATTTCCCCACGGCCACCATTGCAAGGGCGTCCGTGCTGTTTGGCCCGGAAGATCACTTCCTCAACATGCTTGGGGGTGTCGCGCGTTACGCACCGCTCGTCATGCCGGTTTATGCAGCTTCCACGAAGCTTCAGCCCGTGTACGTGGCCGATGTTGCTGAGGCGATCAGGGTCGTTGTCAGGGCGTTTGAAGAAACTCCGCCCACCCGTTCGAATCTGTGCGAGCTGGGTGGTCCGGAGATTCTGACCATGCGGGCTATTGCCGAACGTGTGCTGACGCTGACGGGGCGGAAGAAGCCGATCTTTGCAGTGCCTTCGGGTCTCGCGGTCCTTCAGGCGGCGGTGCTGGAACGTCTGCCGGGACGTATGCTGACTCGTGATCAGTTGAAGATGCTGGCGGTCGATAATGTGGTTGATGAAAGTCTGCCGGGGTTCCGCGATCTGGGAATGGCTCCAGTCAGTCTGGACATGATCGCTCCCTCTTACATGAAACGTTATGCGCCGGGTGGAGATGGAATTAAGATTTGAAATCATGTCATTGATTGTATTTTGGTATGTATTGCTGTCCTTATTTTTTACCGCCCTGACCATGTGGGAGTGGATGTTTGAGATCGTTTCGATTAATAGGTCAGTCTTGCTGTCTTTTGTCGCGGGCGGCCCTGCGCTATCGCAGTTTCAGACCTGCCGGAAACGCCGGATGACCAGTCGTGTCTCGACGGGAAAGGTTCTCAGTTAGTCAGAATGCCCCGCCCAGAGTGTCCGGCCGGGCCAAGGAAGCCAGCGCATGTCCGCAAAGATGCTCTCGTTCGTCTCTGTTCCGCAGGCCCAGCCGCCCAAACGTCTCGCTGACGAGCGGCGCAAGGACTTCGGCGAGATTTATAATGAATTCTCGCCGGAGCAGGCCGCCACGCAGGCCAGTCGCTGTTCCCAGTGCGGTGTGCCGTTCTGCTCCATCCATTGCCCGTTGGGAAACAACATTCCGGACTGGCTGATGCTGGCGGCGGACGGGCGTCTGGAAGAGGCGTATAGCGTCTCTCAGGCGACAAACAGCTTCCCCGAAATCTGCGGCCGTATCTGCCCGCAGGACCGGCTGTGCGAAGGCAACTGTGTCATTGAGAAGGATTTCGACAGCGTCACCATCGGCGCGGTGGAGCGCTACATCACGGATACGGCATTCGAGAACGGCTGGGTGAAGCCCGTCATGCCGGTCGTTGAGTTGGAAAGCTCCGTCGGCATCATCGGTGCCGGACCTGCAGGACTGGCGGCGGCGGAACGTCTGCGGGCGAGCGGCCATCAGGTTCATGTGTATGATCGTCATGATCGCGTCGGTGGCCTGCTGATCTACGGCATCCCGGGCTTCAAGCTGGAAAAGGACATTGTTCTCCGTCGTCAGAAGGTTCTGGAAGAGCAGGGCGTCGTCTTCCATCTCGGTAAGGGGATTGGCGCGGGCGAAGGGGAAATCGCCTTCGAGGATTTGCGGAAAAAACACAACGCCGTGCTGGTTGCGACAGGTGTGTACAAATCCCGCGAGATCGGCGGTCCCGGAGCGGGGCTGGACGGTATCGTCGCCGCGCTGGATTATCTGACCGCGTCCAACCGTCGCTCGCTGGGCGATGCGCTGCCGGAAGGGGAACTGGACGCTGCGGGCAAGGATGTCGTGGTCATCGGCGGTGGTGATACGGCCATGGACTGCGTGCGGACGGCCATCCGACAGGGTGCGAAATCGGTGAAATGCCTCTATCGCCGCGACAAGGCCAACATGCCCGGTTCCGTGCGCGAAGTGAAAAACGCCGAGGAGGAAGGTGTCGAATTCGTCTGGCTGGCGGCTCCGGAAAGCTTCCTTGGCGATACGACCGTGACCGGCGTGCGGGCGCAGAAGATGCGTCTCGGCCTGCCGGACGGCTCGGGTCGTCAGTCGATCGAGGCAGAGCCGGACGGCCTGTTCACGGTGCAGGCCGACATGGTCATCAAGGCGCTCGGTTTCGATCCGGAGCCGCTGCCTGACCTGTGGAAGGCCGATGACCTCAAGACCTCACGCTGGGGGACGTTGCAGGTGGATCGCGTCAGCTTCGAAACTTCGGTGCCGGGCGTGTTTGCCGCTGGCGATATCGTGCGTGGCGCGAGCCTCGTTGTCTGGGCCATCCGCGATGGCCGTGACGCGGCGGCTCAGATCGACCAGTGGATTGCCGCCCGTTCTTCTTCTCTGGCTGCGGAGTAATGACCATGGACTCATTTGAAGGTTTCTCCTCCGCCAGCGAGAGCGGCGAGGCTTTTGTCGCGAACTGGGAGCGCAACAGCGCGGCGCTGCAGCACGGCCTGTATGACCCGACGGACGAGCGCGATTCCTGTGGCGTGGGCCTTGTCGCCGCTCTGGATGGCCGCAAGCGTCGTGATGTCGTCGAGGCCGGTATCGAGGCCCTGAAAGCGATCTGGCATCGCGGCGCTGTCGATGCCGATGGCAAGACGGGTGACGGCGCGGGCATCCATGTCGAGATTCCGCAGGATTTCTTTGCCGACGCCATCGGCGTGCCACAGGCGGAGCGGGATGCCGGTGTGCCGCTGGCCGTGGGGCAGGTGTTCCTTCCCAAGACCGACCTCGCCGCGCAGGAGCGTTGCCGTCAGATCATTGAGACCGAAATTCTCATGTTCGGCTACAGCATCTATGGCTGGCGTCAGGTGCCGATCGACACCGCCTGCATCGGTGAAAAGGCCAATGCGACACGGCCGGAGATCGAACAGATCATCATCCGGGGCAAAACGGACCGCTCTGAAGCGGACTTCGAGCGCGACCTGTATGTGATCCGTCGCCGGATCGAAAAATCCGCCATTGCGGATCAGGTCGATCTCTATATCTGCTCGCTGTCGTGCCGCTCGCTGATCTACAAGGGCATGTTCCTTGCGGAAAACCTGACGGATTTCTATCCGGATCTGCTGGATGAGCGCTTCACCAGCCGCTTTGCGATCTACCACCAGCGGTATTCGACCAACACCTTCCCGACATGGAAGCTGGCCCAGCCGTTCCGTCGCGTTGCCCATAATGGTGAGATCAACACGATCTCCGGCAATGTGAACTGGATGCGCAGCCACGAAACGCGGCTGGCCGATCCGGAACTTGATCCGTTCATGAACGACATCAAGCCGGTCGTGCAGGTCGGTGGTTCCGATACGGCGACGCTCGATAACGTCTTTGAGCTGCTGACCCATGCCGGGCGCGATGCGCCTGCGGTCAAGGCGCTGATGATCCCGGCCAGTGTCGGCGCGCATTCCCGCATGAAGGCGTCGCATCGCGACATGTTCGCTTACTGCAATGCCGTCATGGAGCCGTGGGACGGTCCTGCCGCCCTGTGCGCGACGGATGGCCGCTGGATCATCGCCGGTCTGGATCGTTCCGGTCTGCGTCCGCTGCGTTACACCCGGACGACGAGTAATCTTCTGATCATTGGCTCTGAAGCCGGTATGGTGAAGGTGCCTGAAGCGGCTGTCGTCAGCCGTGGGCGCCTTGGTCCGGGCGAGATGCTCGGCGTCGATCTCGACAACGCCAAACTTTACGGCAATGGCGAACTGCTCGACCTTCTGGCGGGACGTCAGGATTTCGGACAGTGGGTCAAAAAGATCCAGAAGATCGGCTCGCTGGTGCGCGACGACGTTGTCGAGCCGGTGATGTACCAGCCGGAAGAGTTGCGTCGCCGTCAGTTGTCGGTCGGCAACACGCTTGAAGAACTGGAGCATGTCCTCCAGCCGATGGTCGAGACAGCGGCTGAGGCTGTCGGCTCCATGGGCGATGACACACCGCTCGCGGTTCTGTCCGAACGCTATCGCGGACTGGCGCATTATTTCCGTCAGGGTTTCAGTCAGGTCACGAATCCGCCGATCGACTCCCTGCGTGAAGCCCGGGTGATGAGCCTGCTGACACGGCTGGGTAATCTCGGGAACATTCTTGAGGAAGCTGAAGACCAGTGCGATCTGCTCCAGCTTCCCAGCCCGATTCTGACCAGTGGTGAGTTCGAGGCGCTTCGCAAATTCTGTGGCGAGCGGGGCGGAATCATCGACACGACTTTCGTGGCGGCGGAAGGCGAGACCGGTCTGCGTGAGGCCATCGCCCGTATTCGCCGGGAGGCGGAGGAGCGCGTCCGTGAAGGCTGCTCGCACGTCTTCCTGACCGACGAGAACCAGTCAGCCGAGCGCGCCGGTATTCCGACCATCCTCGCTGTTGCCGCCGTGCATACGCATCTGGTGCGTAACTCGCTGCGGACATTCACCTCGCTGAACGTCCGGACCTCCGACGTGCTGGACGTGCATGCCGTGGCCGTGACGCTGGGTGTCGGCGCGACGACGGTGAATCCGTATCTCGCGCAGGAAAGCATCGCGGACCGCATCCGTCGTGGCCTGTGCGGCGACATGACGCTGCGTACGGCGGTCGAGCGTTATCGCAAGGCCATCGACAAGGGCCTGCTCAAGATCATGTCCAAAATGGGCATCTCGATCATGGCGTCCTATCGTGGCGGCTGCAATTTTGAGGCGGTCGGTCTGTCCCGTGCGCTGGTCGCCGAGTTCTTCCCCGGTATGGCCTCGCGTATCTCGGGCATCGGTCTCGGTGGTATCGCCAAGAACATCCTGAGCTTCCATGAGCAGGCCTGGGGCACGTCGGCTGCGGTTCTGCCTGTGGGCGGTCTCTACAAGATGCGCCGGAGTGGCGAGACGCACGCCTTCGACGGCACGCTGATCCACATGCTCCAGACAGCGGTTGGAACGGACAGTTTCTCCATCTACCAGCGTTATGCCGATGCCGTGCGTCGTCAGCCGCCGGTGGCGCTGCGCGATCTGCTCGATTTCAAGAGCGACCGTGAAGCCATTCCGGTGGAATCGGTCGAGAGCATTACGCAGCTTCGCAAGCGTCTGATCGCGCCGGCCATTTCGCTCGGGGCGCTCAGTCCGGAAGCGCATGAGACTCTCTCCATCGCCATGAACCGCATCGGCGCGAAGTCCGATTCCGGTGAAGGTGGTGAGGATCCGGCCCGCGCCAAGCCGCGTCCGAATGGCGACAATGCTTCCTCGGCCATCAAGCAGGTCGCGTCCGGTCGCTTCGGCGTCACGGCGCAGTATCTGAATGACTGTCGCGAGCTTGAGATCAAGGTTGCGCAGGGTGCGAAGCCGGGTGAGGGCGGGCAGCTTCCGGGGTTCAAGGTCACGGAACTGATCGCCAAGCTGCGTCATGCGACACCGGGGGTGACGCTGATCTCACCGCCGCCACATCACGATATCTACTCGATCGAGGATCTGGCCCAGCTCATCTACGATCTGAAGCAGATCAATCCGGATGCGAAAGTGACAGTGAAGCTGGTGGCCCGTTCGGGCATCGGCACGATTGCGGCAGGTGTGGCGAAGGCGAAGGCCGACGCGATCCTGATCTCCGGTCACTCCGGCGGCACGGGCGCCAGCCCGCTGTCTTCCGTGAAATATGCTGGTCTGCCTTGGGAGCTTGGTCTGGCGGAGGCGCATCAGGTGCTGATGCTCAACCGTCTGCGTCATCGCGTCACGCTGCGGACCGATGGCGGTATCAAGACCGGTCGTGACGTGGTGATCGCCGCCATGCTTGGTGCGGAAGAGTTCGGTATCGGCACGGCTAGCCTTGTGGCCATGGGTTGCATCATGGTGCGTCAGTGCCACTCGAACACCTGTCCGGTGGGCGTCTGCTCGCAGGACCCGGCCATGCGAGCCAAGTTCGAAGGCACCCCCGAGAAGGTCATCAGCCTGTTCTCGTTTATTGCTGAAGATGTGAGAAATATTCTTGCCTCTCTCGGCTTCAGGACGCTGAACGAGGTGATTGGCCGTACGGATCTGCTTCAGCAGGTCTCTCGTGGCGCGGATTATCTCGATGATCTCGATCTGAACCCGCTTCTGGTGCAGGCCGACCCTGGCCCGCATGCGCGCTACTGCACGCTTGAAGGTCGCAACGAGGTGCCTGACACGCTCGACGCCCAGATGATCGCGGATGCCCGTCCGCTGTTCGACCACGGCGAGAAGATGCAGCTCCAGTATAACGTGCAGAACACGATGCGTGCCATCGGCACACGCATCTCCTCCATGATCGTGCGGCAGTATGGCATGGCCACGTTGGCGCCCGGTCATCTGACGGTGCGTCTGCGTGGCTCCGCCGGTCAGTCGCTCGGCGCGTTCGCCGTGCAGGGCCTGAAGCTGGAAGTGCATGGCGACGCCAACGATTACGTCGGCAAGGGTCTGTCCGGTGCAACCATCGTCGTGCGTCCTTCGGCCTCCAGCGTGCTGGCGACGAATGAAAACGCGATTGTCGGCAACACCGTCCTGTATGGCGCAACGGCTGGCACGCTCTACGCTGCGGGTCTGGCGGGTGAGCGTTTCGCGGTGCGTAACTCCGGTGCGACGGCTGTGGTGGAAGGCTGTGGTTCCAATGCCTGTGAGTATATGACGGGTGGAACGGTTGTGATCCTTGGTGACTCCGGCGACAACTTTGGCGCAGGCTTCACCGGCGGCATGGCCTTTGTCTATGACGAGGACGGATCGTTCGAGCAGAAGGTGAATCCGGACAATGTGTTCTGGGTGCGCGTCGAGCAGAAGAAGTGGGAAGAGAAGCTTCGGACTCTTGTCGAGGCGCATGCTGCTGAAACACAGTCTCCCTATGCCGCGATGCTGCTGCATAAATGGGAGGAAGTCCTGCCGCGCTTCTGGCAGGTTGTTCCGAAAGATTATGCAAAAATCATCGGGTTTTCTGAGCCGGAACAGATGGCGATTTCCGCCTGATCGGACGACGGGAACCGTTGCCAGCGGGCAGTCTCAGGACTGCCCGTTTTTTTATACGTGAATTCCGTTTGTGTATAAAATGGATATCTGTTTTTGATGTGTCGCTGTCACCATGGATTTCATGCCAGCTGTCTGTGGTGGTGGGAGTGTAACAGACGGCAGTATAAGCCCGCAGAGATCCCGAAATTTTAATGATGAACAGAAAGAGCGGGAAACGGATGGTCGTGATGAAACGAAACATGATGTTGTCCGCGTTTTTTCTATCTTGCGCGGTATCCGTATGCTCCACCGCTGCGGCATCAACTCCGGGTCTGATGCCTGTTCCTTCAGTCGTGTCATGGCAGGAAGGAGAGGCAAAACCCTGTGATCAGATCGACATTCACTGGCATGGAGCACATGGCGACATTCCGGAGGCCGCCAGCCAGCGTTTTCTACGTCATCTGAAGAGCATTTCTTCTATCAGTAGAAAACAGAGTGCCTGCTCACTGGAAATCAGGAGTGGCGATGATCAGCATTACCTGAGCAGAGACGAGCGGGAGGCGTATCAACTGACCATTCAGCATGGAAAAATCCTGCTGACGGCAGATGGTCCCGCCGGGGTGCTTCATGGTTTCGCGACGCTCCTTCAACTGGTCCGGACAACATCACAGGGTTTAGTTTTTCCTGATGTGAGTATCCGTGACATGCCCCGTTTTCCCTGGCGGGGACTGATGATCGACGTGGCGCGGCATTTCATGTCTGTGGCCGCCCTCAGGCGCCAGATCGACGCGATGGAACTGACCAAGCTGAATGTGCTCCATCTCCATCTGAGTGACGGGGCCGCCTTTCGTGTGGAAAGTCTCGTTTTTCCGCGCCTGCAAACGGTTTCTTCGCATGGACAGTATTATCCGCAGGACAATGTTCGTGATCTTGTCGCGTATGCCGCTGAACGGGGTATTCGTGTTGTGCCGGAATTCGATGTACCGGGTCACGCGCTGGCGGTGCTGGAAGCTTATCCGGAACTTGCGGCACAACCGCTTCCCGCAGCCAATGCGGTCTGCACGGGAAGTTCGGCTTGTATCGCCGGCAGCAACGCCAACAATCCGGCGCTTGATCCGACCACGCCGGAAACGCTCGATTTTATAGAAAAGCTGTTTGTGGAGATGATGCGTCTCTTCCCGGATGCCTATTTCCATGCGGGGGGTGATGAAGTGGTTGCTTCGCAATGGACGGGCAACCCGCAGATCGCCAGCTACATGAAAGCCCATAACTATCCTGACGCTTCAACGCTTCAGGGAGAATTTACCGCAAAAATACAGGCTTTTCTTGCGGAGCAGGGAAAGACGATGATCGGCTGGGATGAAGTTCTTTCCGCGCCTGTTCCAAAATCCGTCGTTGCCGATATATGGCGTTCTTCCAAATGGATCAATGCAGCGACGGTCAGGCAGCATCCGACTCTTGTCTCTTCCGGCTATTATCTGGATCTTCTGCGTCCAGCTCGCGAATATTACCGGGTTGATCCCTATGATCTGATGGGGAGTGGTCTGGCAGGCGCGGAACTGGAACACGCCCGAGAGATTCATTTCAGACTGGCTGATGCGTTTGCGCTTGATCCTGCGCTGCCTCCTCTGAATGCTCGACAAAAGGAATATGTTCTTGGTGGAGAAGCCGTTCTGTGGACGGAAGCCGTTACAGAACAGATGCTGAATCAGAGAATCTGGCCCCGTGCAGCCGTGATTGCAGAACGTCTGTGGTCGCCTGAGACTGTGCGTGATGTGAGCGACATGGAGCGGCGTTTGCCGCTTATCGTCGCGGAACTGAACGCTCTGGCTCTGACAACGACACAGCAGGATCGTGAACAGATGCTGGCACGATATCCGGTTGCTGGCAGGCAGCCGCTGGAGACGGTGTTGCAGGTGACCAGTCCAGTCAGAAATTACACGATCAACAGAATGATCAAGAAAGCGGGCGAAGACCTGCTCACATGGCCCGTCGCCATGGCAGAACCTGATTCCCTGCCTGCCATGCGCTTTAACCAGCTTGCCGAGATTTATGTGCGTGGAGACCATTCCGTCGCTCCAGAACTGCGTCGTGATCTTGAAAAATGGTCTGCCAATGATGGTCTGTTTGAAAAGACAATTGGCGGTGTGGCAGCGCTTGAAATGATACGTCCTGTTTCGCAACAGCTTTCGCTGCTGGCGCAGGCGGGGCTCGAAGCGATTGATGGAACGCTTGATACAGCCAGAAAAGCGCAGGTTGAAAAACTTCTGGCCCAGCAGCAGGAAGCTTTTGCCGCATCATCCTGGCAGTTGTTGTCTCCACCCCTGCCTCAGCCTCCCGGGGGGCTGCTGATTGCTATCGTGCCGGGTGTCCGGACGCTGGTGAATGCAAGTCCGGTTTCACCCTGATTGATTGGCGGGATATCAGGTATCAGGACTGTCGTGAGGAGGCGGTCCTGTGTAGTCTCACAGTTGTTCCCTTGAAGAAGTTTCTGTGTTTAGCGGTGTAAATGTCAATGCCATGACCAGCGCGGCAATCCATCCGAGCGCTGTCCATCCAAAGAAAAGATTGACGGCGAAGACGGCGGGTTTCCGTATCGTGTCACGAATACAGGCAATCACGAATGGCACGAAATACAGGGTGAGCCCGGCAGCAATGGCCAGAATCGCTGCAATTCCGGAAATCCCGAAAAACTGGAAAGAGCTTTTCGTGACTTGAGCAGAAGAGGGCGTTGCAATGTCTGGAGAAGGTAAGGTCGCCTGTTGTGATACTGCTGCGGAGGCATGGCTGATTTCTGTGGCAGCGGATGGAACGCCAAGCAGGACAGCGGCGTCTGCATCAGACAGGAAAGATGAATTCTCCGGTCGGCCGGTGTCACGCTGCCATGCTGCAATGGCTGTTCGTGTGGATTCACCATAAACACCGTCAGCCATTGAACCTGCCGGAAGGTATCCAAGCTTGATCAGGCGTCGCTGAAGGGCGATATGCTGGTCAATCGGCCTTTTTGATTCTTCGAGCGCTGCGCCGGACAGTTTCTTGCGATACAGCTCGGAGAGATTGTCCATACCAGTCGCGTAGCAGCCTGCGGCATTAGGCGGCAGCGTCTGGTCTGTCTCGCCGGGAACTGGAAGACCGCATTGCTGGTCAACGGTATTTTCGGCAAGGATGATTTCCTGCTTCAGCGCACGCCAGCCGGAAGGTCCGACAAGCTGACGCAGGGCGTAATAGACCTGATCGAACTGAAGTTCATGTTCTGCCGCCTGACTGTTTTCGCACAGCATCGTTGCTACACCGTTTTTCTGGGGCGGCGTGCGACAGGAGAAGTCAGGGCTGTAGTGGTCTGCCGCCCGGATTGCGGCTTCGGCTTCCGGTGCTACAGCAAGAGCCTGTTCGGAGGTGACGTAATTGCCGGCAACCAGAAATCCGGCCAGCGCCTGAGGGAAGGGCAGGAGAGCCTGTTCCTCGGCAGTGCATTCCGCTTCCAGCCGTCCTCCCAGTGTGCAGCGGGAAAGCGAAAATCCGGCATCAAGTTCATGGTCATAGCGCGGCAGCATATAGGACCATCCCGCCTGAAACTGGCCCATATTGGCTTTGGTGGCGACATAGTAGGCCAGAAAGCCGTTTGGCTCGTTACGATTCTGCTGGACCCAGAACCCTTCGTTCTCTTTCAGGCTCTGTTCCAGATAGGGGCGGGAAACACTATCCGTCGTGATGTCTACAAGCCGTCCATCGGTGTAGCGGTAAATGACGGCTGGTGTGTAGGAGCCCGCATGGGACGCAAAGGTATAAAGAAAGCTGCTGTCACCAGTGACGATTTCCTGCGCGGCATCCTTGTCGATGTTGGTGAAGAGCGGGCGGTCCTCGCCCGAGAGTTCAGAGGGGCGTGTGGCGCTCCACGTGCCGCTTTTGGTCATGCCAATGACCGACGTCAGGGCGCAGCAATGAGCGCCTCCGGTATAGACTGATACAACAGCCTGCGGGAGCGGCGAGGCGGCATCCAGACGGCGTAGATCAAGCTGAAGATCGCGGACATCGCTGCCATCCCGGCTATAGGGAGTCAGCAGTGTGGTGAAGGCAGGTCGATCCGGGTGGGTGCCGTCTTTCAGTGTCAGCACGGCCATGCGGCAGGCTCCTGAAACCAGCGCATCATCTCCGCTCAGCAGGGTCGGTGCGCTACAGTCAGGTTTCTCCACCAGATCGACAGAGGCATCCAGCCCTGCGTTATTCAGCCGGACATGCTCATGTTCATCAAGCGAGACGTGAGCGAGCGGAGGTGCACTCTCCCGAGCCTGAGCAGCCATCGCTTCACCCGACAGACCGCACACTACAGCCAAAAGACTTTTCGCAATCCGGCGCTTCATGGAGTCCGCTCCCCTCAGTTCGTGGAGAGCTTAGGCTCAGGCTTCGGGGATTTGAAGCCTTCGGACCTCCGGCTCACACGGGAGGCGGGCAATACCGTTCCCAAGTGAATGCAAACAGGAACGCATTATGTCGCGTAAACGGGTCGGTAGAGTGAGATATCGCACGCGCAATGTGGTGGAAATGCAGTAATCACCAAGGGAATGAGATGGAAATCTCTTGTGATTTCAGATTCAGGAACAGCGTTCTGATCATCTGTTCGTAAGTGATCAAAGCACAGGGCAACCATTTTTTGGAATGGCATGTCCGGCTAATTTTAAAGGAAAATGAAACAGGTGGTTCCCGAAGTAGGCGTGAAGAAAAAGAAATAAAACAATACCTTGCTTCAATGTGGGGCAAAAAAATCCGAACGGATTTCTGCGCTTTTTCAAGAGCGAGTGTCCCACTTTTCGACTCGGAGACGGCACAATGAGTGCGCGAGTCGATCCGGCTGCCGGACCTGACCTGGCACGTGAGATGGTCGCTGATGTAGTGGCTCGTCTTGATCGTTGGCTTCGGGCTGAAGGTAAGGTGCCAACAGCAGCACAAGGTCAGGAAGCTGCTGAACTGCTGACCTTGAATTTCTTGCTGGTCTTAGCGCATGAGCGACGCGGTGCTGATGGCGTCATGGACCAGATGTGGCGGGCTTATCAGTCTGGCTTCGCTGTGATGGCACGGCATGGGCAGTTGCCACCGAAACTGGAGCAGATGGCTAGCTCATTCGGGGTGCGGCCATGACGGGAGCAAATTTTGAGCGTGTTCGTCGCGCCATTGAGTCCGCTGAACGTGTCCAGGCACAAACGGGTCTCATTGCTCGAAAAGGCGATGGGTTGGACAGCATCGACCTGTCGGCTTTTCCGGCCACCGAAGATGGTGTTGCGTTGGCATTTGAAGCCTGCTTTGCCAATGTCCTGCGATTTGATCATCATGCGAGTAAATGGTTTCTCTGGAACGGTAGTTTCTGGGAATTGGAAGAAACATCACTGGCGTATGATTGGTGCCGGACAATTGGCCGCCGTCTTATTGCTGCGCATGACGATGTGAAGGGAGCTGCTGCCTTGGCAAAGGCAGCGGCGGCGCGAGGAGTTGAGTCTCTGGTTCGCGCCGCACGCTCATTCGCGGTGACTTCCGCTGTATGGGACACCGATCCGCTGTTGCTTGGAACGCCAGACGGAACCGTTGACCTAAGCGCCGCCAAACTACGTGAGGCGAGGCAGGTCGATTTGATAACACAACATTGCGCGGTAGTACCAGCAGAAACGCCGGATTGTCCGTTGTGGGATCGCTTTCTGTTTGAAGCCACGAACGGTGATCAGGAAATGATCCGCTTCCTGCGCTCCTGGTGCGGTTACTGTCTGACTGGTGACACCCGCGAACATGCTCTGCTTTTCCTGTATGGTCCCGGTGGAAACGGAAAATCTGTGTTTCTCAATACGGTTGCTGGAATTCTCGGTAGCTATGCCACCAATGCAGCTATGGAAGCCTTCATTGCCAGCGGTGTGGATCGTCACACGACAGATCTTGCTATGCTTCGTGGCGCAAGGCTGGTGACGGCTTCCGAAACCGAGGAAGGCAGGCCGTGGGCCGAAGCGCGGATCAAGGCACTCACTGGTGGTGACGTCATCACGGCGCGGTTCATGCGGCAGGATAATTTCCAGTTTCGCCCAACATTCAAGCTAATGATCACGGGAAATCATAAGCCAGTACTGCACTCAGTGGATGATGCGCTGCGTCGTCGTTTCAATATCGTCGGCTTTGAGCACAAGCCCGCCACACCAGACCCACAGCTTGAACAGAAGCTGAAACACGAATGGCCGGCCATTCTGCGCTGGATGATTGATGGCGCGATTGACTGGCAAATGAACGGGCTGGTCCGTCCAGGTGCGGTCACAGTCGCAACCGAGCAGTATTTCGCGGAGCAAGACGTGATGGGCCAATGGCTTGAGTCGATGTGCTTTGTCGGGCGTGAGCGGGAAGATTTGGGGGGTGTGCTGTATCAGTCCTGGGCAACTTTCGCCAAGTCTGTGGGGGAGGAAGCTGGGTCAATGAAAGGCTTCAGCAGCGCCATGCAGAAGCGTGGGTTTGCACCATGTCGTGATCCTAAAGGATCGAGGAATAAACGTGGCTTTCGTGGAGTTGAACTTCGTCCAATGACATGGGCGGATGCTGACAAATGAGGGGTATTTGTCCGGAGTTTGCGTCAAGTGCGTCGGATGCGTCGGGAAAAAACCATTACCCTCATACGCGCGTGCGCGCACATGGGGATAATAGGAAGAACGTGACGCATCTGACGCATCCGACGCAGATCGAAGAACTGGAAGACATTCCCCGCATGGTGTCACGGCTGCTTCCGGATCGTCGTGACCCTGAAGCATTTCATCTTGCTAAGTCTGAGGCGGTAGGTCGGTTGTGGCGTCTGATCAGGAAAATTCGCACGGATTTTCCTCGGGTTGGGGGAGGGTAAGCGATGGCTGCCCATCTGGGGGGGCAACCGCGTCAGGCTCACGCGCAGATTTTCTGAATGATCTTTGAAAAACAATCAAACAATCAAAGCTAGCTAAGCTAAGTAAATTTCAAGTTTGGAAGGTGTCCTCTGTTGTGAGGTTCTCGTCATATTCTTCGATGTTACCTGGTGGCGGTTTTTCCGTGCCAGTCGTCCGCCCGTGGGTATGTGGATCGCCCTTCGGGGCACGTTCCACCCATGGACAGGGCATGGACAGCCCGTGGATAACGCCTGACGGCGTTCCCCACCGTCTGACCACACCGCTGCCCACAGGCTCCACGTTCGATCCACATGCCCACAGGCGCAGTCACGGCTGCGCTATTATTTTTTTATCGTTGAGCGTGGTCTGCAAGCTCTGATGTGTCGGCGGGAACAAGTCTTTCCCGTAGACGCACGCCAGCGCCACCGCCGTTTTCGGGAATGAACTCTACTCCTGCGGTTTCCAAGGCGGACCGTATGGCATCCAGCGTGGATGTTCGGGGTGAACCTTCGCCTAATTCAAATCGAACAATCGTCCGCTTCGGAATGCCGCTGTTTTCAGCCAACTGATCTTGCGACCAGCCAATGAACGCACGAGCCGCACGGGCTTGTCCGGGTGTAATGGAAATTTTAGTGCCATTTTCTCTTGCGTTCATGAGATGATTATGTCACTAAAATTGCCGTTCGACAATGCGCGAGCGACCGAAAGGGAGGGTTAGGAGCCTTCCTCTCGGTCTAACCACAACCGAAGGATATTTTCGGCAATGGCTGAGAACGCCCATAGCACACCTGCGTCCAGGCGGGCAGACACACGCGTCAGCATTCTGACGGTGCTGATCGTCCCTTTCCTGATCGCCCTGTCCGTCTTCGGGCTCGGGTCACCTGATCCAGTCGCCTCCGGCCATGCCTACGCGGTGGAGGCTGTCCGATGAGCGACAAAACAAATCCAGCCACGACGCATGAAAGCAAGATCGATCTTGCCCAGGCATTCCCCATCCACACCCATGCACTCAACGCGGCGGATCATGCACTGATCCGGCAGGCTCGCGAGGTCATCGCGAAGGAGCTAAGAGCGCGAGAGTTGCTGGAAGGCTGTCCGGAGGAGCCGCCGGAAGCCTGTTTTTTGTTTAATGAAACTTATGCTGGTGTCCTGGACATGGCCAGAGTCACGCCCATCACATGGGACGGCTGGTTCGCCCGACAGATCGCGTTCTCAGTGTGGAATGGCGCATGCCCTCCATTGTCAGATTGTGGGGCTGACTGGTCCGAATACTCTGCTGGCCGCGATGCCATGGCTATGCTGAGCGATCCAGCCCGTTTCCTGCCTGATGCCACACCTGATCCAGCTTCTCCGTCATCGCACAAGGCTGATGACGGCGAGCTGCTGCACCTGATGGAACGAACCCTGAAGGTGCTGGACGCATTCGACAAGCTGGGTGACGAATGGTGTCATGTCGTTGACATTCCCGCAGACATTGAAGCGGAGCAAATGCGTCTTTGGGACGTCATGAATGATCTGAGGACAAAAGCTCTGGGCCTGCCTGCCCATACGCCTGAAGACCTCAAGGCCAAGGCGCGGCTGGTCATGACGACACTGCCTTTATCACTGGATGGCACGCTCGCCCCTGAGCATGGCGATTATCCAGCTTTTGCTCTGTGCCGAGATCTGATCGGTAGAGAGGATTGCCCTCCACGATCTGAGGTTCCTGTGTGAATTGTCCCACTTTTGTTCTTGCCTTCCAATGTAGTGTTTCTCTACACTAGTTGGCGAGAAAGGAGGCAATCATGCCTGACAACAATGACCTTCATCTGGCACAGTATGGCGCAGCCCACGTCTGCGCCGCTGCCGAGATTTCACACAACACTCTCAAGAATTGGGGTTCCCGCAAGCCAGCAATTATCCTGCCTGTTGATGATGATCGGCAGAATGTGGGGAAGGGAGCGGCGATCCGCTACAGCAAGCGTCGTGTCTATCAGATCGTCGCGACGGCTCGCTTGGTTCGTATGGGGATTCCTGTTCGCCGCGCGGCTTCCATTGCAGCAGCCTTTTCCGATTTCGGGGACGAAACGCAGTCTGGAATCCATCGTCTCCCGGGTGAGCTTTATCCGGGTCGGAACAATTATCTGGTGAGTTTCGGAGAGCGTGATGTGGGCATCGTGATCGAAGCCCTCACCGGGGATTCCTTGCATTGGGCGGCCACGCAGACAGGTGCCAACATTGCAGATGGGTTTGTGGCTTTGCCACTGGATACGCTGGTTGCGCGTGTTGACGCGACATTACGCTGTGAAGTGCCTCCCGCATCGCGGAGTATCGTGTAATGGCCGTGGCAGAACGCACTCTTTCTGACGTGCTGGCCGACATGGAGGCTATCCAAGGTAAGGCCGGTCCTGAGATCAATAAACGCTGGGAACAGCTTGAGGCCGAAGGCGCGACTCTCAAAGCGCAGGAAACCCGTCAGCGTACGATGGATTACCTGGCGCGTTCCGCTCCAGGCACACCTCTGTCGGCTGATCAGCGATATCAGGAGGCACGTAACGGTTTCACGGTAGTCGACGCGATCCGTGCCCAGCTTCCGGGTGTCACTGATATTCGCACTGGTCGGGCACGTGAGCTGTCTACCGAGATCGAGCGGCGCACGGGCCAGAAGCCACAGCAGGGTGGCTTATTGGTTGATCTGACGCCTGCGGTGGAAACACGCGCAACGCTCACAACAGGCGCACAAGGGACCACTGGTGAAGCTGCAAGCTTGATCCCAACTCAGCAGAGGCCGGATCAGTTCGTGTCGCTTCTTCGTGCGCGCCTGATCACGCAGCAGCTCGGGGCGGGCGTGCTCGAAGGACTGACGGGCAACATCGGCATTCCACGCCAGACAGCGGCCGCGCAGGCGGCATGGGTCGGAGAAAATCAACCGCTTCCTTCAGGAAATGGGACGTATGACGGTATCGTCATGACGCCCAAGACATGCGGCAGTATTGTTGAAATCAGCAGGAATACGCTCATGCTGTCGTCGCCGAGTGCACAGGAGTTGGTGCAGGCTGATCTTCTGGCAGTCATGGCGCAGGCGTTGGATGCAGCGGCCATTGCTGGCGATGGGACTGGCTTCACACCAAAAGGTGTTATTCCACAGGCCGGAAAGACCACGGATTATACGGCTGGTGCTCTCACCTGGTCGGAAATTCTTGCATGTCTCACGGATCTGGAAACGGCCAATGCTGTCCCGAATGGTTGGGCTGTTGGGGCTGGCGTTCGGGCTGCGCTCATGGCTACGCCAAAAGCAGCATCAGTGGGGGCTGGTTTCGTAATGGAAGACGGCACGCTTGCCGGTCTACCTGCGCAGTGGTCCACGAATGTGCCAGCAGGCACGCTTGTCCTAGGTGATTGGTCAAACCTGCTGATTGGTTTGTGGGGCGTCGCAGAAATTCTTGTAAATCCGTACGCCAGCGAAGCCTATCAGCGCGGCAACGTCCAGGTGCGCGTTATTCAGTCAGCGGATGTGGCTGTCCGTCGTTCACAGGCGTTCACAGTGTTGACGCCCAAGGCTGGAACCTGAGCCATGCAGCGCGGGATACTGGAAACCCGATTTTCGGCAGGCATCGCGCCTGCCGGGACCGGCCTCACGCTCAAGGGGCTTGCGGTGCCGTATGGCAAGCCCGCGCAGATTGGCTCCTTTGAAGAGTGTTTTTCTCCGTACGCATTGCGATCGGCCTGTCAGGGGCAAGACATCCTTGCCTTGCAGGATCACGATATGTCGAAAGTGCTTGGTCGCACGCGATCGGGAACACTGGCGCTCCACGACCAGCCCGATGGTTTGCATTTCACACTTGCTCTGCCCGATACAGAACGTGGACGTGATGTATATGCATTGGCACAGCGTGGCGATCTTGGCGGTGTATCCATTGGTTTTTCTGATCCTGTCGATGAATGGAATGGACGGGAGAGAAGGGTCATCCACAGTGCCCGCCTGCATGAGATCAGCATCATTTCCGGTCATCCGGCTTATGGCGAAACCTTCGTGGAACCGCGTAGCAGACCAGGTGAAAATGAGGTGGATTTGCAGACGCAACGAGCGCGGAAAATTGAAATCATGAGGCTGTCATGGGGATTTTAAGGCGTAAATCTCTTGATCCGCGTGCGAGAAAGGAACCGGTCCTGGTTCGCGAAACACGTTCTGGTGGATGGTTCAATGATGGCTGGAATGTTTCGGGACTTAACCTGGGTGGAGCGATGGCGGCTCATCCGCCGGTGCCAACTTGGCTGTCTGAAAGTCTGTCCGCTGTCACAGCCTGCCTGGAAATTACCACATCGGCCATTGCTAGCCTGCCTGCGTCTATCACGATGGATACAGATGAAGGACGCCAGCCAGCTCCAGCGACTTTGCCTGCTATAAAGCTGGTAGCCCGACCAAATACGAATCAAAGCTGGCCCGCTTTCATCACGCAAGGCGTGGCTGAGTTGCAGATGCAGGGCAATTTCCTCGCCTGGGTTCAGCGTGATGGCCGTGGTGCGGTGACAGACCTGATTCCGGTGCCTTGGGTATGGATCAGCCCGCAGATTGTGAGTGTGGGCGGTGCCGCACGGCTTGTTTATGACATCACCACGTCTACACCTGAAACGCGCCTGCTGGGCCTTCCTTCTCGATTGCTGGACACTGAAGTTCTGCATGTTCGGGCGCGCTCGGATAATGGGCTGATCGGACGTAGTGTTCTTGCGCGAGCTGCGGGAGTAGTGCGTGAAAGCCTTGAAATGGCTTCTGTTGCTGAAAATAATTGGAAAAACGGGATGAGGCCGTCCGGTTATATTTCTACGCCAGAGTATATAGCAGAAGACAATGTCAATAGAGCTCTGGAAATACTTTCAGAATACCGCGGATCAGTAAATGCCGGAAAGGTGCCTTTGCTGGAAGGTGGGTGGAAATTCAACCAGACCAGTCTCAACAGCGTCGATGCAGAATTCCTCTCAAGCCGTCAGTTCGGCGTGGCTGAAATTTGTCGTCTTTTCCGAGTGCCTGAACCGCTTGTACAGCTTGGGCAGCGCTTGCCAGCTGATATGTCTCCGTTCATGGCGGCTTTTGCCCAACTTGCTCTGGCGCCGATTGTCGCTGTTTTGGAGGCTGAATTTGATGCAGCGGTATTGCCGCCTGGTTTCCATCTTCAGATGGATATGGGCGGTCTTCTACGGGGTAATTACAGTGCGGTTGCTGCGGCAAACTGCGCCCAGGTCCAAAGCGGTATTATGACCGCCAATGAGGCACGTGCAGCTGTTGGCTTGCCGCCTCATGCGGACGGTGAGGTGTTGCGGGGCGCAACTGGCGGTGCAACGCCCTTGGCGGGAAAATTGGATGCTCCTAATTGGCCCGCAGATATGCCGGGTATGCCTTCTCTTGCCCCTAAACCTGGTCATACCGGAGATGGCTT
This sequence comes from Acetobacter sp., assembly GCF_022483985.1. Taxonomy (NCBI): domain Bacteria; kingdom Pseudomonadati; phylum Pseudomonadota; class Alphaproteobacteria; order Acetobacterales; family Acetobacteraceae; genus Acetobacter; species Acetobacter sp. The sequence goes on along the minus strand of NZ_JAKVME010000001.1, from coordinate 1,748,278 downwards.
ACCTGCTCCCGGCACGCATCAGAATGGTGGTGCGGCGTGAAGTATGATGCTTTGCCTCCTGGCGTCGTTCCTGTGCTGCTTCGCACTGAGGCTGCTGCTGCATTGATGAGTGTTGCACCAAGCACTTTGTGGAGCATGGCGCGTGAAGGGTTGGTGCCTCAGCCTTTCCGCTACGGTCGTGCTGCGCTGTGGAACAAGCCCGCACTGGAAGCGGCGGCACGACGTCTCACTGGCGATCATGCGGCGGGTGTGACGATAAATGAGAGTGGTGATGTCAAAAACCCTTGGGACGCATTGTTGGGTAAATGATAGAAATCATCAGAAAATATAAATATGTTTCACAAGATCAGGATCGACATGGGAATACTCGTGTTTATCTTCGTCGACCAGGACAACGGAAGATCCGTCTGCATGAGGCGCTTGGAACGCCAGAGTTCGATGCGGAATATCGCAAGGCTATGGCAGGAGAGATACAGCCCGCGAAACCATCTCGTTCATTTATTGCGCCGGGATCGTTTCGTGAGCTGTGTCATAGTTATTACCAGTCTGGTGATTTTCTTCGGCTGAGTGAACGCACGCGCTATGTCCGGCGAATCACCTCTGACCGTATCTGTGAGACAGTGGGTGAGTTGCCGGTTGCGCTTATGCAGCCGGTTCATGTGCGGAAACTACGTGACTCAACGCCTGGCAGGCCAGAAGCAGGAAATATGATCCTTCGGGCGTTGCGGGCAGTTCTCGGTTTTGGTGCAGTGAATGGATACCTCACGACCAATCCAGCAAGAGATGTGCCGATGATTCCGGCGCAGGGGGATGGTTATCACACTTGGGAACCGCATGAGGTGGCGCAGTTCGAGGCGGTTCACCCTATTGGTTCTCAGGCGCGGCTTGCGCTTGCTGTCCTGATTTATACAGCGCAACGCCGTAGTGATGTGGTTCGTCTGGGGGTGAAGGACATCCGCAATGGCGAGTTGGTTTTCACCCAGTGGAAGAACCGCAATCGCAAACCTGTAGAAATGATGCTGCCGGTGTTGCCGGAACTGATGCGCATCATTGAGGCGACACCGGGTGCTGCGGAAGGTCTGACGTTCATTCAGGGTGTGCGAGGCAATCCCTATACAGCTGAAAGTTTTGGAAACAAGTTTCGGGTGTGGTGCAAGGAAGCTGGTCTTCCACACTGTTCCGCTCACGGTCTTCGTAAGGCGACTGCAACCCGACTGGCGGAGCTTGGGTGCAGTGAATACGAGATTGCCGCGATTTTGGGTCACAAGAACACAAAGACGACGGCCATCTACACCGCGAAGGCCAATCAGAACCGGCTAAGGCGGCAGGCTATCGAGCGCTTTGGTGCTGCCGATATGTCCCACTTTTCTGGCGATATGCCAGCACGGGGCAAAAACAAGCCGCAACATATTGAAAATATTGGAGAAAAAAGATGTGTGGTTCCCGAAGTAGGACTCGAACCTACGACCCAGCGATTAACAGTCGCTTGCTCTACCAACTGAGCTATTCGGGACCAGTTGTTGGCGACCGTATAGCCAACCCTGATACCCTCGTAAAGCCCCTCCGGGAGATTTTTTTCAGGCAGTTTTGACATTGCAGCAACCTGAGGGCAGCTAGATTTGTTTGGGAAGCGAGCCGCAGCAAAGAAGGTTTGGCAGATGGATACAAAGCCCGTGAAAAAAAGCGGTATGAGCAGTCGTCGGAGTGTCTTGACGGCTGCCGGTGCGGTAGCCGGAACCTGCGTGCTGGGCGGTCTGGGATGGCGGTTTACCCATCCAACTCGGGCTCTTCAGGAACCTGATGGACAGCCCAGAAGCCTTGTCCTGTCATGGCCATCGCCAGAAGACGATCCTGTATTTATCGTCGCACAGGAGCGTGGTTTTTTCAGTCGCTATAATCTGGAAATCACGGCGCGTCCTTGTATCACCGGTCAGCAGGCAATTGACGCTCTTTCCAAAGGCGAGGTGGTGGGAGCCGCCGGTGCCGCCCTGTCGTGGCTTCCACGGCTGCATGAAGGCGTGCCGGCAATGCTGGTGGCAGGTCTGAGTGCGGGCACGTTCAGGCTTCTGGTACGAAAAAACAACGGCATTACAAAAATCGACAACGTAGTCGGCAAAAAGATAGCGGTCCTGAATGAGGACTATGCTGATCAGCGTTTTTTCTCAGTCCTGTTGAGACGAAAGGGGATCAACCCGTCCGATGTGCTCTGGCGGTCCGTATCGGAAGACAGAATTGATCAGGCGCTTGATGGCCGGGAAGTGGATGGTGTGGTGTTGCATGATCCGGATGGCTGGCAGCTTTTGTCGGAAAATCAGTCTTTTCTGACGGAACTCGCCGGATCGACGACGGGCAATTATGCTCAGCGGGTGAGCAAGGTTTTCGGACTTTCCAACCATTTTCTCTCTGAAGATCCCAAGGGCGCGCTGGCTGTTGTCTTGGCCTTGCGGGATGCCTGTCGCTGGATTGAGAAGCATCGTGATGAAACGGCCCAGCTTCTTTCTGGCCATATTCCCGATATGAATGATGATGATGTCAAACAGATGCTGGCGCATCAGCCTGCACCGGTTCATCTTCTGGGACACTGGCTGCGTGATCAGATGGCGCAATATGCTGACGAACTGAAACTGATTGATCTGCTGCCGAACGAACTCGATTCAGGTGTTTTTTCCCGCTCCATTTGCCAGAATGTGCTGCATATCTGAGAGCGGATCAGCTTTTTTCAGGCCCGATTGTTCCAGAGCACATGCAGCCGGGCGCGTAGCGCCTCGTCATGTGCATACAGAAACAGGCCTTTCCGTGCGCGTGTCAGGATGACGAACAGGGCGTTGGCCATGACGTGGCGTTTGGCTGTGTCCGTATCGACAAGGTTGCCGCGTCCGGTGAAGGCGGCGCTGTCCTCGTAAAGTGCAGGATCGAGAGTTATTCTGTCGGTCGTCCTGTCGTAGGAGACGGACGGGCCGAGGATAATGCCTGCATAATTCAGATCGAACCCCTGCACGGTATAAACTGACCCGACCTCGTCAATCGAGTCTGGCCGTTCGGCCCAGGGTAGTGGATGAGATGGCTGATTTCTGTCCCATCTCAGACGGAAATCACCGGTCTGTACGAAATGATCATTCCCGTTCAGCGTATAGGGGAAGTCATAGGTGGCCAGAATGCGTGACAGGCCACAGCGATGGTCGCATTCACGAATGTCTTCGTACATTCTTGCGGCGTCATCATAGATCTGGAAATCATATTCCTGCTTTGCCGGAAGCGTGAGTAACTGGCCGTCGCAGAATGCCCTGATCCACCGCATGACATCCGGATGCGCCTGCACACGGAACTGATCTGTCAGGCGGATCGTCTCGGTGGGAATGTCCTGCAAAAGGGCCCGAAGATGAGCCTTGTCCCAGTAGCCCTTGAATTTCAGTGTCTGACGTGGGTCAAACACCATGACAACCACGCGTGCCAGCCTGAGAATTTCCTCAAGCTGGTTCGATTGACGAAAATGATTGTAGGGATCGCTGCGTGTCAGCAGAAGATGGGCTTCATCAATGAAAACAATGTCGGCATGGCCAGAGGATTTGTGCAGGTTGTTGATGAAGCTTGTCGGGCGTTCGTAGTCTTTCTTGCGAAGGTTCGGAATGTTGACAGCGATATTTCGGTACAGCTTGATCATTTCAGGATGGTTGACAAGCAGGATGTTATTGGTCTCCTGTAGGGGGTATATGCCGTCACGACTTCGCGCCTGTTCCTGTATGCGTGAAAAAGCTGTGTTCAAGACAAGGCTTTTCCCTGTTCCGGCATCGCCTTCCAGAACGAGGACCGCCTGCTGGTCATGAGTGTGTGTTTCACAGAACCCGACAATGCGATCGACCAGATGTTTCTGTGCGTCCGTCAGATCGAAGTCCGGAGAAAGACGTGCTGCTGATGCACTTCTTTCATCCGATGCAGTTGTTCTGAAAACCGTTTTCATTTGTCAGTCTTTTTCCGGTTTTGGAAAAAGCGTGTTCGTCCAGCCTCTCAGCCGATAGGCCACCATGCCGATCCACTCATGGGCGGCCCAGTCCAGCGTCGCGAAGCGGTTGCCCAATGAGAGAGAGTAGCCGCGAAGGCGATCGCGCGACACATAACCGACCGGCCAGGGGAGAACGTGCCATCCGGCCTTGCGAAAGACGCCGACGGAACGGGGCATGTGACTGGCGGATGTGATCAGAACCCATGTCTCGTCAGGTTTCGGATGCACCAGAGCAAAGCTGTCCGTAGCGTTTTCCCGTGTTGTGCGTGAACGATTTTCATAAATCACACGGTCATCGGGCAGGCCGAGACTTTCAAACAGAAGACGCACCCATTTCGCCTCGGTGGTGACGCCCTGTTCGATATCACCTGAACCACCCGTGAAGACGAGCCTGGCGTCGGGATAACGCCGGGCGAGCGCCAGAAAAGTGGTCAGCCTGTCACCGGCGGCGCCTGTCACTGGCGTCTGTCGATCCTCACTGGTCAGACAGTCTATCGAGCCGCCAAGAACGATGATTCCGTCTACATGTCCGGGTGGAGTCCGGATCTGCGGAAAGCGATCCTCAATTGGTCTGATCGCCCACTGATCAACCGGAAAAATCAGGCAGAACGCCAATGCTGCGGCGGCGAGCGTGGTCAGCGCACGTCCGAACAGGAAACGACGAAGGAGAAGCCCGAACAGGAGGGTTTCGACAAGCAGCGCGGTCGGCATCATGATCATGGTCAGAATTTTGCCGATGATGAACATTCCGGGCTCCTGAGTGGTCAGTATTCCGTGCAGCCATAATCCTCAATCTCCGGGCAGGCAACGAACAGTCATCCGCACAAGAAGTAAAGACAGGTCGTATGATGCGCGTTATCATTGCGAAATGAGAAAGATATCCTCCGCTGACGCTCTGCTGATCGTCGATGTCCAGAACGATTTCCTCCCCGATGGCGCTCTTGCCGTGCCGGAAGGCGACGCGGTGATACCTGTCATCAATCGTCTGATGGCGTTGCCATTCGGTGCGGTCGTCACGACACAGGACTGGCATCCGGCGGCTCATTGTTCTTTCGAAGCGCAGGGTGGCCCGTGGCCTTCGCACTGCGTGGCTGATACGCTTGGCGCGGCGCTGGCGGGAACGCTGGAGCGCGGGGTGGTCAGTCTGGAGTTGCGCAAGGGACAGTCGCTCTCCGTGGACAGCTACTCGGCATTTCTGGAAAATGACGGTGTAACACGCACGATTCTGAAGGATTGGCTGAACGAGCGGAAGATCAGCCGCGTTTTTGTCACCGGGCTGGCGCTGGATTACTGCGTGACGGCGACAGCCATCGACGCGAAGAATGACGGATTTGAAAGCGTGATTGTGCTGGATGCCTGTCGTGGTATCGCACCGTTGGAAGATGCTGTGCGCAGGGCGGAAAGTGCTGGCATTTTATTGAGCAAGTCATCTGATTTGTCTTGACCGGCGGAGAGACCTCAATAAATCTGATAAAACGGTTTCGAAACGAGGTGAGGGGACTTTGTGACGTCACAGGGTGTCCTGAAAGGGAAAGACCCACAGTGACGCGCACGTTCCCCGTTCTCCAGCAAAACGCGCTGCTTTTTCCCACACGACGGAGTTTGCTGAAAGGGGCCGGTATTCTTGCGGCAGGAGAAGCGTTGAGTCCTTTTGCCGTGAATGCGGCGGAACCGGCGTCTGGTCTGCCGCCTGTAAGGGAGGAAGATGCTCTTATCGCTTTCGGGCATACAGGACCGATCACGGACGGAGGCTGGGACACGGCGCATGATAAAGGCGTGCAGGCGGTTCGCAAGGCTTTTCCCGGACTTCGGACAGTCTTTGTAGAAAGTGTGCCTTATTCCGCCGATGCTACCCGTATTTTTCGTCAGTTCGTGGCGGAAGGCGCGAATATGGTGTTCGGGACGTCGAATTATGGCGATTTCATCAAGGATGTGGCCGACCGGGCTCCGGAAGTGGCGTTTCTGGAATGTGACGGCACGTCTGTCACCCGTAATCTTGGCTGGTATTACATTACGCACTGGTATCCGAGCTATATTATCGGCATCGCCGCCGGCCTGATGACAAAAACAAACAAGCTTGGTTATGTCGGGACTTTTCCCATTCCGTCCGTTTTTGCCAGCGCCAATGCGACCCTTCTTGGCGCGCAATCGGTCAATCCGGCCTGCACCATGCAGGCTGTGGCGATCAATTCATGGTTCGATCCGCAGGCTGCGACGCAGGCCGCCAGCGCGCTGGCTGACAGCGGGTGTGATTTCCTGTGCGGCATTACCGACGAACCGGCCTATCTGCGCGTGGCGGAAAGCCGGGGGCTGAAAGCGGCCATGTGGAATCTCGACATGCGGCGTTTTGGCCCCAACGCCTATGTCAGTGGCGTGGTGCTGGATTTTGCCTCCTTTTACATCGAGCAGGTTCGCGCAAGGCTGAACGGAACATGGAAAGCTGCCGGAAGTTTTCTCACTCTGGCGCATGGTGTCGATCGTGACGCATGGGGGCAGACCGTTCCGGAAAACATCAGAAAACAGGCGGATGCGATGCGTGACCGGATACTTGCCGGATACTCGCCTTTTCAGGGACCAATCCGTGATAATAGCGGAACCATCCGTATTCCAGCAGGCAGGATCATGGATGACCGCGCCATCTATCAATGGGACTGGGGCGTGCAGGGGATGACGGGCCTTGGCTGATCCTGTGAAAAACCCGGGCGGTACGCCGCCAGTCCTGCAATTGCTTGGCGTGTCCAAATATTTTCCGGGCGTCATCGCCAACGAAGATGTCAATCTGGATGTCCGGTCGGGAGAGATTCTCGGTCTCCTTGGTGAGAACGGCGCGGGCAAATCGACACTGATGAATGTCGTGACCGGTATTTATCAGGCTGACGCGGGCGAGATCATTCTTGACGGCTATGGCGCGGAGTTTGTGACGCCACAGGACGCCATCCGTGCCGGGATTGGCATGGTGCACCAGCATTTCAAGCTGGTGCCTGCCTTCACCGTGGCGGAAAACATCCATCTCGGCTGGAGCGAGACGCCGAAACGCACTTCCCGTGCTGTGCTGGAAGCGCGGACACGCGCATTGTCGGAGCGCTTCGGCTTTCCGGTCGATCCTGCGGCCCGCGTGGAAACACTGTCCGCCGGAGAGCAGCAGCGCGTGGAAATCCTGCGCGTTCTGTCGCGTGAAGCGCGTCTCCTCATTCTCGATGAACCGACTGCGGTTCTGACACCACAGGAAACGCGGGAACTGTTCACGGCGCTGCGGGCCTTTCGTGAAAAAGGCAATGCCGTGATCATCATCAGTCACAAACTGGATGAGGTGATGGAGATCACGGACCGGGTGACGGTCCTGCGTGCGGGACGGAATGTAGGCACGTGGGCGACGGCAGACTGCTCCCCGAACATGCTGGCCACGACCATGGTGGGGCATGACATCCAGCGGCAGGATCTGCACTCCCGGTCTGGTGAAGCTGCTCCGGTCAGTACTGCTCCGGTGATCAGTCTGCGTGATGTGACTGTTCGCAACGAACAGAATGTCACCACGCTTTCGGATGTGTCCTTGGACATTTTCGGCGGTGAAATTTTCGGAGTGGCGGGTGTCGCCGGAAACGGTCAGCGCGAGTTGACGGAAATCCTGACAGGGCTGGTAACGCCCGTGGCGGGAACGGTTCTGCTGGAGGGCAAGGCTGCGCCAGCCGGTGCTGCGGCTTTTGCAAAAGCGGGTGTCGGGCATATTCCGCAGGATCGTCTGAACAGTGCGCTGGCGCCGTCACTCGGGATCACGGACAATATGGCGGTGCGGGAATATGGTCGGGCTCCGATCGGCAGGGGTATGCTTTATCAGGCGGCCGAAGCCCGTGCGCTTGCAGAGACGATTGCCCGCGTCGCTGAAGTGCGTATCCCGGATTTTTCCATGCCCGTGCGGAATCTTTCCGGAGGAAATCAGCAGCGCCTCGTCGCGCGCCGGGAGATGCGGATCGCCCGGCGGTTGCTGGTGGCGGCCTATCCCAGCCGTGGGCTCGATATTGGGGCGATCGCTTCCATGCACCGCTATTTTGCCGACTTGCGGGACGAAGGCGTCGCGGTGGTCATTGTCTCGGAGGATCTGGGGGAATTGCTCAGCCTGTCCGACAGGATCGGCGTCCTGTGCGGAGGCCGGATGATGGCCGTCGTCGACTCCGCTACCGCCGATAGCGAGGAGATCGGTCTGCTCATGGGGGGACGTACTGGTGGCGCTACGGTCCGGGCGGAGGCGGTGACATGAGCCGTTTCCAGCGATTCCCGACAGCCTCCGCCCGCAGGATACTGGTCTGCCGGTCCATCGCGATTCTGGTGTCGGTGGGCGTGGTCAGCCTGCTGCTGGCGATGTCCGGACGGCATGTCAGTGAACTGGCGCGGCTGGTTCTGACGTCCACGATAGGGTCACGATTCGGGCTGGAGGATCTCGCACTGTTCATGACGCCGCTCCTGCTGACAGGCAGCGCGGTGACGGTGACCCGGCGCATGGGGCTGTGGAATATCGGCGGAGAAGGGCAGTTCTATCTCGGCGCTGCGGGAGCGGCTGGTGTCGGATTGTTCGTGCATGGGCCTGCCATCCTGATCCTGCCGCTGATGGCGCTTGTGGCGGTGTTGTGCGGGATGATCTGGATTCTGCTGCCTGCTCTGGCCCGCGCCTTTGCGGGCGTGAACGAGATCATCACCACGCTGCTTCTGAATTTCGTCGCAAGCCTGCTTGTCTACTGGCTGGCGACCGGCCCCTGGCGTGATCGTGTGACCGGGGCGTTGGCCTCAACGGAACGTCTACGCGTGAGCATCCCTGATCTGTGGGGCGTGGTGCATTGGGGCTTCCCGCTGGCGCTGCTGATCACGGGAGGGCTGGCCCTGATCATGTCCTCCACACGCTGGGGCTACGAGGTGCGGATCAGCGGGGCCAGCGCCGGTATGGCGCGGTATGCGGGTATGCCGGTCAGGATGAGAATCATTTCAGCCATGCTTCTGTCCGGCAGTCTTGCCGCTCTGGCGGGGATGTTCGAGGTCGCCGGAACGGTCCATCGTTTGCAGGGTGGTATGGCGGACAATTTCGGCTACCTCGGCATTGTCGTGGCCGTGCTGGCGCGTGGGTCCTGTCTCGCGGTCATTCCCGCCGCTCTTCTCATGGCGCTGATCCTCGATGTCGGTATCGTGCTTCAGACCCAGCAGGTCGCGGCAACGGTGGTGCTGGCCATCACGGGGCTGGTCCTTCTGCTCGTGGCCATAGCCGATGAGTGCGCGCATTATCGGGCGGTGACGCCGTCCACCACAGATCGTGCGGCAAGGAGCGCATCATGATCGAGATGCTGACGGCGCTTCTGACAACCGCCGCCCTGTCGGGTGGCGTTCTCGCCATTGCTTCCGTGGGGGAGGTCATGGCCGAACGTGTGGGGGTGACCAATCTCGGCGTTGAGGGGCTGATTTCCGTCGGTGCGGCCACTGCCGTTCTGACAGTGGTTTCAACCGGCAATCCCTGGCTCGCCCTTCTGGCGGCCACAGCCGTCGGGGCTCTGGGCGGGATGGCGTTCGCCTTCGCTACGGTTTTTGTACAGGCCAGTCAGGTTCTGTGCGGACTGGCGATGACTTTCCTTGGAGTCGGATTATCCGCCGTGATCGGTCACTCTGTGGCGGGGATGCCCGTTCCCGTGACCTTCGCGCCTGTATCGATTCCCGTCCTGTCGGCGCTGCCGATTATCGGTCCCGCGTTTTTTGCCCAGAATCTGCTGATCGTTCCGGCCTATTTCCTGCTTCCAGCGCTTTGCCATTGGCTGCTTTTTCACACCCGTCACGGCCTGAACATGCGGGCTGTCGGTGAGAATCCTGCCGCTGCGGATGCTGTGGGGATTTCGGTCAGGGCCATTCGGTTCTGGTACGTCACGCTGGGAGCTGCGCTGGCGGGTGCGGCGGGGGCCTATCTCAGTCTTGCCGTCATTCCAAGCTGGTCGGAAGGCATGGTGGCGGGCCGTGGCTGGATCGCCCTCGCTCTGGTCATTTTCGCCGGATTCAGGCCGTTCAATGCGGCGGCAGGAGGACTGCTGTTCGGTCTCATCAGCGCCATCGGGTTTCTGGGGCAGGCGAGGGGCTGGCCCATCGCAGCACCTGTCCTGAACATGCTTCCTTATGTGGGAACGCTGGCCTTCATCATGCTGCCTGCCTTGCTTCGACGGAAAAAACGCCGTGGTGGAGAGGCCCCCGCGGCTCTGGGACTGCCCTATTTCCGGAGCGTGCGGTGAGGCGGCGCTGTAGACCGTGAAGAGGTTTCCGGTGAAGCCTCTGTCCAAAAAAAACTTAACGGGACGCCATCTGATTAAAAAAGGCGACATCCGGAAATTTTCGGCGGTTGTGATCAGCAGGAGCAGCCCGAACCTGTCCTGACCGGGCGTCAGAGGAATGGTTCTACGCCGCTATGACGGCAGGGGTGTTCCCATCGGCGTCCTCCCGTGCTTGCTTGCGATCCACTAGAGCGGCGTCCGTTCAGACTGGATCACGGATGCGGCTCTAACTCATTGTTTGTCGAGCAACATCCGACCAGACGATTCCGTCTGATCGGATGCTGCTCTAGCAGGTTCAGGGACGAAACCATGGTTCAGGGCGACTCTTCCTCAACGCTACGGGTGGGGCTTGTGGGATGCGGGCATTTCGGACGGTTTCACGCCCTGAAATCAGCCGCAGCGGCTCGGGAGACGCTGGTGGGGCTGTTCGACCCGGACCGTGCAAAAGCTGAAGCGCTGGCGAAGGAAGCGGGTACGAGAGCATTCAGCGATCTTGATGAGCTGCTGTCTCAGGTCGAGGCCGTGATCATCGCGGCTCCGGCGGAACTGCATTTCACTCTGGCCGTGCAGGCGCTCCGGGCGGGAAAGCATGTGCTGGTCGAAAAGCCGATGGCGGCGACTCTGGCGGAAGCGGACGAACTGGTCACACTGGCTGACAATGCCGGTAAAGTGCTTCAGGTCGGACATCTGCTTCGCTACTCGGCGGAATATGAGGCCATCACGGCGCGAATCAGACGCCCTCTCTATATAGAGGCAACCCGCATCGCGCCGTTCAAGCCGCGTGGCACGGATGTATCGGTGATTCTCGATCTGATGATTCACGATCTCGACCTGATTCTCGCCATCGTGGACAGCCCGATCGCGCAGGTGGACGCCATCGGCGCGGCTGTCAGTTCAGAGCACGAGGACATCGCCAATGCCCGTGTGCGATTCGAGAACGGGTGTGTGGCGACCATCACGGCCAGCCGGATTTCTCTGAAAACCGAGCGGAAGATGCGGCTGTTCTCTGCCGAAGGTTATCTGTCGGCCGATTTTGGCAAGCGTGAACTGGTGATGATCGGGCGTGAGAAGGGGATGCCGCTGCCGGGGACCGGCGGTTTCCGACGGGAGGCTGCCTCATGGAAAGAGCACGATTCTCTGGAAGCCGAGCACCGCGCCTTCGCGGCCTCCTGTCTGGATGGCGCGCCCGTAAAGGTGGACGCGGAGGCCGGACGTCGTGCGCTGGAAGCGGCGCTGGCGGTGGGGGACGGAATCGCAGAATCGCGGCAGAGAATGGAACTCTCGGGACTGATCGGTGACTGCGTTTCCTGAATGAAATGCAGTCGATACCGGCAATTATCGTCGGGCTGACCGGGGTTGCGGTGCGTCATGCAGGGAGGGGCTTGCATGACGTGGATTTTGGGAACAAAAAAGGAACATGGGCGGGTTGAAACGGACGTCTGAGTCCTGTTTTGCAGAAGGCTGCCGCCTTTCAGACGTCAACACTTTTTTTGTGCTTTTGCCCTATATCTTGTGCTAGCAGTTAAACGCCACACCGCATATTGTGTCCCCGGAACGCGGGACTAAACGTCCGTGTCCTTGATTCTGCCTGAATTGCCTGAGTGCACGGAGCAACCTGAGTGAGCTTGACTACAGACATGTCTGATACCCTCTCCGGTGCCCCCGCCAGCCATTCCGAGGATGAAGGTTCCCTCTTCGAGCCCGATATGCTGGATGATATCGTGCAACTCGAAGGACATCATCCTGTCCGCGTCGATCGCTCCCGGGATGCCCTTCTGACCGACTTCGGTCGCGCCACGCTTGATAACCGCTATCTTCTGCCGGATGAGGGATATCAGGATCTCTTCGCGCGCGTCGCCTCCTATTATGGCGCGGACGCCGCTCACGCGCAGCGTCTCTATGACTATATTTCCCGCCACTGGTTCATGCCGGCAACGCCGGTTCTGTCGAATGGCGGCACGAACCGGGGACTGCCGATCTCCTGCTTCCTGAACGAGGCCTCCGACAGCCTTGATGGCATTGTCGGTCTCTGGAACGAGAATGTCTGGCTGGCGTCGAAAGGTGGTGGCATCGGCTCCTACTGGGGAAATCTGCGTTCCATCGGTGAGAATGTCGGTCGTAACGGCAAGACATCTGGTGTCATTCCATTCATCCGTGTGATGGACAGTCTGACGCTGGCGATCTCACAGGGGTCGCTGCGTCGCGGTTCCGCTGCGGTGTATCTGCCGGTATGGCATCCCGAGATTGAGGAATTTATCGAGCTTCGTCGGCCGACCGGTGGCGATCCGAATCGTAAGGCTCTCAACCTTCATCACGGCATATTGGTCACCGACGCGTTCATGCGCGCCGTTGAGGCTGATGAGCAGTGGGCGCTCCTGTCGCCGAAGGATCATACGGTCATTCGCAAGGTGTCGGCACGGTCGCTCTGGATTCGTATCCTGACCGCACGCATGGAGCAGGGCGAGCCTTACATCGTCTATTCCGACCACGTGAATAACGCCCGCCCGGAGCACCAGAAGCTGGCCGGTCTGGAAGTGAAGACTTCCAATCTGTGTTCGGAAATCACGCTGCCGACGGGGATCGATCATCACGGCAAGGATCGGACCGCTGTCTGCTGCCTGTCCTCGCTCAATCTCGAAACGTGGGATGACTGGCACGATAATCCGCAGTTCATCGAAGACGTGATGCTGTTTCTGGATAACGTGTTGCAGGATTTCATTGACCGTGCGCCGAAGGAAATGCATCGCGCCGCCTATGCGGCGATGCGTGAGCGCTCGGTCGGTCTCGGCGTGATGGGTTTCCACTCCTTTCTGCAGGCGCGGAAGGTTCCGTTCGAGAGCGTCATCGCGAAAGTCTGGAATCGCAAGATTTTCAAGCAGATTCGCGAACAGGCGGACGCAGCGTCCAGATCACTGGCCAAAACCCGTGGCCCCTGCCCGGACGCGGCTGAATATGGCTTCGAAGAGCGGTTTTCCAATAAACTGGCCATCGCTCCGACGGCGTCGATCTCCATCATTGCTGGCAACGCCAGCCCGGGGATCGAGCCCATCACGGCGAACGTCTTCCTGCAGAAGACGCTGTCCGGATCGTTTTCCGTCCGCAACCGGCATCTGAAAAAGCTGCTGGTTGAGAAAGAGCAGGATACGGATGATGTCTGGTCGTCCATCACCCTGAATCAGGGGAGCGTGCAGCATCTCGATTTTCTCACGCAGGATGAGAAGGACGTCTACAAGACCGCCTTCGAACTTGATCAGCGCTGGGTTGTCGAACATGCGGCCGATCGTGCGCCGTTCATCTGTCAGGCGCAGTCGGTCAATCTGTTCCTGCCTGCGAATGTTCATAAGCGCGACCTGCACCAGATCCACTTTCAGGCGTGGAAGAAGGGCGTCAAATCGCTTTACTACTGCCGTTCCCTTTCCATCCAGCGCGCTGACACGGTGAGCAACGTCTCACAGAAGCATGAGATGGATCTGAAGCCTCAGGCGGAGACCGGTGCGGGGAGCAGCAACTATGAGGAATGCCTTTCCTGCCAGTAAGGCAGGCGCATAGGCTCTTCTGAACGGGTATGGACCTTTGCTGTCCCTATTCTTTCCGTGTGTAGGGTCTATGTAAAAATTATTCGATAAAACAAGGTGATTTCGGTTTTTATATTCTGGAAATCCGCAATCTGCGGCGTTATCAGTTCAGGCAACGCCGTAGCGCTTTCCGCGCCCTTTCTTTCCGACAGCAGGTGCCGTGATGACGATGCAGGACCATGAGAAGTTCGACCTTCTGACCGCCAACCCAGTCTACAAGCCATTCCGCTATCCGTGGGCCTATGACGCATGGCTCACACAACAGCGTGTCCACTGGCTGCCGGAAGAAGTGCCGCTGGCCGACGACGTGAAGGACTGGCATCGCGTTCTCAATGATGGCGAGCGCCATCTGGTCACGCAGATTTTCCGCTTCTTCACGCAGTCCGACGTGGAAGTGAACAACTGCTACATGAAGAAATACAGTCAGGTTTTCAAACCGACTGAAGTGCTCATGATGCTGTCGGCGTTCTCCAATATCGAGACGATCCACATCGCTGCCTACAGCCATCTCCTTGACACCATTGGAATGCCCGAAAGCGAGTATTCCATGTTCCTGAAATACAAGGAGATGAAGGACAAATACGATTACATGCAGACCTTCTCGGTCGACAGTAAGCATGAAATCGCAAAAACACTTGCAGCTTTCGGCGCTTTTACCGAAGGTCTTCAGCTTTTCGCCTCGTTCGCCATTCTGCTGAACTTCCCGCGCTTCAACAAGCTCAAGGGCATGGGACAGATTGTGAGCTGGTCGGTCAGGGACGAAACGCTGCACTGTCTGTCTGTCGCGCGTCTGTTCCGGACCTTCATCCATGAAAACCCGGAGATATGGACAGACCGGCTCAAGAGCGAAATTACCGAAATCTGCGAGACCATTGTCGAGCACGAAGACGCGTTCATCGATCTGGCGTTTGAGGCCGGTCCCGTGGAGGGTCTGGATGCTGATCAGGTCAAGGCATATATCCGCTTTATCGCGGATCGTCGTCTGGGTCAGATTGGTCTTGATCCCGTTTATGGTGGGCTTGACCGCAATCCGCTGCCCTGGGTGGATGACATGCTTAATGCTGTCGAACACACGAACTTCTTTGAAAACCGGGCGACGGAATACAGCCGGGCTTCGACGGCCGGGACATGGGAAGAAGCGTTTGAAAATGAGGTTTTTGGTTGAAGACCGTTCCGTAAGAACCTGTGGATAAAGGCGGTCAAGGGTCTGCTTGCTGCCTTTTCAAAAAGACTGTGTTCTCGGAAAAGCTTTTACCGGACACTCCTTTGGTGTCTACGTCGGATGTCTTCCCGCAGACACTCAAGCAATGCGGGCAGCATTGAATAATGGATTACGGACGCAGATGTGACGATCTGGCGGAGACCGGATCAGTTACAGATGAAAGAGCAAGAACAAGCCGCAACGGACGTACCCTTACGCGCCGTCTGCTGGCTGATGCCCATTTTGCCTGTGATTATGGCGAACTTGATGTCGCGAGAGGACTTCTTGTCTTGGCGGAGCGTGTCATGGTCGGACGCAATGAGCATCAGGGAGCATCAGGGCGCAGGTTGCTGGAGCAACTGGTTCTGGGGTTTGAACGGGTCTGGCAACTGGAGCGTCGCGCGCTGGAAATGCCGCATCCACTGAATCACGCTCGCTTTGAAAATCTCAGGCAGATGTTGCTTCGTCCGTAGCATGCGCGGAGATGTTGATTTCTTCTTTTCTGGAAGAAAAGAGCAGAGTCTCTACAGTTCTTGAAAAAAATTACCAGAAGCTCCGTGGTATTCAAGAAAAACTGGTGAAACGCCGGGGAATGGTCCCTCAGCCTTCTGCGAGCGCTGCTTCTTCCATCCCGACTTCGTCGGCAGTGATCTGGATAGGGGTCGGCGGGATGATCGAGCGGCGATTGAAAAAGCAATAGACGGTCGGGATCAGTGAGCAGAGCGACAGCAGCAGCGGTCCCACGATAAAGGCTGCGCCTGCGCCGTATAATCCGAAATGCCGGGTCATATAGACCAATGCCGCAATATAGGCGCCCGTGCCGACGATATGCGAGTAAAACAGCGCTTTTGGGCGGCCCGCCATATAAAGCAGGGATTCCATCGGGAAGGCGCTCAGCGTGATGATCAGCGCGGGGGCCATCATGATGAGAAGGCTGGCTGACTCCCGGTATTTTTTGCCGAAGAGCGAAACGACCGGGTGGCCGAGCAGCATGATCGCCAGAGCTACGGCGAGCCCGATGCACCCGGCCAGAAATCCGGTTTTCAGCGCCAGTTTCCACGGGCGCGTGCTGTGCGGGTCAAGCCGCATGATCTCCGGATAAAACCCTTTTTCCATCAGCGTCGCAGGTTTGGTCGCGGAATTGATCACCGAGGTAGCGATCTTGTAGACACCTACGGCCGCCGGTCCCAGCATGCCTCCGACGATGACGTTGCTGATGGGTTCCTTGCCCACGGCCAGAGTGGTGTTGAGATTGGTCGTCCAGATGAAGCTCCAGACTTTCGGCAGCCTGCGTGGAGCGGCGAAAAGACTCGGACGCAGGGCATCGAGCATTCTGTGGCGGTCAAGCACGACGAAAGCCATGCCCCACAGGACGAGATCACCGGCAATATCCGCGATATACCACGACAGCAGATAGGCGGGCATACCCAGACCGAGAATCCACGCGGTTGCGGCCCCCAGAGAACGCATCAGCGGCGTGGCGATCTGCTGGATGCTCAGAAGGTCGAAGCGGTCCAGCAGGCGTAACGCTCCCGCCGGTGTCGCACAGGACATGGTTGGGATCAGCGTACAGTAGGCGATGGCGAGCGGGATATGTTCCTGCCGCACACCGAATTTCGTGCCGAAAAAGAATAGGGCCAGCATGGCGCCGATCATGCCGATCACTCCTGCGACGGCGTCAATCGCGCAGGCGAACCGGATGGCGAGGCGTGCGGGCAAGGTGTCGCCACGGGTCAGGGCCGGCGCGCCATAACGGATGATCATCTGCCAGCTCTGGGATTTCGTTAGGGCTGAGGCTCCCAGCGCATAGGCGTGAATGAGCATGACGGTGCCGAACAGATCGGCGCTCAGCCCACGTCCCGTGCAGACCAGTCCCAGAAGTCCGACGATACCGCCAAGCAGTTTGGTGGAAGCAAGTTGCCCTGCTTTCTTGACGACGGATCTGAGTATTCCGTCATTAAACCAGTTTTTCACAGCCAATGATCCGAACGATGTCCTGCTTCATCCTGAACCGGGTGCGCTGTAAGCCCGGTATCGCCGTGCTTCATGGCGGGTGAGGGGCGCGGATGCAACAGGAAACGCTGGCTGGAAAAGCTCTGCGCGCTACCTGGCCGATCAGGAAGTTCCGAGAACAAGGGGACGGCACAGCCGCGTCACCTCTTCCCTGACCTGACCGTAGGAGGGGCGGGCGTCAATCGTCACGGTCGGTGCGCCACCAAAGGTCAGCTTCTGGGTGGCGGCCACTTTTGCGGTAAGCGTCGCCAGATCATGGTCCGGTTTCCGGCTGAGAGCGGTCTGCGGATCGACGTCCAGCTTGATCACCAGATTCGGTCTGACGGCGGCCATTTTCTCATAGAGCCGGAACTCGCTGCGGGCGAGCGCCGCGACAAGGCGGTTGCCGGGACGGGCAGCGGACAGGCCGGGACCGTCATAGAACGCAGGAATCTCGGTCTGGGGATAACGATCCGTGATGACGGCGATGCCGTGTCGGCGGGCGTTCTGCATCTTCAGAAAACGACGGTAGCGGAGCAGCGAGAACCCGTACACGACAAGAGCGGTCACCAGACCGGGAATCTTCTCGCCTTTGGAACGGGCTTTTGTGGCCTTGCCAGTCAGCAGTTTTTCCAGAGCCGGCCCGATCAGCGGAATGGCCCCGATCCTGCGCCCGAGATCACCGGAACCCAGACCAAGATAGAAGGTCTGCGTCGGACGGGTCTGGTTGAGCTGTGCCGCGAGTTCATTGGAAATGGCGGTTTTACCCGCACCATCACAGCCGATCAGCGCCACGAGTGGGGCGAGCAACTGCTGCCGGGAGGTGTCGGCTGATGGTGAGACGGCGTAGTGCTGCGAGACCCTGTCGGTCTGACTCAACATGTTGTCTGTCCATCGCTGACATGCGCCTGATGACGAATGAGAGCTTCCCTGATGCCGTTTTTGGCTTTTTCCAGCACTACAGCCAGAGGTTCTGTTGCATCCAGATCCAGAATGGGCGCACCGTTGAAACTCAGTCGGGGAACATCGGCGATCTTGCGTTCAAGCGATGTCTGGCGGTGGTCGGGTTTGCGGGCGATGGCGGTCTCAATATCGACGTTCAGGCGGATCACCAGATCAGGCACGATACTGGCCATCCAGTCGTAGAGGCCGCGTTCCTGCATCGTCAGGAACTGCACGACGGCACTGTTGCGCGCAGAAAAGGTCAGGCTTGGTCCGTCCATCGGTCCCGGCACGGCGACCTGCGGGTAGCGATCCGTCAGGATGCAGACGCCCTGTCGGTGCAGCCTGAGCATACGGCGGAAACGGATGACGCGGCGCATGGAAAGCGCGAACATGACCACCGCCGGGACAAAGCCGATCCTGCGATTCTGGCGGGCGCTGCTGGTGACCCTGACGATTCTCCTGTCCGCTTTCCTGCCCACGAACGGCAGGCGGGCAATCGCCCGGCCCAGCTCTCCGCTCTGTTTTCCAAGGTGGCAGAGAGCGGTCGGCTGCGTCTCGCGCATCCATGCCAGCAATTCCGTGCCGACGGTCGATTTCCCGCTGCCGTCCGAACCGACGACAGCGATGATGGGGCCTGAGATAGCCATAAGGCAGCAGTATGTCCTCTGATGCGGCTCAGGATGAGCGGCGCGGTCTGTCATCAATTATACACATGAGGATGTAACAGAAAAACATCCGGGGTCATCTGTCGCTATGAGGCGGCTGTTCCGACGGGCGTGATGGCCAGCGTAAAACAGGCTCCGTGCGACCGTCAGCCGGAGGTCTGTCGCCAGTCCGTGGCGGCGGAGACTGTCGTGAAAAGATGGGCTCTTCGGGTTGGGCGGCATTGTGCCAGGGCATCCGTCCTGCCGACCGTTCCGCTGGTGGAGCGCCGGGAATCTCCCGTTCCACACGGGTCGCACGGAGTTCCGGCGGACGTGGCGGACCGGGTTCGTAGGCGTCGGAGGCACGCACGGGAGCCGTCTGGCCGAAAGAAGGGGGTGTCCGTTCCCGCTGCATGGAAAAGGAAATTTCCGTCGGCGCCGGAGGCACGTCGTCGGAAAGCTCATTCGCAGGTGTGACTGGAGCGCGCGGTGCGGTCTCCGGAACAGGCTGCACGATCTCAGGCGGCAGAAGCGGTGAGGGGGCCATTCCGGTCGCGCGGGCGCGTGGCGCGGATGTCGGCTGAAATTCTGGAGCCGATGGTGCCACTGCAACGGGAGGAAGCCACTCTTCCTGTGGCGCCGATGGCTCGGGTTTCCTGCGGGTTGCCGTCTGTTCCGGAGTGAGCGCGCCGACACGCATGGTCAGGACGCGGAGATCGGCTCTCGCATCCTCAAGCTGCAATGCGATTTCAGACAGCCGCCCTTTCACACCGTAAACGGCGAAAGGCATGAGCAGAAACGCTATGATGACAACGATTCCAAGACCGAGCAGCAGAACCTGCGCCCAGAGTGGCATCCAGTCGGGAATGGCAAGAGACATTGTCAGACAAACGCTCCGGAAGACATTTCTGGCGTCCCTTTACGTCAGGACGTCGGACTTTGCATCATCGCGTAATTTGGTCGGAAACGCCAAGACCATGATGGAGGCTGTCATGCAGCCGGAAGTCCGTCATGAAAACGGCCCGACCTGTCCGACGGTGCATTCCGTGTCGCTGTCGCAGACCGAATCCTGAGCGCCTCGGGGAAAGACTCAACTGCCTCTGTAGGTTGAATAGGCAAATGGGGCGACCAGAAGCGGCACGTGGTAATGGCTGCCCGTTCCGCCATCCGCAGGGGCGGCGATCCCGAAGGCGATCGGCACGGTATCGAGGAACGGCGGGTCGCTCAGGGCGATACCTTCCCGGCGGAAATAGGGAGCGACCGCAAACTCCAGCCGGTAGGCTCCGGGCTCCAGTTCCCCAAGCGATTTCAGTTCGGGGCAACGTCCGTCCTCGTTGGTGACGCCCGCGAACAGCACGGTGTCCCCCCGCCAGAGCGTGACCGACATGCCGACTGCGGGCCGTCCGCTGACCTGATTCAGAACATGGGTTGAAAGACTGCTCATGCGTGCGTCTCCAGCGCCTTCAGAACGTCACGGCAGCGTATGGCGGCGATCCTGTCGATTTCCGCCAGCGCGGTCCGGCGTTCCTCATCGGCGGTGTTGCGTGTACGGCGTTCCATCTCATTGAGAATATGGTCTTTCTCACTGAGCCGGACACAGATGATGAACGGCATGTCGAACTTTGCCCGATAGGCCTCATTGCTCGCCGTGAAGCGGGCGTGCTCGGCTGGTGTCAGTCGATCAAGACCGGCGGAAGCCTGCTCGTTCTGCGAAGCCGTGGTCAGCGTGTCATCAACCCCGACCTTGCGCGCCAGCTCGGGATGCTCGCGGATCAGCGCCATCTGAGCGGCGGACGGCGCTATCGCCACCACCTTACGGAAAGCCGCGAGCAGTGCGTCCTCGTTCTGAAAAGGCCGCGCCAGCCACGCTTCCTGTGCGATCCACGGCGAATGTTCGTAGAGCGCGCCGAACAGCGTCGTGAAATCATCTTGATTCAGTGCGCTGACGCGGGTGAAGACATTGTTCATTCCGGAAAGACCTCAAGCCAGTGCCGGGCGATATCGATGCGTCTGGCGACCCAGACCCTGTCATGCCGCCTCACATGGTCAAGGAACCGCGCCACGGCCCGCGCTCGTCCCGGTCGTCCGGCGATACGGCAATGCAGCCCGACGGACATCATCCGGGGATGGGTATCTCCTTCTTCCCACAGTTGGTCGAACGTGTCGCGCAGATAGCGGAAGAACGCCTCGCCTTCTGAAAAGCCGTTATAGGCCACGAACTTCATGTCATTCACGTCGAGCGTGTAAGGCACGATCAACTGCGGATGGCCCGTTACGGATTCCCATGTGCGGTCATAATAGGGCAGGTCGTCGGCATAGGAATCGGCGTCGTAGACAAAGCCACCTTCCTCGGCGACGAGCCGCGCCGTGTTCGGGCTGGTGCGTCCCTGATACCAGCCCAGCGGACGTTCGCCGGTCAGCGCCTTCTGGAGCGCGACCGCGCGCTGGATATGCTGGCGCTCGATTTCCTCAGGCACGTCCTGATAATCGATCCAGCGCAGGCCATGCGAGGCGATTTCCCAGTCCGCCTTCATCATGGCGAAGACCGCTTCCGGATTGCGGGCCATCGCTTCGGCGACGCCGAAGACCGTGACTGGCATCTCGCGCTCCGTGAACAGACGATGCAGACGCCAGAAACCGGCGCGGGAGCCATATTCATAAAGGCTTTCCATCGCCATTGCCCGCGCGCCGGGAATGGACCGTGCGCCGACCATCTCGGACAGAAACGCTTCCGATCCGGCGTCTCCATGCAGGACGGAGTTTTCCGCGCCTTCCTCGTAATTGATGACGAACTGCACGGCGACGCGGGCCTTGTCGGGCCATTCCGGGTCCGGAGGGATCGCGCCGTAACCCGCCATGTCACGAGGATAGAGGCTCATGCGTCACGCGCTTTCAGGGCATCCGGCAGTGCCTGATTCCACGCGATCAGCGCGGCATCCACACCAGCGCCGCGCGGGACCGCGTATCCTTCCGCCGCCAGAACGGTCTCCAGCGCACCAAGCGTCAGCAGCACCTTGTGCTTCATGGCGTTGTAGCCCATCGCGCCGATCCGCCAGATCTTTCCGGCCAGCGGCCCGAACGCCGTGCCAATCTCGATCTCGAAATCCTCGCGCATCCGGCGACGCACGGCCTCGCCATTCACACCATCGGGAATCCACACGCCGGTCACGTTCGTCATGCGGTATTCGTCGTGGCCGAAGACTGTCAGGCCCAGCGCCCGTAGTCCCGCCGTCATGGCGGCTCCAGAGGCCCGATGACGGTCGAAACGGTTCTTCAGACCTTCTTCCAGCATCACCCGTCCACATTCACGCGCGCCGTAGAGCATGGTGGTCGCCTCGGTATGGTGGTTCAGGCGTTTCTCTGACCAGTAATCCATGACCATAGCCAGATCGAAGTAGTTGGAACTGATGCGGGCACCATAGCCATCATCGGCATCCGCGCCGCGAATACCTTTTTCCACGTGGCGGCGCTTGAAGATATGCTCGGCGGCGCGGTCGGAAATCGTGATGGGTGAGGAGCCCGGCGGCCCGCCCATGCACTTCTGAAGTCCGGCGGTGACGATATCCAGACCGCATCCATCCACATCGACGGGCATGCCGCCGAGGGTGGCGGTGGCGTCGACGTAGGACAGCACGTCATATTTGCGGCAGAGTTCGCCCAGCCCCTCAAGCGGCTGCGCTGTCGTCGTGGAGGTGTCACCGTGGATGCAGGCGAAGACACGCGGCTTATGTTCCTTGAAGGCGGCCTCGATGGCCTCAAGGGAAGCGACCTCGCCCCATTCCAGATCAAGCGTGCGGATGTCGGCACCGATCCGCTCCGCGATTTCGGACAGCAGCAGGCCGAACCGCCCGGCGCGCACGATCAGCACCGTCATGCCGGGTTCCAGCAGCGAGACCAGCGCCGCCTCGATACCCGCCCGCGCCGTGCCATCGATCAGGAATGTCCAGCGGTTCCGCGTCATGAACACGTCGCGATAGAGCGCCATCGTTTCGTTCATGTAGGTCGTCATCTCGGGGTCGAACTGCCCGAGCATGTCGGCGCTCATCGCCCGCAGCACACGCGGATGCACATTGACCGGTCCCGGCCCCATCAGCAGACGCTGCGGCGGATTGATCTGGTCGAAAACGGGCGCGGTCATGCGGAATGTCTCCCTTGGATCTGGCTGTAATCGTCGGCGAAGAGGTGGACAAATCGGGTCAGTGCGGTCACGGCTTTGCCCACATCGGCGGGGAGGACAGCTTCCGCCGGGTTGTGGCTGATGCCTTTCTCACAGCGGATGAACAGCATCGCCATCGGCGCCAGCCGTGACATGATCATGGCGTCATGCCCCGCGCCGCTGACCAGCACCCGGGCCGGTTCGTCGGTCACGTCCTGTACGGCGGTCGTCATCAGCGCCATGAGGTGGGGATCGCAGGGGGAGGGATCGAGATTTTCACGGGGAATGATCTCGATCCCGATGTCGCGCCGTCCGGCAATGTCTTTCAGGGCCGACAGAAATGTGTCCACGGCCCGGTCGCGTGTCGCGATGGTTCCGGCACGGACGTCGATAGTGAAAATGACATCGCCCGGCACGACATTCGCCACGCCCGGCCATGTGCGCAGTGAGCCGACGGTGGCCACAAGTCCGTCACGATCCCCACCAGCGACACCGATGCGTTCAATCGCCAGAACCATCTCCGCCGCCGTCGTCAGCGCATCCCGACGCAGAGACATGGCCATGGTGCCTGCGTGTCCCGCCATTCCATGCAGCCGAATCTCGAAACGCCGCTGCGCCGCGATGCCGCTGACCACGCCGAGCGCCCGCCCTTCGGCTTCCAGAACCGGACCCTGCTCGATATGCGCCTCGACATAGGCCAGCACGCTCTCATTGCGGCGTTTCGCGGCCGCCATGCCGCGAGGCGTCAGTCCCACACGCGCCAGAGCCTGTTCGACCGTAATGCCGTCAACGTCACGTAGTTCGGCAAAGGCGGCGACAGGATCGTCCTCTTCCAGAACTCCGGCGATGGAGCGGGTGGTCAGCATGGTGATGGGAAAGCGTGATCCCTCCTCATCGCCGAACCCGACAATTTCGATGGCGAAGGGGAAACGCTCGCCGCGCTCGTGAAAGCCAGAGACGACTTCCAGTGCGGTGATCACGCCGAGCATCCCATCATAGCGTCCGCCATCCCGCACCGAGTCCAGGTGCGAGCCGAACAGCAACGCAGGCGCGTCCGGCGTGCTGCCCTCATAACGGCCGATCAGATTGGCGGCGGCGTCCTGCCGCACCGTCATGCCCGCCTGACGCATCCAGTTCGAGATGGCTTCCACCGTGGCGATGAAACCCGGACCGAGCCAGGGACGGAAGAGCAGCCCCGGCTCGTCACTGAAAGGCGTTTCGCCGAGCACATCGCAGCGTGCGACAGCGCGTTCTCCCGCGTGCGCGACGGCGCGTTCTTCCGCCGCGAGGTGCGTGTCTACCATGCGGCGACCGCTCCATCGCTGCGCGGATCGGTCGCGCCTTCAATCACGCCATCCGGATGACGGACCAGCGCTCCGGCATGGCCCATCATGGACGTGAAAGGCGCGACCTGCTCGATGGCGTGTCCCGCCGCGCCAAGCTGCGCGATCAGGGCCGGATCGAACCGGTCTTCATATTTCAGGGTCACGCTTTCCTGCCCCCATGTGCGCCCCAGCAGCCAGCGCGGCGCGGTGACGGCGGCCTGAAGACCCATGCCGTAGCGGGCATAGCGCGAGAACACGGCGGCCTGCGTCTGCGGCTGTCCTTCACCGCCCATCGTGCCGTAGACCATCATACGTCCATCGTCGAAGCGGGCGGCGGCCGGGTTCAGGGTATGGAACGGCTTGCGTCCGGGTTTGAGCGCGTTCCAGCCGTCCTCTTCAAGACGGAAACTGGCCCCGCGATTCTGCCAGACGATGCCGGTCTGCGGCAGCACGACGCCCGAACCGAACTCGAAATAGGTGCTCTGGATCATGCTGACCCCGACACCGTCCGCGTCAATCGCGCCCATCCATACCGTGTCTCCGGCCTGTGACGGGTGCGGCCATGGCGCAGCGCGGTGTGGGTCGAT
The DNA here is from genome assembly GCF_022483985.1 of Acetobacter sp. Taxonomy (NCBI): domain Bacteria; kingdom Pseudomonadati; phylum Pseudomonadota; class Alphaproteobacteria; order Acetobacterales; family Acetobacteraceae; genus Acetobacter; species Acetobacter sp. The sequence continues at coordinate 1,723,560 of NZ_JAKVME010000001.1, read as the reverse complement.
GGCGGCGGCCATGGCGTCCAGCGCCGAGGGATCATCCAGCAGATGCTGCGCTTCGACGGTCATGTAGGCCGGATCACCCACATGGGTATCGCGGTAACGGAAGGCCTGCTTGGTCGCTTCGATCAGTCCGTGAATATGCGCGAAACTCTCGCCTTCGTCCGCCTTCAGCCTGTCGAAGAGCGCGAGGATCAGCAGGGACGCAACACCCTGCGTCGGCGGGGCCATATTGTAGAGTGTGGCTCCCCTGATTGGCACGGAGAGCGCTGGCCGGACCAGCGCCCGGTGTGTCGCAAGATCCTCGGCGCTGACGGGACTGCCCGCGCTGGCAAGGTCGGCGGCGATGCGGCGGGCGATGGAGCCGGTGTAGAAATCCTGAAGGCCGGACGCCGCAAGGTCTCGGAGGGTCGCTCCGAGGGCTGGATTGCGAAGGATATCACCCTCCGCCAGCGGACGTCCTTCGGGTTCGAAGACGGCGGCATAGCCGGGCGCTGGTGTGAGTTCGGCTGATTTCTCGCGGGCGAGGGCGCCGCCGCCCGCTGTGACGGGGACACCGGCTTCGGCATGGTGAATCGCTTCGGCAAGAATCTGTTGCAGCGGAAGTGTGGACCCGTTGGCTTTTTCCGCCAGTTCCAGCGCCTTCGCCCATCCGGAAAGAGTGCCGGCGACCGTGTTGGCGGCCAGCGGCCCACGCCACGGAACGGTCTTGTGTCCGGCTTTGCGGTACAACGCGAGATCGGCGGCGGCTGCTGCGGCTCCGCAGGCGTCAATGGTCTCGGTGCGCCCGTCCGGCCACGTGATGAGCCAGAAGGCGTCGCCGCCGATGGAAGTCATGTGCGGGTAGACAACAGCAAGGGCTGCGGCGGTCGCCACGACCGCTTCAAGGGCTGAGCCACCGTCCCGAAGAACGGCAAGACCCGCCTGAGACGCCAGATGATGCGGGGCGGTAACCATGCCGCGCAATGAACGGGCCGTATGCAGCATCCTGCAGCCACCTTTACTGTTGTTTGTGGGTCGGTTTTTCTGAAACAGATGTAACTGGAAAAACCTCTTTTTGCCAATTGTCCTCGCGATGAGGCGAGGGGTGTTGCTCATGCGGCAGTCTACAGGGCGGAATGAAGGAAAAACCTATCCAGTTATGGTGTTTCCCTTAGAGCGGTATCCGTTCAGACTGTATCACGAATATCGCTCTAACTCATTGTTTATAGATAAATTTTATCAAACCAGACGATTTCGTATGATCGGATGTTGCTCTGAGGATTACACGTCCTGATAGTGTCGGTTGACGTGCCAGTATTTCATTGTTTCAACACGGCAACGAGCCGGTGTGATGCTCTTTGTGTGGATCACCGGAGCGATGAGGCGAGCCTCAGCCTTTGTCATGGCCCCAGTACGTCATATCCATGCCGTTTCTTTCGCACTCACGGGAAATGCGAAGTCCGGATGTCGCTTCAAAAACACGACAGATGATGTAGGCGGGTATGGCGGAAAGGAGGATCACGGTGATGATCCCCACCAGTTGAAACAGTGGCGTGATATGCGCGTGATCAAGGGCGTAGGGCGGAGGCAGATCGGTAAAACCGCCTGTTCCTGTGCCCCAGTGCAGGAAACCACCAGCCAGCGAACCGACGATGCCGGGGCCAAACGCAAGTGGCGCGACTTTCGGCTCATCAATACGGAGATGCACGAGCACGCGGGAAACGATCACGGCGAGGATCGGCCCGATCACTCCAAAAGCAAGGCTCTCCATCGAACCGGCGACGTCAAATAGAGTGCCAGTCATGACAGCTCCGGCGATGGGACCGAAAAACACCCAGACCGGTTCTCTGAGAAGCGCTGCCAGAGTGGCCCCGCTGACACCGCCGCCCAGCAGGGCGAGAAACACGTTTTTCAGCACGATACCCAGTCCGGTCGGGACCATGGTGATGCCGTAGACGCTTTTCCCCGGTGCAATCCATGTCGAACCAAGGGCGATGAGGGGGATCGCCATGAAGACGAACAGCGCCCCAGCAGCGATATTGCCGTAATTGCTCGGTTTCGGCTGAATCCCGTCAGGATCGGGAGTGAATACACCGGCCCGCGGCCCCATCCGCCATGCCGTCACCAGAGTCCATGTGCCGGTAAAGACGTAAAGCGCGACGGCTCCTTCGAAATCATGCAGACCGTTATTGGTGAGAGGCGAAAGCGGACCCCATGTGAGATACGCCGCAAGCGGGCAGAAGATGAGGCCCGTTGCAAGCGACATGACATAGAGCGGCGCGCTGCGAATGCGCTCCACCGTGCCGCTGTGAATGAGAGCGACGGTCGCCATGGCGAAGGTCACGAAGAAGACCGAGAAGACCTGTTGCGTATCCGCACCCGGTACCAGTTTCGGGTCCTGCGCCAGAGCAGGCGTGCTCATGGCGGCGCTTCCGGGCCACCAGTCAAGAAAGGCCTGCCAGAATGGATGCGGCGTGCCGAAGGCAGTATAGAACTGCCACTGCCAGATGGCGTCACCCACAAAAAACGTCGCGAGACCGCCGATCATGCAGGTGGTTATTTTCTGTACCCAGCAATGCAGGACGTTGTCTTTCCGGACCAGTCCGGCATCGACCAGACCAAGGCCGATCAGGACCAGAATCACACTGACGGCGCTGACGACATAGATGAAAGCGGACAGGATATTGGCCGTCGAAACCTGTTCAGGAAACATGGGTGAACCTTTATGAAACGCCGGACCGTCCGGTAGCGAGCTTTCTGTGACGCAAAAGCTCCATACGCAACGGGCAGCCGTCAGGCTCAAGCGTTCTGGGAGCGGTTGGGTTCCAAAGGGCAGGCTACAGTAAAGCCGCTCTCATTTCTTGAGAAACACATCAAGCTTGCGGTCCACTTCAGCAAGCAGAGCGCTGTCACCGTTGTTTTCCAGCGCCGTCAGGGAACGTTGCATGGCCTGAAGAATATCCGGCGTGATGTCCTTGTCCTGAACGGCCCGTCGCCACCATGAAAGGGCTTCCTCGACAAGTCCCGCTTCAGCCAGCGCCGTCGCGTAATTGTGCTGTCCGCGATAGTCGCCCTGTTCCGCCGAACGTTTGTACCACGTCAACGCCTCCTGCCTGTCCTGAGGCACTTCCCAGCCTTCCTCAAGAAAACGCGCATAGAGGTTCATGGATTTGGCGTGACCCTTGAAGGCGGCTTCCCGGAACAGGGCAAAGGCGCGTGGGCGGTCAGCGGTCACGCCAAGCCCTCTCAGAACGAGGATGCCGAGATTGTAACGCCCCCATTCATCGCCGAGAGCAGCGGCTTTTTCATAATGGACAGCCGCCTGCGCCAGATCTTTCTCCACGCCGTGACCGAAGTGATGGCACCGCCCGAGCATGTTGCTGGCGGGGCCGAAGCCGGCGTTGGCGGCGATTGTAAACCATCCGACGGCAGCCACCGGATCGCTCTGCATGAATGTGCTGCTGAGAAGAGCCTGTCCCCATTGCGTCTGGGCGAGCGGGTCGCCCTTCAGGGCCTCCAGCCGAATCTGTTCGATATGAGCCGGAAGAGGCGTGCGCTCGGCAGAACGCTTTCCGGGGAGAAGGCGGGAGATCATGGCGGGACTCTTGTTGCGAAGGCTTCTCAGTAGCATCGTGTGCGGGATGAGAGCAAGAATCCGGGGCTTCGCTTGTTGCTTTATGAAGGGGTTGTGTTCTTTTTTTGGAGGGGAAAGCGGAATGTCTGCTCTTGAAAATATAGAAAAGCAGACTTTATAATTGAAATCATCGAGAAGTAAATTTCATGACAATGGAGACTGAGCCTGCAGATTTAAAATCTCAGCAGGCGCAATATAATAATATGCGCCCTTTTCTTGAAAGTAAAATAATCGAAGCGAGTATTGAAATATATAATACTTCAGGTTTTGAAATATCCGCCGAAGGGGCTCGCCCTTTTGTAGATTTCGTTAGATGGATAAATACGCGACCTCAATTTATATCCGAATGGCGTTCAGAAGCAAAAACAGAACAAACACTCTATCCGAGGTTTATGATAGTTTCTGGTGGAGTACGTTCGGCATATGCAGCTGTATGCTATCATTTAATGAGAATTAAAGAAATCGAAGCATCCGTCGATGCCATTTTATCAAAATATGATTTTTCAAGTCAATTTAACCCAAATCAAACCGCTTCTTTTGGAAACATGCGGCAGCTTGATTTTGAATATCACGCGTTTGTAATAGCATACCGTCGTTGTTTGGATTATTTATCTTGGGGGTTTTCAGCTTATTTCAAACAATCGCAAAATTCTTATAACAAATTCAAAAAAACTTTAGAAAGAGCCCACCCGCGTTCTGTTGCTGAAGCCCTCATAGCCGTCTACGAGAAGCATATAGGAAAATTCTCATTTGTCATTGGAACCGAGCGAGGACAGTCTCTTAGAGATCGCATTGGTCATTCAGAGTTTGTGCAAGCTGCGACGATAAATGTGGGATCAAACGGACACAGGTTCGTCGGCGGAGGAGAAAATCTTCGGATATCTGATCCTAATGACGACCGCAGTTTTTCGGAAATACTTGATAGTAAAGCGCATGATTTGCATAAATGCATTTCCGAATTTCTGTATTCGTTCCAAGATTCGGTAATTTCCTTTGAGAATACTCTTCCAATACAAAAATTTAACGGACCATTATCAACGCAACATTCTTATTATAATGTAGATAATCGTACTTTCTATCTAGAAATAGCAAAATCATGGAAAATTTCATGATTTACACGCGCATATATTTAAAAAACAGTAGCATGTAGTGATTGTGACATCACATTGATGCCAGCTAGTTAATGTCCACTGCTCGGAAGCTGATTGGCCATGCCATATGTCGTATATGAGGCGAAACCGGTCATTTTTTCTATGGTTATGACTTGCTTGAGCAATCTCTCATTGCAGACATAAAAAATATAAAACCATCGATACAAGATAATGAACTTAGCTGCTTTTACCCCGATAAAGCCAAGCATAGAGCGATGGCAGAACCAGCAGTGTCAGCATCGTGCAGGATACAAGGCCACCGATAACTACTGTCGCCAGCGGCTTTTCAACCTCCGCGCCCTCGCTCATGGAGAACGCCATGGGGAAGAAACCCAGACACGCGACTGTCGCCGTGGCCATGACCGGGCGGAAGCGTTCGCGAACGGCCTCGACAGCAGCGTCAAAAGGCAGGAGGCCTTCTTTTCTCAGATCGTGAATATAGGACACCAGCACAAGACCGTTCATGGTCGCGACACCGAACAGGGCGATAAAGCCGATGCCGGCTGAGATGCTGAATGGCATAGCCCTGAAATAGAGCGCGAGGATGCCGCCTGTGGCCGCAAAAGGCAGATTGACGAACACAAGGGCCGCAAGTCCCAACTGACCCAGCGCCATCACAAGCAGCAGGAAAATCAGCCCCAGCATGATCGGCACCACAATCTCCAGACGCGCCACGGCTGTCTGGAGATTTTTGAACTGTCCGCTCCACTCCATGCGATAGCCCGGAGCGAGCTTGATGTTTTTCGCTACGGCATCCTGAGCTGCCGCGACGAAAGAACTCAGATCCCGCCCGCGAACATTGGACTGCACCATTGTCCGGCGAAGTCCCTGATCGCGCCGGATTGTGGGTGGTCCATCCGTCAGCGCGATATGGGCGACCTGAGAAAGATCGACGGTGCGGTCATCGCGTGTGACGACGGGGAGGGCACGGATATCGTCGATATTTTCACGCGCGTCCTCTGCGAACCGGACTTCTGTCGGGATCAGAGCGTCATCTACGGAAACGGGCGGCCCGTAATGGCCTCCGAGCGCTTCCACCACGTCCATGACAGAGGAGGTTTCCGTGTTGAGACGCCCCGTCATGGTGCGATCGACGTCGATATGCAGATAGGGAATGGTGCCGACATCCTGCGGCGCCACGTCCGCGGCACCGGGAACTTTGGAGACGACATCAGCGACCTGTGTGGCCAGACGCGACAGGACGTGCATGTCCGGACCATAGATGCCGATTGCTATCTGTGAGCGGACACCCGACAGGAGATCGTCCATACGCATCTGGATGGGCTGGCTCCAGTTGAAGAGCGAACCCGGATTGTTCTTCTTGAGCGCCGCATTGAAAGCCTTGACCAGACCTTCCTGCGTATCGGCGGTTTTCCATTCGGAGCGAGGTTTCAGAATGACATAGGTGTCACTCTGCTCACCGCCCTGCGGATCGGTGGGGATGGCGGAGGTGCCCGTATTGCTGATCACGGTACGGACGTCGGGGAAAGCGCGGAGGGTCCGCTCTATGGCCTGCGCGGCGTCCAGAGAGGCGTCGAGGGAAATCCCCGGCAGGCGGGTGGAGGTGACGATCAGGTCGCCTTCCTGAAGCTGGGGGATAAACTCTCCGCCAAGACGGCTGGCTACAAATACGGAAAGTATCAGGAAAACGGACGCAACCGCCATGACCTGTTTTGTGTGCGCCATGCAGTAGCGGGAGGCTGGCTGAAAAAGCCGCCACAGGCAGGCGATGAAGCGGGTGTGATGGTCGCTCCCTTCTCCATGCGTGTGTTCGTCAGGCTTTTTGCCACGTCCGAGAAAGACAGAGAGAGCCGGAATGCAGACCAGCGAATAAACAAGGGAGGCGACCAGCGCCAGAATGACGGTTTCGGCCATCGGCGTGAACATGCGCCCCTCGACGCCCTGAAGCGTGAGGACCGGCAGATACACCATGGCGATGATGAGGACGGCGAATGTGACCGGGCGAATGACGGAGCGGACGGTCGACAGGATGGTGGTGGGCAGCGGCGTATCATAGCGTCGGCGATGCAGGACGTTCTCGACGATCACCAGCGAACTGTCCACGACCATGCCGAAGTCGATCGCGCCGAGAGAGAGCAGGTTGGCCGAGATTCCCAGATGCCGCATCCCGACCATGGCGGCGACAAGGGAGAAGGGGATGACGGAGATGATGATCAGGGAGGCCCGCCAGTCCCCGATCACCAGCAGCAGGACAACCAGAACCAAAATAGCACCCAGAGAAAGATTTTCCCTGACGGTATCAATTGTTTTTTCGGTTAGACTCTCGCGGCTGTAATAGGGTTCGAGCGTAACGCCTATGGGCAGGGAGGCCTGGATTTTCGGCAGCTCCGTCTTCAGGGCGCTGAGTGCGGCCCGGGCGCTCGCGCCTTCCCGCAGAAGCACCACGGCGCTGACGATTTCGCCCTGTCCATCCCGCGTGACACCGCCCATGCGCGGTCGGCTGCCTTTCCGCACGATACCGATATCCCGCAGATGGACGACTTCACCGTTCGGGCCGCTGCGGACCTGCACTTCACCCAGTTCGGCCAGATCGTCGATCAGGGAGCGGCCGACAACGATGTGCTGTTCGTCGTTATGCTCGATCCACGCGCCACCAGCCGCCTCGTTGCCGGTATCGACTGCGTCGAAAGCATCCGAGACGGATACGCCGTAACGGCGCATGGCCATGGGATTGAGCGCGACTTCGTAGGTCTCGGAAGCGCCGCCGTTGATGTTGACGTCCACCACGCCGGGAACGAGGCGCAGGCGCGGCACCACGTTCCAGACCATCAGGCGGTTCAGGTCTTCGAGAGACTGGTCCCGCCCGCGAATCTGCAAATGGAGGATTTCGCCCATGCCGGTGGACATCGGCCCCATGTCGATGGACAGACCATGCACCGACACGCTGTCCCGCGCTTCAGGCAGTCGCTGGGAGACCAGTTCGCGGGCGCGATAGATATCCGTGGAATCATCGAACTGGAGGTAAAGCACCGCTACGCCTGTGCGTGACACGGAGCGCATGCTGATCAGGCCGACAACGCCCGACAGAACTTTCTCCACAGGTGATGTAACGAGTTTTTCAACTTCTTCCGTCGGCAGGCCGGGCGCCTGCACGGACACCAGCACCTGACGCGGCGAGATGTCCGGAACAGGTTCGACCGGCAGGCTCCTGATGTCGGCCAGCCCGGCCACCATGAGAAGAGTGACGATACAGAAAAGGAAAAGGCGCTTTTCGATAAACCAGTGCAGAAGCTTCATGGGGTCAGCCGTTGGCCTCGGCGGAAGGAGCCAGAATGGCTTGTGATTTCAGGGTGAAGCTGCCTTGCGTCACCACGGTTTCACCACTGTTCAGACCTGCGATGATGACGGTCTGCCCTTCGAGGGAGGGACCGGTCCTGACGATGCGCAGGGTGTAGCGGTGGGGCGCTGTCAGCACGAAAACGCAGGGCTCACCAGCAAATGTCTGAAGCGCCGTGCTCGGGACCAGAATACCTTCCACCTTGTCGGAGGAAAACAGCCGTGTTTTTACCAGCATGCCGGGGCGCAGACGATGCTGGGGATTTTCCACAAGACTGCGTGCGAGAATATGCTGGGTTTTCGCATCGACATGTCCTTCGATGACATCGATGCGCGATGAGAGAGGGGGCTCACCGGGACTGAGCCACGTCAACTGACGATCGCCGGGACGAATGCGGGTCGATGCATCCTCATCGACCTGCGAGACGATCCAGACATGGGACAGGTTTTCGATTTCAACTGGCGCCAGCCCGGTTGCGGTCATTTCCTGCCCGGTCGCGACGTTGATGCTCGTGACAATACCGCTGATGGGGGAGACAACGACCGATTTCTCCGCGTCCGGATGTTCCATGCTGGAGTGATAGCGGCGGAGATGCTCGGCCATGGTCTGGAGCGCTGCTTCCCGGCCATGCACGAGCGCGTCGGCCTCACGCAGGGCCGCGCCCCGGCGTTCCAGTTCACCGACCGAGATAGCGCCGCCCTTGAGGGTGCGGGCGCGGTCATAAAGCTGGCGGGCGTTCTCGCGTCTGGCGCGGGCCTCCTGAAGAGCGGCTTCAGCGGACAGGTGCTGCTGCGTGTCGTCGTTGAGCGTGAAGTTCTCATAGGTGAGAAGCGGCTGACCCTTGGTCACCATCTGTCCCGCGACAACCGCCACGTCCAGAACGCGCCCGCTGCCGACGGGACGGATGTGCGCGACCTTACGGGCATCGGCGGCGATGTAGGCCGGGACATCCATGTGATGCGGCAACGCTCCGGGATGGGCGACGGCGGTGCGGATGCCCTCGGCGGCCAGCGCCTCGTCGGAGATTGTGACTGTCGGCAGCGGCGATTCCGCCTGAGCCGCGGGACTGAACGCGGTCCCGAGCAGCAGGGAGGTGAGCAGAACTGATACAAAAGAGGAGGGGAAGGCTCTTTTTGTTTCGATCATGGAATGTTTCCGCTCATAAGAATCATCCGGGCAATCGTGGCCCGCATGACAATGTCTGCCTGGGCGTAGCGTTCAGCGGCTGTAAGGGCGGTGCGTCTGGCTCGCAGATACTCGATCACCGGAATCTCGCCGACCTGCCATGCTTCGGCAAGATCAGCCGCACGACGATCCGAGTGGGCGCGTAGCTGACGTGCATGTTGGAGAATCTGAGTGGAGGTCGTCAACTGGTTATGCAACTGACGATACTCGGCCCTGATCTGACGGTGGGCCTGCGTGACGTCGCGTTCCGCCCGCCCGACAGCCTGAACTTCCTTCATGACCATGGGGACATTGCGCGCCTCACTGGGCAGCGGCACCTGAAATTCGACGCCGATCTGCGTGTCCCAGGGGCTTTGGTACTGCTCCTGCCTGCTGAGAATGACGCCAAGCTGGGGGTTGGGCATATAGGAATGCCGGGCCACGGAATAGGAAGCCTGCGCCTGTTTCAGGGCGGAGTCAGCGAGTTGGACGCGCGGGTCACGCTCGGGATCAAGGCGTGTGCCGATCCGTCCCAGAAACCGGCCGTCAATGCCCGACAGGTCTGGAAGAGCGTCAGTGCCTGTAAGGGATTCCAGATCAGCGCGGATGTTCTCAAGCCTTTGCCGGGATTCCGCGAGTGTGCCGTCAAGGTCTTCCTTTTCGGTGACTGTTGCTTCGTAATCGGTGCTGGCCACTTCTCCCGCGTGCAGGGCGTGTTCGACATCCGACATGGTCTTGCCCAGCACGTCGCTGACGACTTCCTGATTGCTGATGCGGGCGCTGAGAACCGCGCCCTCACTTGCGAGATCCAGAACACGCACGGCGACGGCCAGTTTCTGCACCTGCTGCTGCTGCGCGGCGACTTTTTCATCCGCGAGGGCCGCTTCTTCCGTGGCTGAACCCTGTCCCGGCAGCCATAGCGGAACGCTGATCTGTCCCTGATAGGTGGTGTAGCCCACTTTGCTGCCGATGAAATGGTCGTCCATGTACAGGCCGGAGACGGTCGGGCCGTCCGGGAACCATGAGCGTGCCGCCGCGGCGCGCTTGTGTGCCGACATGGCGTCCGTGGCGATGGATTTGCGGGACGGGTCCATGGCCCAGGCCGATCTGATGGCTTCGCTCAGACTTTCTGCATATGCGGGCGCCCCGGAGGCAAGAAACAGTCCGCATGTCGTCGCTATCCGGACGTAAGGAACGTCGATTAGCGAGAGACAAAACGAAAGACGTCTGACACACTCTTGAAACAAAAAAGTCCCTCACAGAACGGCAAAGATGCAGAAACAGGCATACGGGGCAACCTGCTACGACGGAACGGTCAAAAACATTAAAAATATTTTATAGAAACGGCGAGAACATTACGCAATCAATATAAAAAATCATCGGGACAGAGAGAGGCCAAGCCCCATTTTCTCCTGCCCGGAAGGGCGGAAACCGGGCCTGTTCGCTGTCCCGTCCTTCCTTATAGGGCGTTTACCTGACACCAGTATGAACGAACGGTCCGGGCTCGCAAAAATGGTGCTGAGTCCCTGATAGCCCCATCAGGATAAACGGATGCTGAAAGCCCCGTTGTCAGACGGGAGAAAGCAACAGAACGCGGTTCAGGCTTTCCAGTCTTGAAAAAAGCTCTGACCAGACCGTGAAGAACTTCCTCTCGGAGAGACCGCGCTCCTGCATGATCCCGGCAATGGCCGCAACAGTCCGCTCACCGTCAATCAGGGGCAGAATGCTTCTCGCCTGAGCAGGAAGCGGAACGGGAACCGTCAGCGTCCCGAATGAAAAAGGCAGTGTGCCGTTCGGAAGAATCAGCTTCGCCAGTTCATCCCCCGGTATTTCCCGCATGACCGGCACAGTCGTTGGAGCACAGCAGTCAGGCGGCGTGGGACGTGCTCCGTTCCGCACGACGTAGGCCACATGCGTCGCCATATTGCCGGTCAGCGATTCGGCGACCTCAGCCTTCTGTCTCCATGACAGATTCTCGACACGGGCGCGCAGCTTCGGATCGGGCAGAAACAGCGACGGGTCATAGCGGGCGGGTTCCATCAGGCAGGATGGTTCGAGACCAGCTTCCGCCAGCAGATCGAGAAACGCGCTGATCGTATAGGCGCGGTCGCGTGGATTGAGCAGCAGATCGTACAGTCCGGCATCACCGCCAGTGAGGTGATCACCGAAGTTTCCGTTCTCGCGGAGCCATGCCGTGGCGGGAAGCGTACGCATGACCCGCTTGGCGATATCGAGCCGTGTCGAAGGTGATTCTGAAAAAGGGGTGAGACGTTCCAGCGCTTCCTGAAGCATATACACGCCGGTTCGACCGTAAGGCGCATAGACCATCAGTCCCATGCCGCCACCGGGAAGGAGCGCCTGTTCAAGGATTTGCAGCGTTTCCAGCGGAGCGGGGAGATGATGCAGAACGCCGCAGCAGTCGATGTAATCAAACTGTCCCGGCAGCGTTGCCGGATCGGTGAGAGAACCCTGTATGAAGCGGATATTGCCCAGATTGCGAGTTTCGGCACGGGAACGGGCAATCTTCAGCGCATGCTCGGATCGGTCCACGCAGACGACTTCGCCGGGACGATTGCCGCGGGCCATCTGGGTGGCGAGCATGATCGCGCCATCACCGGTGCCGCATCCGGCAACAAGAGCACGCAAGGGCTGTGAGCGGGGACGACGGGCTCCGAACACCCAGTAGTCGATTTCCCTCAGATGACTGGGACTGCCGATCAGGAGCCGCTTCGCCTCCTCGCGGGGATCGCGTTCCGGATAGGGATAAGCCTCATACTGGGCGGCAAGTTCCGTATCGCGGGCATCGGTGCTGGTCATGTGAGGTCTCCTGAAACACAGATTGTCCGGTCAGCATGAGGGAGGTGACGCAGCAGATTCCAGCCTGTCGAGCATGGCGGCCATATCGGGCGTCCGCGCCGTCATAATGTTTTGAAATCCCCCCTTGCGTAGCTCTTTCATGGTGTTTTGAGAGATCGCAATGGCGCGGAGTGTGCCGGGAGAGCAGTCCGCTCTGGCAAGGGTGGCGCAGAAAGCGCGTGCGCTGGCGGCTGAAAAGACCAGAACTGTTGCAATCAGTCCTTCGCGCAGGGCTGAAAGCACTTCGGGTGGGAGTGCCGTCGCTGGGCTGGTGGCGTAGGCGATCCGACGACGAATACGAAAGCCGATGTCACGGAGCGTTTTGGCGAGCGGAAGGCCCTGATGCTCTCCGGACAGCAGCAGAAGCGGTCCGGATGCCGGAGAAAGCTGCTGCGTGACGAGTTCCGCCAGTTTCATCGCGTCGCCGCTGGCGCTGATGACCGTCTGAAAGCCCTGTCTTTTCACGCGCTCCGCTGTGGCGTCGCCCACGGCATAGACCGGAATATCGTGCGTAGCGGAGGAGGACAGGGCCAGAATGGACTGGCTGCTGGTGATCAGCGCACCGGCAATGCCTCTCTGCGGCGGCAGAGGTCGCGCCGTGATCACAAGCGATTCCATCCCCCAGCAACGCCAGCCGAGCCGCTCCAGCGTTTCGCATGTGTCGGTCAGGCCGGGTTCCGGACGCACAACAAGAACGCCGCGAAGCGAGGGCGTGTCCTTGTTCATGCCGGCTGGTCAGTCAGTAAAGATCGACGCCGGGCTGTCCGCACGCAGACTGCGACCGAGTTCATGCCCCATTCGCTCGGCATCCGACGCCTGACCGACGATATCCCGACGCAGCAGGAACGTGCCGTCTTCGGAAGCGACCAGTCCGGTAAGATGCAACTCGCTTCTCGCGCCGGTCGAGGGTGAAAGCAGGCGGGCATAGCCGCCGATCGGCGTGCGGCAGGACCCATCCAGCTCGGACAGCAGGGCGCGTTCGGCGGTCGAAACCGCCCGGGCTTCATAATCTTCAATGGCCGAGAGCAGTTCGCGCAGTTCGACATCGCTTTCACGCACCGTGACGCCGACGATTCCCTGTCCGGCCGACGGGACCATGACGGACGGCTCCAGCACGATGGAAGCGCGGTCTTCCATGCCGAGGCGACGCAGACCGGCGAGCGCCAGCAGTGTCGCATCGCAATGACGCGCCGCCAGTTTGTCGAGACGGGTCTGCACGTTGCCGCGCAGCAGGCCGAATCGGAGGTCCGGGCGGACATGCAGCATCTGGGCCTGACGGCGGACGGAGGCGCAGCCGATCAGCGCCCCTTCAGGCAGGGCGGAATAGGGATCGTTCGGATCACTGCCGGGCGTGAAGCCGGGCCGCAGGATCAGCGCGTCGCGGGCATCCTCGCGGCGCATGGTGCAGGCCAGCACGAGACCGGGCGGCAGGGTGGTCTCAAGGTCCTTGAGACTGTGCACGGCGAAGTCGATCCGGCCATCCACGAGCGCTTCATGAATCTCCTTGGCGAACAGCCCTTTGCCACCGATTTCGGCGAGGGCGCGATTCTGCACCTGATCACCCGTGGTGTTGATCAGGTGCTCCTGAAACGCGTTCATGTCGCGCAGGACGGGACAGAATCGCGTCAGGCGTGTCAGGAACGCGCGCGTCTGCCAGAGTGCGAGCGGCGACCCACGCGTGCCGACGCGCAGCGGGAGCTGCCGTCGATGTGGCGGAGGGGCTGCCTTCTGGCGAGCGGCTGCCTCGGCTGCAATTTTCTGCAGGGTCGGCGAAGGGGATGTTTGTGATGGCTGTGCGGAGACCATTGGGCGTGTTTATTACCAGCACCGGATGAAGGAAAGGTGACGTGACGCCAGACAGGACCGACAGAAACGCTTCCGATGGGGAGGCTCTATATCCCAGCGGACCAATTCTTGCCATCGAGTCGTCATGCGATGAGACCGCGTGTGCCATTCTTTCACCGGAAGGCGAAGTGCTCGCGGAGAAGGTCGTTTCACAGGAAGCGCACGCCGCGTTCGGGGGAGTCGTGCCCGAGATCGCGGCCCGCGCGCATCTGGCGCTTTTGCCCGATCTGGCGCGGAAAACCGTGGAAGCGTCAGGCCTCGCCCTGCATGATCTGGGCGCCATAGCCGCCAGCACCGGGCCGGGCCTGATCGGTGGCCTGATCGTCGGAGCGAACTTCGGCAAGGGGCTGGCCATCGCGCTCGACAGACCGTTCATCGCGGTCAATCACATTGAGGCCCATGCGCTGTCCGCAAGGCTGCCCGGCGTCTCGAAAAAAAATATTTCGTTCCCGTTCCTGCTGCTTCTGGTTTCCGGCGGTCATTGCCAGTGTCTGGCGGTGGAGGGGATCGGGCAGTATCGCCGTCTCGGCGGCACGATTGACGACGCGGCGGGCGAAGCCTTCGACAAGGTGGCCAAGATGCTTGGCCTCGGCTGGCCGGGCGGTCCGCAACTCGAAGCGCTGGCGAGAGAGGGCAACCCTGCCGCCTTCGCTTTCCCGCGTCCTCTGAAGGGCAGGGAGGGGTGCGACTTTTCCTTCTCCGGCCTGAAAACCGCGCTGGCCCGCCAGATCGAGCCTTATGGCAGTGCGGCGCTGCCCCGTCCGGTGGCGGCGGATCTGTCCGCCAGCTTCCAGCAGGCCGTCGCGGATGTGATCGAGGATCGTGTCCGGCACGCCTTCGCCATGATGGAGCCGCCGACCACGCTGGTCGCGGCAGGCGGCGTGGCGGCTAACGGCGTGCTGCGGGCGTCCCTGACCCGTATTGCCGCCGAGTACGGCGTGCCGTTTGTCGCGCCACCCCTGCGCCTGTGCACGGACAACGCCGTCATGGTCGGCTGGGCGGCGCTGGAAGTCTGTCATGAGGCGGCGCGACGTGGTCTGCCCATACCGGACGACCGTGCCATGCGACCTCGTCCACGCTGGCCTCTGTCCGAAATGCAGGAACGGTTCGCAGTGCGGGCAGATGCTGGCTGAGCGGTCGTTTCTGGTCCGGTCTTTGATCATCGCGCCTGAAAATATCGGGACAAAGGGGGATGGACAGACCGGAATTGACCCAGATCGCTTGTCGCCGTGGCATCCTGTGCTATGTCCGACGCCTTGCCGAGGTTAACGGACGCAAACATGACGAAAAATCGATTTCTGACAGGCGCCGCGGTGGCTGTACTGCTTGGCGCTGCCGGTCTGGCTCCTGCATGGGCCCAGACCGGGACCGCTCCCGCTCAGGCGGCTTCTGAAGCTGCCCGTCTGGTTCCGGCCGCAACGGCCGCGGCCGTGCAGACCATCCCCGGCATGCCTCCGGTGATCGACGCCGGCAATATATATTCCGAGGCCCGTCCCGGGAACCTCAATCCGGAAGTCGCCAAGGACCCGGCCCGCGTTTACGTGCCGAACCTGCGCTCGAACGATGTGTATGTCATCGACCCCGCGACCATGAAGGTCGTGGACCGTTTTCCGGTCGGCAAAAGCCCGCAGCATGTCGTGCCGTCATGGGACCTGCGCACGATCTGGGCGACGAACAACGCCGAGGGCACGACTGAAGGCAGCCTGACCCCGATTGATCCACGCACCGGCAAGCCGGGTGCGCCGGTTCCGGTTGACGACCCTTACAACATGTATTTCACGCCCGACGGCAAGTCGGCGATTGTCGTGGCGGAGGCCCGCAAGCGCCTCGACTTCCGTGATCCGCACAGCATGCAGATGCAGGGCTCGGTGGAAGCGCCGGAGTGCCGTGGCATCAACCATGCCGGGTTCTCCATCGACGGACGCTACGCCATCTTCACCTGTGAGTTCGGTGGCATGCTGGCCAAGATCGACACGGTCAACCGCCAGCTCATCGGCTATCTGAAACTGTCCAAGGGAGGCATGCCGCAGGACATTCTGACGGCTCCGAACGGCAGGACGTTCTATGTGGCCGACATGCACGCTGATGGTGTGTTCATCGTCGATGGCGACACGTTCAAGGAAACCGGCTTTATTCCGACGGGTGTCGGCACGCACGGTATCTACCCGAGCCGTGACGCCAAGGTCATGTATGTGGCGAACCGCGGCTCCCACAAGGTGCATGGTCCGCGTCACAGCAAGGAAGGCAGCGTCTCGGTCATCGATTTCGCGACCAATCAGGTTGTAAAGACCTGGCCGATCCCCGGTGGCGGCAGCCCCGACATGGGCAATGTCAGCGAAGACGGCAAGCTGCTCTGGCTGTCCGGGCGCTTTGACGACGTGGTCTATGCCATCGACACGACAACTGGCGCGATGACCATCATTCCTGTTGGGGCCGAGCCGCACGGTCTCACGGTCTGGCCGCAGCCGGGCCGTTATTCCGTGGGCCATACTGGCATCATGCGCTGAGGTAAGGCAGGCTCTGGCGCGTATTTCTGCTTGTCAGAGCCACCTTGCGAGCGGCGGGGAGTAACAGGGTTTCCCGCCGGTCAATTCAGACGTTGTAAATTATTTCTGGTGCAAAGCGCCGGTTCCACTTAAAACCCCCTCCCAAAATTCGTCAGCAACCCAGCGGTGGGTCCGCCAGAAAGGTTCTGCTCCCAATTGGGGCAGCGCCGGATGCGAACATCGCTGCCGATACGGAGATTTCCGGTCTATGTCCGACATTCTGCCACGCGTTTCCCCTGAAGAGGCTCCTTCCGGTTTGTTGCCTGTCGAAGGGCAGGAAGGTGTGTGGCACCTTGCTCCTCCGGAGAAGGAATACGGTCATCTGTTTCCGGCCAAGGTGCTGACGGTTCATCACTGGACGGACCGGCTGTTCAGCTTCACCACCACGCGTGATCAGGCCCTGCGTTTCGAGAACGGTCAGTTCACGATGATCGGCATGGAAGTGGACGGCAAGCCGCTGCTGCGCGCCTATTCCATCGCCTCGCCGAACTATGAAGAGCACATGGAATTCCTTTCCATCGCCGTGCCGGACGGTCCGCTGACCTCGCGTCTGCGCCATGTGAAGGTGGGTGACACGGTCCTTATCGGTCGCAAGCCCGTCGGCACGTTGCTGCTCGACAACCTGCGTCCGGGCCGTAACCTCTATTTCCTGTCCACAGGCACCGGCCTTGCGCCGTTCATGAGCCTCATCAAGGACCCGGAATGCTATGAGCGTTACGAGAACGTCGTGCTGACGCACACGGTCCGTATCTCGGGTGAGCTGGCCTACTTCAATCACATCCGCCACGAGCTGCCGGAGCATGAGTTCCTCGGCGAGATGATTTCTGAAAAGCTGCGTTATTATCCGGCTGTGACCCGTGAGGACTTTGAGGTCACCGACCGCATCACCACTTTGATCGAGAGCGGCAAGATTTTCACTGATCTCAACCTGCCGCCGTTCGATCCGGAACTGGACCGCGTGATGATCTGCGGGTCGCCGGAAATGCTGGCCGACACGGAAAAGCTGCTCGAAGGTCTTGGATTTGACGAAGGCAACAACTCCAAGCCGGGCGCCTATGTTGTCGAGAAGGCGTTTGTCGAGCGGTAAAAAGCGCTGGAATGCTGGTTATGCAGAGGCTCCGGATGGTTGTCCGGAGCCTTTTTCTTTTGTGGTAATATCCGTATTTTCCATGGCCGACATTTTCATTGGTCGCGGTGATCAAGTCCGTGAACAAAATATGTGTCTGGCTAGCAGGAAAAACTTCCTGTAAATGTCACGCATG
Organism: Acetobacter sp.; assembly: GCF_022483985.1. Taxonomy (NCBI): domain Bacteria; kingdom Pseudomonadati; phylum Pseudomonadota; class Alphaproteobacteria; order Acetobacterales; family Acetobacteraceae; genus Acetobacter; species Acetobacter sp. The sequence continues at coordinate 1,705,828 of NZ_JAKVME010000001.1, read as the reverse complement.
TCTTCACGTGCCCACAGTTTGACTTACATGACGGCCTTCTGGCCTCTTGTGTTGCTTGCTGTGGTTGCGCGTCTGACCTTCGGCGGAATCGCCTTCCCGTCAGCGCTGATGGACGATCCCCTCAAGAATCTTACAAAGCTGAGCATTCTTTGCGACGATCAGAGTTCATCGTCTGACCCGGACGGCCAGCAGCATCACTCCACCAATCCGGAAGATGACAGCTTTCTGCTGTCTGAGGCTTTTGAGCTTCTGGTTCTGAGTGTTGTCTTCTGTCTTTTCATCGCGCTGGTTGTCTCCGGCATCCATCAGCCCTGGATGTTCACGCCCATCCGTGGACCGCCGAGGCCAAAACGGGCCTCACTCTGCCCGCAGGGGCCTCCTGCCTGATCTGAATTGAAAGAGCCGCTCATGTGCCCCGCATGTGAGCTTTTCGTGCTGCTTGTTCAGGTTCAGTCTCATGTTTCATACTGCCCATATTTCACTCCCGTTTTGCGGGATGATGGCGGCTGTCGTCGTCATCCCGGCTACCAGCGCGTGCGCCGCGACAGAAGGTGCGGCGGCCCACCTTTCTGAGCACCACACTCTCGTTCCTGCGTCGAAAACTGGCAAAATTCCCGCCAAAACCGAACAGATTCTTGTGACGGGGTTAAACCGCTCGTCTGCTCTCACTCGTCCAACAGGCCAGACGACCTATAGCTCGGACAGACGTGATTTCGCGGATCAGATCGGCCAGAGCGTTGCGGATATGGTGGTGACCATTCCCGGCGTCAGCTTCACTCAGGGGAATGGTCCCCGTGATACCGTGGTATCCGTCCGGGGATCGGGAGACCGTCAGTCCTATGGCCTGAAGAATCTACAGGTGCTGGAGGATGGCTTTCCCATGACCCAGCCCGACGGGACTGCCCGGGCTGATCTGATCGATCCCCATGCCTATCAGGGGGTTGATGTTTTCCAGGGGCCAGCCTCCACCCTCTATGGCAATTACGCCATCAATGGCGCCATCAATTTCCATACTCGACAGGGAGCGGATATCCACGGGCTGGAACTGGGCTCCGATTTCGGCAGCTTCGGAATGTTCAACAACTATGCGACGCTCGGCTTTGGCAATAGCCGTTATGACCTGATGATCTTCGGCAGCGATGTGCGCGGAAACGGTTTCATTGCCAACAGCCGTTACAATACCTCGACGGAAAATGTGCGGCTTCGTGTCAATCTGACTTCATCCGACCGGCTGATTCTGAAATTCGTCAACAACGTCACCGATGCTTTTCTGCCGGTAAGACTGTCACTCAGTCAGTATCGCGCCAATCCCTACCAGCAGGGGTGCGCCAACGCGGCCAGCGCGGCAGCCGGATGCGCGTCCGTCAATCTGCTGGTCAATGGCCGCTATGGCGCAAAGGTAGCCATGAGTCCTGAAGCCGCCGGTCTGGGACGTTTTGACCGACGCACGGTCGTCGGTCTGCGCTGGGAGCATGATTTCAACAGCCATACAACATGGCGAAACCAGTTCACCTACGATCAACGCCACATCGATCAGCCTACCTCGCCCACGGCGTATGTCGGCCCGTATAATTCCTACAATGTGAGCAGCGACATAACCAATCATGCTCAACTCGCTGGCAGGGCATTGGAGACATTCGCCGGCGTCAGCTTTGATTATCTCGATTTTGGGTCACAGACCTACAATATCATGCCATTTGGCGGCGCAACACGAGGCGCCATGAGTTCCGAAAGCTATGGGCACCAGTGGAATCTTGGCGCCCGTTTTCAGGAAGACTGGCATTTTGCGCCGGACTGGCACATCGTGGTGGGGCTTGGTGGTACATATTCCGATATCGGCGCAACCGAAACGCTTTATGGCTATTCCGCCACAGCAAGCACTCAGCGCGCCATCACGGCCAATCGTTTCTATTTCAATCTCGCTCCGGAGGGAGCGCTGATTTACACACCATCAAAAGACTGGACGCTGCATACCCGCGTCGGCACGGCCTATGGCACACCATCATCTTCCAATCTTTTCATTACCCCGCAGGGGCAATATGGAAACAACACGCAACTGAAAAGCCAGACAAGTGTCGGAGTCGATCTGGGTGCGGACTGGCATCCATCTTCCAATATAAGCCTTCAGGCCACGGGTTTTTACGAATTTTATCAAAACGAACTGGTCAGCCAGTCTGCGGGTGTCAACACGGTTGGCTCCTATACCTTCAATGCGCCAGCGTCCGAGCATCGTGGCGTTGTTCTGGGCGTGGAGTGGAAACCGCTGCCGAAAATGCTTCCCGGCGGTCGGATCAAGCTGAGTTATACATACGATAATCAGGTTTACACCAATTACAGCGAGGTTCTTTCCAACAGCACGCTTTCACGCAGTTTCAGCCGTAAAGGTCATTATATTCCCGGGGTCATTCCCAATTTTCTCAATGCCCGCTTTCTCTACGACCAGCCTGAAGGTCCACTGGAAGGACTGGGCGGATATGCGGAAGTTACCTGGCGGGATTCCTACTGGCTTGATAACGCCAATCGTCTGAAAGCGCCGGGTTATGCGCTGCTGAATCTTGAAGTGCATTATGATCCGCCAGTCCGGTTCGGCTGGGCGCATCGGCTGCACTGGTATTTCGAGGTGCAGAACGTCGCAAACCAGACCTATGTCGCAGGCGCCACCAACATCAGTGACAGCCTGCAAGCCAACGGCCAGCAGTCTGGTGCCGCCACACTCATGAACAGCACAGGCTCCATCTACGCAGGCTCGCCCCGCGCGTATTTCGGCGGCGTGCGGATCAGATTCTGAAGGAGATCGCCATGATCACGCACGTTTCCGCGCTCTGGCCAGACCATCGTACCCTCTGGCGGTGGCACTTCTTCGCCGGGCTGTTCTGTCTGCCTTTTGTGGCCTTTCTGTCTCTGACCGGAGCGGTTTATCTCTTTAAACCGCAGATTGATGACTGGATCGACTGGCGATATGACCATCTGCCCATGGTCCTGTCGCCCTCTCCCGAGCGTGACGTTCAGACGGCCCTGTCGGTAGTGCCTCAAGGCTCTTTTCTGGCTTATGAACTTCCTCGCACACAGCACAGCGCGGCGCGTGTTCTCGTCATCAGGCCGGACGGGCAAGCCGTCCGCGTGTATGTCGACAGGAATGCTCATGTCGTTCTGAAAACCGTTCCGGAAGAAAAGAGATTTGAGAGGCTGGTCTTTCGGCTGCACGGCCAGTTGCTGCTGGGCAATGTGGGTTCCGTCATTATGGAAATGGTTGCCTCATGGACCATTGTTCTGGTCGTGACAGGTCTGCTGCTCTGGTGGCCACGGTCTCATAGCGGACTGGCAGGCGTCATTTACCCCCGTCTTGGAGCGAAGGGGCGGACCCGCTGGCGGGATTTACATGCCGTAACCGGTGTCTGGACATCACTCTTTCTGGTTCTGTTTCTGGTGTCAGGTCTGCCCTGGTCCTTCGTCTGGGGGCATGCCCTGCAATCAGTCGAAAAGACGGTTGGCCGTCTGACGTCCGTCAAGGACTGGGAGATTGGCGCGGTTCCTGCCGCCACAGTCATTGCCGGGCACCCGGTGGAGCCATCACAGACGCGTTCAAAAGGCACCATGGATATGCCCGGTATGGATATGCCGGACGCCTCAGCCCTTCTTCCTGAAAAACATCTTTTGAGTGGTCTGGACGCTGTCGCGCGGACTGCCGCCACTCTTTCCCTGTCTGCTCCGGTGATCATCACGCCGTCAGGCTCTGTCTGGACCGTTCGCTCGGATACGCAGAACCGACCCCTGCGAGAGAGTGTTACGGTCACATCCGGCGGGCATGTGATGGCGCGGACCACGTTCGCCGGAAAAGGTCTGATGGACCGGATAATCGGCTATGGTGTGGCCGCACATGAGGGGCAGCTTTTCGGCTGGATGAATCAGGTCATCAATCTTATGGTGGCGTCCGGCCTGCTGCTGATGAGCGGAACCGCGACATTTTTATGGCTCAGACGCAGACCTGTCGGGAAGCTGGGGGTTCCACCAGCCTTGCGCTCTCAAAAACATGGAATTGCTGGAATCGTAATCCTTGTTGTTCTGGCGGTGTTTCTGCCTGAACTCGGTGCATCGCTGCTCGTTCTGGCTCTCGCGAGCCGGATGTTCCAGAGATTATGCCCGACCTGACGTCAGGATGACGGTAGAAGTCGTCTGAGTTCGCTGGCAATCTGATGGGCACTGGCATCAACGGGGATCATGCCGACCAGATGGTTTTGCCCATCCATCAGGTAAAGAAGCGAGCTATGATCGACAAGATAGCCTGAGCCACTGGCGGCGTGGCGCTGTGCCGAAACATGAAACGCACTCATGACAGGCTGGAGCTGGGCTTCGGTTCCTGTCAGGCCGACAATGCGGCTGGAGAAACGCTGGACGTAATCCCGCAGGACTTTTGGAGTATCCCGCTCAGGATCGACCGAGATGAAAACCGGAGTGACTTTTTGCGCCTGTCCGCCGAGTTCCTCCAGTGCCACTGACAAGGTTGCAAGCGTCAGAGGGCATACATCAAGACAATGCGTGTAGCCAAAATAAAGAAGCGTATAACGCCCCTGAAAACTGGCCTGTGTGACGGTCTGTCCCTGTTCGTCAGTCAATGTGTAAGGACCACCGATCTGCGTATGGTGTTGAGACGTCAGAAATGTTCTCAGCCCTGCGGCCCCGGCGAACAGGATCAGCACGACGCCGAGCACGGAAAGAACCATTTTCCGCTCGTGTTGTCTCGAAAGAGAGGCTTTCCCGGCAGAGGTGGCTTTTGAACGGTTCTTCTGCTTCATGCCGGGATTGTAGCAGACATGGTCTGAACTTTCATTACACTATGACCATCCTGACGTCATGGCGGTCCGGTGAGGATGATAAAGATATAGTCGGCATGATGCCCCACCAAACCAGCTTTCTGCGTCATGGCTATGGACGGATTTTTCCTTTCATAGCTGACAGCAGAGTCTGGCGACCAGCAGCGCCACTCCGCCCAACACTCCAAGCGACAGAGTAACAACCGCCATTACACGCGGTCCGGCAGCCAGCACATTCCGTAAATCAACGCCAAGCCCCAGCGCCGCCATGGCGACAAGTGTGAGCATGCCGCTCATCATGTGGAGTGGCGCAAGCAGAACGTGTGGAACCAGATCCAGCGAGCGTGCCGTCATCAGCCCCATGAAAATCAGAATGAAGGGCGGTAGAAAACGGCTCAGGCAGGAACGGGGCTTTGCGTCGCACAGTGGAAGCCGCCGCGTGTAAACCAGCGAACTCACCGCCACGACCGGACCGAGCATCAGCACGCGGACCAGCTTGACCAGTGTGCCGATCTGTACGGCTGTCGCGCCCATCGGACCAGCGGCGGCAAGCACCTGCGGCACAGCATACACTGTCAGACCCGCCATGACGCCACCAGCCGTCTGTGTCAGGTGAAGGGCGTGGGCCACTACAGGCAGACACATGACCACCACAATGCCCAGAACGGCGGTGAAAGCCACGGCGATGGCGGCTTCATCACTGTCCGCGTCGATGGCGGGAGCGACTGCGGCGATGGCGGAGTTGCCGCAAATGGCGTTTCCGCAGGCGATCAGCAACGCCATTCTGGGCGGTAGCCCAAAAGCACGCCCCAGCAGCACGCCAGTTCCGATCGCAATGCCGACAGTCCCCACAATGCCGAGAATGAGAGCAGGACCGGCTTTCAAAACCATCTCCACGCTGATCGCAGCCCCCATCAGGGCGACGGCTGTTTCCAGCAGGGTATGAGCGGAGACATGGATGCCACTCTCAAAAACGGTTGACGGCTTCCACAGCGTACGGAGCACGGCGCCAGCCAGAATGGCGAGCACAAGACTTTCGATCCATGCCGAACCAGTCAGAAACCGTTCCGTCTGTTCAAGGAGTATGGCGCATCCGGCGACGGCCATGCTGAGCAGAAGACCGGGAATTGTACGAAAAAGGCGAGGTGTCTGTTTCATGCTGCGAAGATCGCGCCACATGAATGACAAATCCAATGGATTGATATAGTCAATTCAACAAAGTAAATCTATTGAATGACCCTCGAACAGCTCCGTATCTTCGTCACAGTGGCAGAACTGCTGAACATGCGGGCTGCGGCGGAAACACTCCATCTCTCGCAGCCCGCTGTCAGCGCCGCAATCGCCGCGCTGGAAGAGCGGCACGCGACGCGTCTTTTCGACCGTGTGGGACGCAGGCTTGAACTCAACGACGCGGGGAGGGTGTTCTTGCCTGCCGCACGGAATGTGCTGTCCAAAGCGGCGGACGCGGTGCAGGTGCTGGATGACCTGTCAGGGCTTTTACAGGGCGAATTGCGGATCGCTGCCAGCCAGACAGTGGCGACCTACTGGCTGCCGGGCTTCCTGACACGGTTTGCCGTGCAGTACCCTGCCATCACGCTGAACTTCCGTGTCAGCAATACCATGCAGGCGGCTGCGGCCGTGATGGAAGGGCAGGCTGATCTGGGATTCGTGGAAGGCCGGATCGATCAGGCGTTTCTGTTGCACAAACAGCCGGTGGCCACCGATGATTTCCGCCTTTATGCGGCGCCCGGACATCGGCTTTTCGGCCAGTCCCTGACCCGACAGGACCTCGTGGACGCGCAGTGGGTGCTGCGGGAAGAAGGTTCCGGCACGCGGGATCACCTCGCACGCTGTCTGCAAACGCTCTTCCGGCTTGATCTGACCGACCTCGATATCCGGCTCGTGCTGCCTTCCAACGAAGCGGTGCTGGAAGGTGTGGCCAGTGGCGGGCTGATCTCGGCCGTGTCCGATCTTGCTGCTGCCTCACGTGTGCGGGCAGGGCTGGTGGAGGCGCTGGATTGCACGCTTGAGAAACGGAATTTCCATATGCTGCGCCACCGTGAGCGTCCCTTGAGCCGTGCGGCGCAGGCGTTCGTGGCGATGCTGTAGACGCATTTCCTTCCCGCAAAGAAGCTCCGTCGCTCTGGTGTGGTTGTTTCCGTGACCCACACAAGGCATCTTCAATCCAACAGTGTGATGAAACCGGACGGAGAGCAGGGACATGCCCGACAGGACAGAATACGACGTAGACCTTCTGGTCATCGGCGCGGGGTCGGGCGGTGTTCGCTGCGCGCGGATCGCCGCGGGACATGGCGCGAAGGTGGCGGTGGTCGAGAGCCGTCACTGGGGCGGCACCTGCGTCAATCTGGGCTGTGTGCCGAAGAAGCTGATGGTGCAGGCCAGTGAATACGGCAATTATGTCGAGGACAGCCACGGATTTGGCTGGAGCACGGAGCAAGGCTCGTTCGACTGGAGCAGGTTGATAGCCGCCAAGGACAAGGAAATCTCGCGTCTCAACGGCATCTATGTCTCGATGCTGGAAAAGGCGGGTGTGAAACTGCTGACCGGTTTTGCCAGCTTTGAGGACGCGCATACCATTCTTGTCACGCCATCGGAACTGGCTCCCGATGCGAAGCCGGAGCGGATCACGGCGAAGCAGATCGTCATTGCGACGGGATCGACGCCTTCGAAACTGGACATCGAGGGTTCTGAACTGGCCATCACGTCTGATGAAGTCTTCGGTCTGAGAGAGATGCCGGAGCGCGTCTGCATTATCGGCAGCGGCTATATCGGCATTGAATTCGCTGGCATTTTCGCAGGGCTCGGGGCGCAGGTTGATCTGGTCTACCGTCAGACGCTGCCTCTGCGTGGATTCGATGAGGATCTTCGGGAGGCCCTGCATGAAGCGATCAGCCAGCGCGGCGTGACACAGCATGTGCAGGCCAGCCCGACGCGCATCCGCAAGGAAGGTGAGGCTCTGGTCGTCACGCTGGACAATGGCGTGGAACTGACGGTCGATTGTGTGCTGATGGCCACAGGGCGTCACCCGAAGAGTGGCAGGCTTGGGCTGGAAAACACCCGCGTCCGCCGGACGGCGGAGGGGCGCATCGAGGTTGACCGGCACTTTGAAACGGCTGAACCCGGCGTGTTCGCCATTGGCGACGTGACGAATCACCTCAACCTGACACCTGTCGCGATTGCCGAGGGGCATATTCTCGCGGACCGGCTGTTTGCGGATCAGTCCCGCGAGTGGTCGTTCGACACCACGCCGAAAGCGGTATTCTTCACGCCGCCGCTAGCCAGTGTCGGTCTGTCCGAAGCCGAGGCCGCCGAAAAGGGCGTGGTGGACGTGTATGTGTCGAAGTTCCGCCCGATGCGCCATACGCTCAGCGGTCGTGAGCGGCGCACGCTGATGAAGCTGGTCGTGGATCAGGCCACCCAGAAGGTGGTTGGTGTGCACATGCTGGGCGAGGACGCGCCGGAACTGATGCAGGGGCTGGCCATTGCCGTGACGGCGGGATTGCGGAAGGCTGATTTTGACCGGACGATCGGCATCCATCCAACCTCGGCGGAAGAATTTGTCACCATGCGGACGCGGACGCGCGTGGCTGGAGATTGACGGGTTTTTCCTGCTTTATGGCGCATTCTTTCCCGATTGACGGGCTTGAGTAATTCGTTACGAATAAGCTACGTATAGGCAAGGTCAGTGTCATCTCATAATGAGATGAACGTCTTGATGTGTGTTCCGCAGGCAGGGTGTTCCCACAGGCTCTGTCGGACGCTCACACCATAACGATCAAGCGTGAATGAGGCAGGGGGCAGCGAGCGTTTATGAATATACAGTTTTCCTCGTTCGCGGGGCATGCCCCGTATCGGCAGGGTCAGGTGGCCATGCCACTGAAATCCCGCTTCTCCGGGGCGCTGACTGCTGTTTCTGTCGGTGCGGTCGGGCTGCTTGCCACCATGCCGGCGTTCGCTGAGGAGGCCGCTGCACCGGCCCCGAGCATCGACACGGGCGACACGGCCTGGATGCTCGTCAGCACGGCGCTGGTGCTGATGATGACCATTCCGGGTCTTGGCCTGTTCTACGCCGGAATGGTTCGCAAGAAGAACGTGCTGGCGACTCTCATGCAGAGCTTCGCCATCTGCTGCATCATCACGATCGTCTGGATGGTGGCGGGCTACTCTCTCGCCTTCTCGAATGGCACGCCTTATGTCGGCGGCCTGTCCAAGGCGTTCCTTGCGACACTGGGCGAGCATATCAGCAAGGGCGCGGACATCCCCTTCACGATTGGTGAGGGCACCGCTTCCGCTTCGACCATGACGATCCCTGAGAGCATCTTCATGATGTTCCAGATGACCTTCGCCATCATCACCCCTGCGCTGATCGCGGGCGCTTATGCCGAGCGCATGAAGTTCTCGGCGGTATGCCTGTTCAGCATCCTGTGGTCGCTGATCGTTTACGCTCCTGTTGCCCACTGGGTCTGGAGCCCGCTCGGCTGGCTGGCCGGTATGGGTACGCTGGACTTCGCTGGCGGCACGGTCGTTCACATCAATGCCGGTGTCGCCGGTCTGGTGTGTGCGCTGGTCCTCGGCAAGCGCCGTGGCTATGGCACAGAAGACCTTGCGCCGTTCAACCTGACTTACGCCGTCATCGGCGCGTCCCTGCTGTGGGTGGGCTGGTTCGGCTTCAACGCAGGCTCCGCTGTCGGCGCGAATGGCCGTGCGGGCATGGCGATGGCCACCACACAGATCGCAGCGGCTGCGGCTGGCGTGTCTTGGATGGTCGCCGAGTGGTTCCGCACGGGCAAGCCGACGGTTCTGGGCATCATCTCCGGTGCTGTCGGTGGTCTGGTGGCCATTACGCCGGCGGCCGGTTTCGTGCTGCCGGGTGGCGCGCTGGCCATCGGTCTGGTCACGGGCGTCGTCTGCTACTGGGGTGCGACATCTCTCAAGCACATGATGGGATATGACGACAGTCTCGACGCCTTCGGTGTGCATGGTGTCGGTGGTATCGTCGGCGCCCTGCTGACGGGTGTCTTTGCCTATGGTCCCCTGTCCGCGACGGACGCCAATCCGACAGGCACGTCCGGTTCGCTGCACCAGCTTCTGGTGCAGGCCGAGGCTGTCGGCGTGACGATTGTCTGGTGTGGCATCATGACATTCATCCTGCTGAAGGTAGTGGATCTCATTGTCGGTCTGCGTGTTTCCACGGAAGCCGAGCAGGAAGGTCTGGACGTTGCGCTGCATGGCGAACGTATCAACTGATCCCTGTTTGACCGGATGATATGGAGAAGGGGCGGATCGGCTGATCCGCCCCTTTTTCGTTGGGGTTCTCCGGGCTTGTATGATGACGCATTCTGGTTTCTTGTGAGTGCGGATGCTGTGCCGTGCGGGCGCGGCATCACCGTCAATTCTGTGATGTAAGGATAGCCGATGGGCTTCAATCGTTCCGTTCGTACGGTGACTGCTTCGCTTGCTCTTCTGGCGGCGGGTGCAGCGTGGTCTGTGGTGGTGCCGGGTGAGGCGCATGCCGCTGTGACGGCCAAGGAGTGCCACGCGAAATTCAAGGCGGCGAAGGAAGGCGGCACTCTGGCCGGTCAGAGCTACAAGGAGTTCAAGGCCGCTCAGTGCGCCGGGGCCGAGGTCGAGCCGGAGGAGAAGAGCGAGACCCCGGCTGCTGCATCGATCGCCGCACCGGCTGCCGCGACTCCGGCGGCTGCCTCCGCAGTCGACACCAAGTCTGAAAGCAAGGACAAAACAGCCAGCAAGGCATCGACCTACTCAGGAAATGCCGTATTCCCCAGTCAGGTTTCTTCAAAATATTCCTCCCTGTCCGCAGGGAAGGCCCGCATGAAGACCTGTCTGGACCAGTATCACGCGAACAAAGCCTCTGGCGGCAATGGCGGTCTGAACTGGATTCAGAAAGGCGGCGGTTATTACAGTGTCTGCACGAAGCGTCTGAAAGGCGAATAATCCTTTCTCTTCTCTGTGTTTTTGCAGGAAGCCGCCCTTCTGAATGGGGCGGCTTTTTGTTTTTTGCCCCTGTTTTTTTAAAGGTTTGGAAAGGGATGTATCCAAAAAATTAGTTATTGGAACCAATAATTGGACCCTAGGAAATTTTTTTTGAGTGCAATCAAAAGGTTGCGCTGTGACTGGGGGAAAATATGAGCACCATGGACGTCACTTTAGCCAATGAGAGTTTAACCTCGAATGTTGCGAGCGCGACAATCGAAAGCGGGGGCCGACTTAATATCTCATCTGGTGGCGTGGCGTCCTCCGTTACGGTCATGAGTGGTGGTCTGCTTTTTGTCGGCAAGCAGAATGATACGTCAGATGCGCCCGGAGCACAGGGAGTTGTCAGTGGCGGCGTTGTTTCGGCTGGCGGCACCCTGACGGTCTATGGTGGCGGCCTTGTCGAAAATGTGCTGGTCAACTCAAGTAACCTTCTGGTGTCCAGTGATGCCGTCGTCAGCGCTCTTACGCTTGCGTCCGGCGTTACGGAAACTCTCTATGGAGTGGATTCAGGCGCAACCGTGCAGGAGAATGCCGACCAGAGCATTCAGGCGGGTGGAAGCGCCGTTTCCGCGACCCTGCAACATGGAACGCAGGATATTGGCCAGGGCGGCACAGCGATTTCGACCACTGTCATTGGTTTCGGTTCGGGCCACGGTGCTGACGGCGGCGGTCAGAACATCAATGCCGGTGGCTTTGCGTCCCATACCATCGTCACGAATTATGCAACCCAGCTGATTACAAGTCAGGCGTCCGCGACCGATACCATCCTGACCAACGGTGGCGTGCAGGAAATTGATGGCGGCGGTTCGGCAACCAACACGACTGTCAGCAGTGGCGGCTTCCTTGATGTTACGGAGGGAGGGTTTATCTCCGGCGCCACGGTCTCAAGCGGAGGCACGCTGAGCGCCACTGAAATTGACGGCTCCAGCACGACTGTCGCTGACGTAACCGTTTTAAGCGGCGGCTCGATAGCTCTGACGGGAGTAGGGGTCACTGTAACGGGACTTACGCTTCAGAGCGGCGCCGGCATCCAGCTTTTGAGCTTGGACGACACTACTCATTCAACGACTTTGTCTGCTTCCGGAAATACCCTGACTGTTTCGGGGTATTATAACGGTTCTGCTGTTACTCAGGTTTTTTCGTTTGCCGGAACGGCTGGAACCATCACGGCTGAAGACTTCAGTCTGGCGCAGGACGCAAACGGTACTACCCTGAATTATGCCGCTTGCTATTGCTCCGGCACGTTGATCGCCACGAAAGATGGTGAAGTTCCGGTCGAACAACTGAAAATCGGTGATATGGTGCGCACGGCGTCGGGCACCCTGAAAAAGATCCGCTGGATTGGTCGCCGCAGCTATGGCGCGGAGTTTGTCAGCAACAACCGGGGTCTGATGCCGGTGCTCATCAGGGCCGGTGCGCTTGCCGATAATGTGCCCCGCCGTGATCTGAAAGTTTCTCCCCTGCACGCCATGTATCTGGATGGCGTCCTTGTGGCGGCCAGCGCGCTCATCAATGGTGAGACGGTCATTCAGTGCGATGTGAAGGAACAGATCGAGTATTTCAATATCGAACTGGACACGCACGACCTTCTGATGGCCGAAGGCGCCCCTTCAGAGAGTTACGTGGAAGATGGCGGTCGAGGCATGTTCCACAATGCCGCTGAGTTTTACACGCTTTATCCTGATGCTGTCGCCACGCAGGCGGTTCACTACGCGCCGCGTGTCGAGAAGGGTGAGGAGGTTGTTGCAATCTGGCAGCGTATCAACGCTCGGGCACAGGCTCTGGTGTCCCGTGAAGTGGATATGGGTCAGGCAGAGACTTGCCTTCGTCTGCCGCCGGAAACGCAGGCTGAAGCCGGTCCGGTCTCGCCTTTTGACCCGGCCGACTATCGCGGAGGGCTGGATCACGCTTCCCATGACTGTGTTGGCGGATGGATCTGGAACGCAAAGCGCCCGTGTGAAAAAGCTCGGGTCGATATCCGTATCGATGGTCAGCATGTCGCCACTTTGCCTGCCGTCAATTATCGGGCTGATCTCGTTCCGGCAGGTATGGGCAATGGCTGGTCCGGCTTCAGGATGACCCTGAAAGAGCCGCTGGACTGGAAAACCTCTCACATGATCGAGGTCTTTTACAGCGGCACGGATGTACAGGTCCCCGGTTCGCCAGCGCAGCTTTCAGTGCCGGAGCAGTTTGACGGCGCATTGCGCAATGTCATCGGACGCGCCGTGAAAGATATGTCCTCTTCGACCGAACGGCGTCAGGCATTGTCATTCATTCTTGAGCAGGCCGCCCATCTTCGTCAGAAGGAAGCCGATCTGGACGGGCAGCGGGAGAAGCGGACTGCTCTTCATCATGAGCGGCGGCTGGCCGGTCGGGATGCGGCGGACATGCCGGTCATGCGGCGCGCTCTGGTGATCAGCGAAACGATGCCGCGTATCGGACATGATCCTGATGCGGCTCCCCTTCTGTCCCACATCAGGTCTCTCGCACGTCTGGGATACGATGTGACGGTCTCGACAGTGGATCATGCAGCCGTTCCGGAAACGGAAACGCTTCTGGAAGCGGAAGGCGTTTCCATTACCCGGGCTCCGCTCTACGCCTCGCCGGAAGAAGTGCTGCGGCGTCAGGCCGGATGTTTTGATCTGGTTTATCTGCGTGGATTGAGCGCTGCTTCGTCCTATGCCGGTCTCGCCCGTCGCTACATGGGGCGCGCCACGGTGGTTTATGGCACGCGCGAGCTTCAGTATCTCCGTCTTGAACGGCAGGCCGAGACAGAAGCGCGTGTCGATCTGCTGCGTGCAATCGGCAGGATGCGCACTTACGAGATCACGACAGCGCTGCTTTGCGATCAGGTGATTGTGCATTCGCAGGTTGAGGCAAACCGTCTGAAACAACTGGTTCCGGCATTGAATGTTCATGTCGTGCCATGGGAGGTCGAGCCGGAAGCCGTGGAACAGCCTGCCTCGACCCGGTCGGGTGTGGCTTTCTTTGGCTACTATGATCGGGCGGACAGTCTCGATGCGGCCATCCTGCTCGTGCGCGAGATCATGCCGCTGGTATGGGCGCGCCGTCCGGACATCAGATGTCTGCTTGCTGGCCCCGGTCAGGAAAAAGTCGTCGGTACGCTCGCTATGCCTGCGGATTCAGATTGCGGAGGCGTTGAAATCGTCGGTGGTATCGACAACCCGGCCAAAGCCCTCTTTCCGCAGGCTCGTGCCGGTGTTGTGCCGCTCAACTTCGGAGCGGGTGTCGATGGGGTGGTTCTCTCGGCGTTTGCCGCAGGTGTTCCCTGCGTGATGAGCGCCGTGTCAGCCGAAGGTATGGTCTTGCCGGGACGGTTGACGGGGCTGGTGCAGAACAGCGTCGAGGGAATAGCGGAGCAGCTCCTGAGGCTGCATGAGGAACCTGAGACGTCCGATGAACTCGGGCGCACGGAGATGCGTCTGATCCGTGAGCAGTTCTCAACGGAGACTGTGGATCGCTGTCTCGGTGAGGCTTTGGGTCTGAAACAGGCGTCCCAGCCTGTGGTCAGAATGGCAGGCTAAGAGCGACTATCTTATAATTCAGACGGGCATTTCACGTCTGACCGGTGCTGTTTGGCTGAAAACAGCACCGGGTTGTTGCAGAAACGGCCACTGCTTGAAAGTTTTTTTGAGCGTTTCTGCTCAGCCTTCATTCTACGGATTGCAGATTTCGCCGCTGCGATCGCCATCTTTCGGTCCCTGCGAACACAGGTCGTAATCCTTGCCTTCCCGGTCTGAAGGAGCGCGGTAGGCGTAAGGGTGTTTCCACGGATCAAGGGGGACGGTGCCACCCTTCAGGTAGGGACCATTCCAGTTTTCAGCGCCGGAAGGACGATGGATCAGGGCGTCCAGACCATCTTCCGTTGAAGGATAGCTGCCAGCATCCAGTTTGTACATGTCCAGTACCGTGCCGATACGGGCGATGGATTGCTGGGCGACAGAGAGGCGGGCGCCTCCAAGCTGTCGCAGGGCCGCAGGGGCGACAAGTCCGACAAGCAGGCCTAGTATTGCCAGCACCACCAGAATTTCCAGAAGGGTGAAGCCGGCATCAGGCTGGTCGGTGTGGTTCTCAACGTGTGACATTTTTATGCCAGAGCTTTCGCTGTTCGATCATGATGCGTTAGTAAACGCACCCGCTGTCTTCGGAACAGCGGGTGCGTATTAAATAAAAATGAAATGTAGGCTCGGCTGTCTGGTTGTGCCTGTCTCGGAAAAGGTCTTCATGCCAGCCCATTTGCTTGCGTGTATGGTTGCCGCTGCAATCCGCTATGATGTTCCGCCACGCGTGCTGCCCACGATATGGGAAGTGGAACGCGGTGCGAACGGCATGGTTCGTCGCAACAAGGATGGCTCCTCGGATATGGGGCTCATGCAGATCAATACCCGGTGGATCCAGCCGATTACCGAACTGACCCGTATGCCTGCCGTTCAGGTGGCCGCGCGTCTGGTGTCTGACGGGTGCTTCAATATCGCGGCTTCCGCCATGATTCTCCGGACATATCTGAATGAGACGCATGGTGATCTCATGAAAGCTGTCGGAAATTATCATTCGCATACACCCATGTTGAACGAGGCCTATCAGAAGAAAATCATCCAGCAGGCTTCGAAACTGTTTCCGGTGCAGTCAGACCCCTGATTGTTTCGGGGAGGGGTGTCTCCCATTCCGTGCATGGAATGAAAAAACATGCCATATCAGGGCAGGCGGTGAGAGAGCATGCTCTCTGGATGCAAGACGGAGCTGATATGCGGCATGATGTCCGGAACTCCTATCCACCATCACTCTGGTATGACACAGCAGGACAGGTTCCGGCCTTTGGACAACTGACGGGTTACGATCGTCAGTATGATGTTGCCATTGTCGGCGGGGGATATACGGGGCTTTCCACAGCACTACATCTTGCGGAAAAAGGTCTCAGTTGCGCTGTGCTGGAACGTCACGGTATTGGCTGGGGGGCATCGGGGCGGAATGGCGGCCAGGTTATTGCTGGTCTGAAGTATGATCCGGATGAGCTGGTGGCGCTTTTTGGCCCTGATCTCGGTAACGCCATGATCCGGAGCACCGGCGGTGCGGCAGCTAGTGTTTTCGAGTTGATCGCGCGTTACAATATCGCATGCCATGCGGTGCATAATGGCTGGATTCAGGCGGCTCACTGTGAAAAAGCTCTGGCAAGACTGCGTATCAAGGCCGCGCAATGGGCCGCGCGGGGAGTAGACTCCGAGATTCTGGACGCCAGACGTGTTGCGGATCTGACGGGAGCGCAGACTTATAACGGTGGCTGGCTGGACCCGAGAGGCGGCAAAATTCAGCCTTTGCTGTATGCTTTTGGATTGGCCAAAGCCGCCGCTTCTCTTGGAGCGGATATTTTTGTCAACAGCGCCGTAGAAAACATGACGCGCTCGGCAGGGCGCTGGCGGCTCGGCACGGGGCAGGGCAACCTGATCGCCAGACAGGTTGTTCTGGCGACGAACGGCTATACCGATGGCCTGTGGCCTCATTTGAGAGAAACTGTTGTTCCTGCCTATTCAATTCAGATTTCGACGGAGCCTCTCGTGCCAGAAATCAGGAAAACCATTCTGCCTGACGGGCAGGCGCTTTCGGAAACACGTCGGGTTCTGCGCTACAGTCAGATGGATGCTCATGGCAGGCTGGTCATGGGCACGCGTGGCCCAGCTCATGACGAGACGACCTGGAAGGATGCCACCCCTCTGATCAAGGCCATGCATCGGATTTTTCCTCAAATCGGTGAAGTTCGCCTTGACCATGTCTGGGTTGGCCGGGTCGGTATGACGGCCGATCATTTTCCGCATCTGCATCAGCCTGCTGAAGGTGTGCATGCCGCGCTGGGATATAATGGCCGAGGTGTCGCCATGGCGACTGTGATGGGGCGCATGCTGGCACAGCGGGTGCAGGGTGCTTCTGCTCTGGAAATCGGTTTTCCCGTTACTCCTCTTGAACCTATTGCTTTCCATCAGTTTTCTGGTCTGGGTGTGAGTGCTTATGGAAGCTGGTATCGGCTACTGGACAGGTTGAAAGTCTGACGCCTTGGTCGTGTCGTCGGGCGATGGTCTGCTGTTTTCCGTAAACGGAGATTACGTATTCGTAAAACATCGGAGGTATAAACTTCTTTATTTACCGTTGATTTATATGTGAAAGACTATGGTGGACGAATAAACAATCAGTAACGATTTATTCAGCGCATTGAGGCAAAATCGGGGAGAAACAAAATCCCTTGCGGGAACGTTCACTTGAGGGTGCCTGAAAATGTCGTTGCATTGGCTGCTGTACGTCGCGCCCGCGCGTAAAAAAATTTATTTTGTTATGTCTGCTCCGGTTATTCTCTCTGTATTGGAGCCATTGGTAAGTCTGTACTGGCTGCAGAGGGGGGTAACCCCGAAAATAGAAGCAGTTATGATTGCCGCAAGCGCTGTTCAGTTCCTTTTTTTCGTATGGTTGACGTATATTCTCGTTCGCGCAATGGCAGTTCCTCTGGAAATAATGACTTCTACAACTGAAAAAATTGCATCTGGCGATCTTGATGTTGTTATTTCATACCAGCAGTCGCAGGATTGCATAGGCCGTCTTGCCAAGGCGCTGACCCGCTTCCGTGATCAGGCGCTGGAGAGAGCTCGTCTTCAGAGAGAGGCGCTTGCTCAATCACAGGCTGCTGCTGCCAAAGAGAAAGAGTTCGCAGCGAAAAGCAGTGAAACGCAGCAAAGGACAGAAAATGTCATGCGTGAGCTGATGAAAGGCATGAAGTGTCTTGCGTCAGGAGATCTCAGTTTTCGACATACAGAAAAATTTATTCCGGAATACGAAACCTTCCGCGAAGATTTCAATACTGTCGCCGAAAGATTTTCCAGCACGATCGGTCGGGCGGCATCTAGCGCATCTACAATTGCGGATAGTTGTGCGGAAATCGCTCTGGCTTCCGATGATCTGGCGCGTCGAACAGAGCATCAGGCGGGAAGTCTTGGTGAAATTTCTAGTGCAGTGAATACGTTAACCCAGCGTGTCCAGAAAACGGCACGAGATGCCATGGATGCCCGCACAGCGACGGGAGGAGCGCGTGAGCAGGCTTCAGAGTCTGCGTCTGTCGTTCAGTCTGCGGTTAAAGCCATGCATGAGATTGAGGAATCTTCAACCAAGGTTGCGGATATTCTTGGTGTGATGGATGAGATCGCCTTCCAGACCAATCTGCTCGCGTTGAACGCCGGGGTAGAGGCGGCGCGCGCAGGAGAGGCTGGGCGTGGCTTTGCTGTGGTGGCGACCGAAGTGCGTTCTCTGGCGCAGCGTTCAGCAGTTTCAGCAAAGAATATCAAGGAACTGATTTCTCTTTCCAGTCGGCAGGTTTCGTCGGGTGTGACGCTTGTCACCCAGACCGGTATCGCACTGACAAAGATTTCAGAAAATGTAGAGACTATTTCAGAGATCATCGATTCCATATCTTCGTCTGCCCAGGAGCAGGCTGATAGTCTCGGTCGGATTAATGGTTCATTGGGGGAAATGGATCAGGCGACTCAGCAGAATGCTGCTATGGTCGAGGAAACAACGGCTGCAAGCCATAGTCTTACTCATGAAGTGCAGGATCTTGCAAAAGCGGTGTCAGAGTTCAGTCTGAGCAAGAATTTTGTAAAAAACATGGGCGAAACGGCGAAAAGTACCCGGTCTTTACAGGTAAAGACCGGGACGACGTCACCTGCGCTGACTGTGCAGAATTCAGCAGCGGTTACTCGTCACACAGTTTCCGATGATGGCTGGGAAGACTTCTGATCTTCCGATTGACACTGATAACAACAAGGATCGTCTAATGCCTGCTACCATCATGATTGTCGATGACTCCCGGACCATGCGCGACATGCTCCATCGGACTCTTGAAGGAGCTGGCTACCTGGTGGTCGAAGCAGTCGATGGGAAAGACGGGCTGGAGAGGCTGAGCCACCTTCCAGACCCTCCGGAAGCTATTATTTCCGATATCAATATGCCTAATCTTGATGGATATGGTTTCATATCCGGGGTTCGTTCTTTGGAAAAGATGCAAAAAACACCCATTCTCGTTCTGACGACTGAAACGGATCCTGTCAAAAAAGAACGGGCAAAGCAAGTCGGCGCGACAGGTTGGATCGTGAAGCCGTTTGCTCCTGCAATTCTCCTGAAGGCCATTGAACGCGTTACGGCCTGAGTAAGCGGAGGCGACCCATGGACGAACTTGATGCTATTAAACCAATTTTTTTCGAAGAATGTTCAGAGCAACTTGTTGAGCTTGAGCGGGCTCTAGCAATCCTTGAATCCGGTGAGGCTGATCAGGAAACGGTCAACAGCGCTTTTCGGGCAGTTCATTCGATCAAAGGTGGTGCCGGTTCTTTCGGCATGACTGAACTTGTGAGATTTGCCCATGTGTTTGAAACGGCGCTGGATCTCCTACGGTCCCACAAGATTGAATCCACACATGAAGTATTGAAGATTTTTCTTCGTGCAACCGATATTCTCAGTGATCTAACTGCCTTTGAACAGGGAGGGGAACCTGTAGATGAACAGCGTCAGCAGGAGAGTATTCAATCACTTGAAGCATTGTTACGGAAACCTGACGAGATAACTTCTAAAGAAGAGGAAGAGGAGGAAGATTGGGGACTTCCTGAAGGGTTTGTGCCAGTCCCTGTGTCTGCTGAAATATTCAGCGAACCGGCTGTAGATCAGGTTGCTGTAGACACTCCGGATGATTCCACAGACGGATTTGAGATATTTGATTTTGAACCGATCAAACAGGTAAAAGAAGAAGAAAAAAAAACAGAAGAAAAACCATTCAAAAATATTGAAAGCAAGAAATCTGCGCAGGGTGGCCGTGCTGCGCCTTCCAGTAGTAATGCGCAAAGCATTCGCGTTGATGTCAGTCGTATTGATCGACTGATGGATCTGGTGGGAGAGTTGGTCATCGGACAGGCGGCCCTACGCGAATCTTTTTCTTCTTCTGAAAAGAAAAATTATTATCCTGATCCAGGAGGCAGTGATCTTTCAGATGCGATGAACAGTACTGAGCAACTGACGCGTGATCTGCAGGATGCAATCATGGCGGTCCGCGCTCAACCGATGCGCGCAGTCTTTCAGCGAATGCAGAGAGTTGTTCGAGAGGCTGCGCATCTTGCCGGCAAGCAAGTTCATCTGGAGATGGAAGGGGAAGACACGGAAGTCGATAGAACACTGATTGAAAAGTTGACTGATCCTCTCACGCATATGTTGCGCAATGCTGTTGATCACGGCGTTGAAAAAGAACAGGTGAGATTGCAGCATGGCAAGCCTGAGGCTGGGACGATTCGATTGTCTGCCGCACACAAATCGGGACGAATTGTGATCACGCTCAGCGATGATGGAGCAGGTATAAACCGTGTCCGCGTGCGTGACATCGCTGTGGAAAAAGGGATTGTTTCTGCTGATGCTCAGTTGAGTGATGCAGATATTGATAATCTTATTTTTGCTCCTGGCTTTTCAACGGCCACAACCGTAACCGACCTTTCTGGTCGAGGTGTAGGAATGGATGTGGTCAAACAGGCTATTCAGGATCTGGGTGGACGAATATCCATTACTTCGGAGGCAGGCAAAGGGTCTTCATTTTCCCTCAGTCTTCCTCTGACGCTGGCTGTGATGGATGGAATGTTGGTGACGGTTGCAGGACAGCTTTTGATCCTGCCTGTTTCCTGTATTGTTGAAACAATGCAAGTCAGTAAAGAAAATATATTTGTCTCCGGGAGTAATTCCACTGTAATTTGCGTAAGAGGTCGATTTATTCCAATCGTGGATGTTTCGAAATCTCTTGGAATAAAAAGTAGAAGAGAAAGTTCCGACCAGCCTGTAATTCTGATTGTGGAAGATGATGCGGGTAAGATGACAGCTCTTGCGGTCGATCGTATTGAAGGTCAACTACAGGTTGTCATAAAAAGTATAGAAAAAAACTATCGTTCTGTCAGATACGTTTCTGCGGCGACAATACTCGGTAGTGGTCGTGTTGCTTTGATATTGGATGTGCCAGAAATCGCTACTTCTGCCGAAGGTAGAATGCTGGATATGTGGATATCTGAAAATGAAAACAAGGCTTCTCTTGAATGTGTGGGTGAAATCTGATGCAGGAAAACAACATATTGCCTGTTAGTTCAGGAAAAGTCATTTCATTTAATGTGGGAGAGCAGGAATACTGTGTCGATATTCTGCGTGTAAGGGAAATAAGAGGGTGGACAGAAGCAACCCCACTTCCCGGAACTCCACGATGCATCAAGGGTGTCATCAATCTCCGTGGGATTATTGTGCCGGTTATCGATATGTGTGAACTTTTACACGTATCACATCATGATTCCTCTGATCGTAATGTGGTCATGGTTATTGATGTTGATGGTAAGACCGCAGGGCTCCTGGTGTCAAAAGTCTCTGATATTCTGGATATCACTGCTGAAATGGTTCAGGATGTTCCTGTCTCCAGCACTGATGAAATTGATCCGCTCGTGAGTGGTCTGATTGCTTTTGATGGCCGGATGATTGGCTTTCTACAATTGTCTGTTGTGGCAGAGCAGGCACTGGAAAGCACTCCATGAGCACACTCTCAGAACAGAACCTGTCTGGTGGGGAGATTCCTTATGATGAGTCTGATTTTAATAGCATAAGAAATATTCTAAAAGAAAAAAGTGGAATTTCTTTAAGCTCTTCAAAAATGCGGCTTGTGTATTCCAGGCTGTCACGAAGAGTCAGGCTATGTTCCCTTCCTGATTTCCGATCATATATTTCGTTTGTCAATTCTTCTTCCGGAGTTGAAGAACGGTCATGTATGATTGATGCTTTAACGACAAATGTCACAAATTTTTTCCGTGAAAAATATCATTTTGAGCATTTTGCACAGGTTGTCATGCCTGAAATCATAAATCGTGCACAAAAAGGAGAGAAGATAAGAATATGGTCATCCGCCTGTTCGTCTGGGCAGGAGCCTTTTTCCATTGCCATGACTGTTCTTGACTGTTTTCCGACGGCTAACAAATATGACATTAAAATATTAGCGACAGATATCAGTCATGAGATGATAGATTTTTGCCGACGTGGTGTTTATTCGATATCAGAAACTGAGTCCATTGCTGAAGATTTTCTGAAGAAATACTCAATAAAAACAGGGGATAGAATTCATTTTTCTGATGATATAAAGAAACTTATCAGTTTCAGAAATTTGAATCTGCTGGAATCCTGGCCGATGCAGTGTCAGTTCACCTCCATTTTTTGCCGTAATGTAGCTATTTATTTTGATCGTGCCACGCAGAATATATTGTGGCGTAGACTTGCTGACGCGCTCCTGCCTAGTGGGTATTTATATATTGGACACTCGGAAAAAATAGCAATGGAAACTGCTCCTGACATCACCCCGTGTGGATGTCCTACAACGTATAGGAAAGATATATGAATAGAAAAATTCGCGTTATTATCGTCGATGATTCTAAAACTGGACGCGCTTTTATCGCGGCGGCCTTGCATCGGGATTCTGATATTGAAATTATAGGAATGGCATCTGACCCACTGGAGGCTAGGGATCTTATTATCAAGGATCAGCCTGATGTCATTACCCTTGATATTGAAATGCCCAACATGAATGGTTTGCAATTCCTTGAGAAAATCATGAGGATGCGTCCAATCCCAGTAGTCATGGTCTCAAGTTTGACGGCAAGAGGAGCCGAGACCTCAGTAGAAGCGCTTCAACTTGGTGCATTCGACTGTTTTCCAAAACCGGCTGCCTTTTCTGGTATTGATGCTTATGCAGGGCTTGTTCCTATAGTGAGGGCTGCTGCCGGTTCAATGTCGGGGCGAAATTCTTCAAGGAATAGTAGTTGTAGTAGTAAAAATTCGGAACGACGGGTCGTGTTGCCTGAGGTGATCGCTATCGGGGCCTCGACCGGTGGGGTGGAAGCCTTGGGGGCTATTCTTCCACGTTTACCCTCTGTTTTTCCACCAGTCATGATAACGCAGCACATGCCACCGCTTTTTACGGCGAGTCTGGCTACACGTTTGAACCAGATGTGTGATATCACTGTGCAGGAAGCGGAAGATGGTGTTCCTCTGGAAAATGGGCATGCTTATATTGCTCCCGGCGGAAACCGCCATATGCACCTGAAAAAGATGGGAGGACAGCTCTTTGCCAGTCTGGATGCAGGTGATCCGGTTTCAGGACACCGTCCTTCTGTTGATGAACTTTTCAGGTCTGTCGCTCATTGTTCAGGAGCGTCCTCGGTGGGCGTTATTCTGACGGGTATGGGACGTGATGGTGCAGAGGGTTTGCTGGAAATGAGGAATGCTGGTGCCTACACTCTGGGGCAAAATGCTGCATCCTGTGTTGTTTATGGAATGCCAAAAGCTGCGATGGAGGTTGGAGCTGTTGAACGCATGGTTCCTCTCGGTTCCATGGCGGAAATGCTGATTTCATATTGTAAGTCTGAAAACGGAGGTTTTGTCTGATGCCTGATGCTGCTTCAATTCATGTTGTCATTGTCGATGATCAGACATCCATTCGCGCTATCCTGCGAAACAGTCTGGCTCAACTTGGTATAATTAATGTTTCAGAAAGGAAGAATGGGAAAGATGCTATGGAGTATCTTGCTCAGAATTCCGCTACTCTTATTATTTCAGATTTTAATATGCCAGAAATGAATGGTCTGGAACTGTTGAGGGCTGTGAGAGCCAATCCACGAACAGCGAAAACCGCTTTTATTATTTTGACCGGTGAAGCCAGCAAGGAACTCGTGCAGGAAGCTGTTAAAGCAGGCGTCAATAATTTTCTCGCAAAGCCGTACACGGTTGGTAAGCTGAAGGCGGTGATGGAAGCCGTCTTTGGTACTATTGTATGACAATCGAAAAAAATCTCCATGCGTGATGCCAACACGATTTTGGTGACGCAGGGTGAAATGTACATATCCTGCGACCCCAACGTGATCATGACCACACTTGTCGGTTCGTGCATCTCTGCATGTATGTTTGATAGTGCGGCAAAGATTGGTGGTATGAATCATTTCCTTTTGCCCGACGGAAGCGAAATCTCTGCCACCAGCAGATTGTCATATGGTTTCTATGCCATGGAGTGTCTGATCAATGGTCTTGTAAAACAGGGTGCCCGGAAAAGTCATTTGTGCTGCAAATTGTTCGGCGGTGCCAATATTCGTGCTAATCTCGGTGATATTGGCACACGAAACGCGACATTCGCGACAGATTTTCTGAATAGTGAGGGTATTTCTTGTGTCGGTTCCAGTCTGGGAGGCGATAGAGGACGAAGAATTCGTTTCTGGCCAGCGACAGGTCGAGCCCAGCAACTTATGGTTCGTGACGATACTATCGTCAATCGTGAGATGGAGACTGCACGGAAAGACCTTCTGCGTCGTCATGATTCGGCTGCGCAGGAAGTGGAATTTTTCTGAATGAATCGCACTTCCTTGAATATTTCAGATCTTCTCTTTCGTGCAGGGAAAGTTTCCGAACACATTGAAAATCTTCTGATTGCATTGCAGGACAGGTTGGCCCAGCGTGAACCAGATGTGTGTTCCGAACTGCAAAATCTTGATCTGGCAACGCAGTTGTCGGCTGAACTGACCGCCCTTTTGAGACGCCTCTCTCTTGATGGTCATGTCATCGCCGCCGGTCAGCCGAGTGATGTGGCCGCGATTGTCGGACCTGTGAAACTTGACGCTGTTTCCAGTATTCTGGCTGGCGAAAGCCCCTCCAAACAGGAAGACTCTTCGGAAGTCGAACTGTTTTAGGCAGGCTTTAGGAGAGGAAAGAGCTAAAGAAGAGATGTTCACTCTTCAGCGGAGGCTTCTTCCAGTTCGCCCTGAACGATGAACCATTCCTCTTCTGCTCTTTCCTCGTTTTTTTTGAGTGTCGCCAGTTTCATCGTCAGTTTGGTGACATCATCACCAGCAGAAGATTCATAGAGAGCAGGATCAGCCAGACGCGCTTCGACCTTCGCCCGTTCTGCGGCCAGCTTTGTGACCTTGGCCTCGGCCTCTTTCACCTTCTTGCGTAGGGGGGCAAGCGCCTTGCGTGCCTCGGCACGTTCACGGCGTTCCTCCTTCTTGCCGCCGGATGGGTCATTCTCCCTGCCAGAGGCGTTCCGTGCGGCAGCGCGGGACTGTTCCAGCAGCCATGTGCGATATTCAGCCATATCGCCTTCAAACGGCGTGACCTTCCCATCACCGACCAGCCAGAGACGGTCCGCGACCATCTCCACCAGATGCGGGTCATGGCTGATCAGGAGGACGGCTCCTTCAAATTCGGATAATGCCCGCACGAGTGCGTCTTTGGCGTCGAGATCAAGATGGTTGGTTGGCTCATCCAGGATCAGCAGTTGCGGTGCGTCACGGGTGGCCAGCGCGAGTAACAGCCGGGCCTTCTCGCCACCGGAAAGCTCGGACACTTTGGTCTCGGCCTTACCTGCATCAAGACCGAAACGGGCGAGTTGCGAACGCACTTCGGGTGGCAGCGCCTTCGGCAGGGCGCGGGCCATGTGGTCGATCGGCGTGTCGCTCGTGACCAGTTCTTCCGCCTGATGCTGGGCGAAGTAACCGACCTTCAGGCGCGGACTGTGGTTGACGGTACCGGACATTGGTTCAAGCCGTCCGGCCACCAGTTTGGCGAAGGTGGATTTACCATTGCCGTTTGCGCCAAGCAGCGCGATGCGGTCTTCCATATCCAGCCGGAGCGACAGGTTGGAGAGGATAGCCTTGCCGTCATAGCCGATGGTCACGCGGTCCATGGTGAGCATTGGCGGGGGGAGGGGCTCAGGCTCGGGAAACGCAAAACGCGTTGGCGTGTCTTCCACCACACTGTCGATCACAGGCAGCTTTTCGAGCGCCTTGATACGGGCCTGAGCCTGCTTCGCCTTGGTCGCCTTGGCGCGGAAACGGTCTACGAAGGACTGCATGTGCGCCCGACGTGCGGCCACCTTTTCGGCGGCGCGAGCCTGCTGAAGCGCCTGCTCGGTGCGGATACGGACAAATTCCTCGTATCCGCCCGGTGTCAGCGACAGTTTGCCTCGGTCAAGATGGGCGATGGCGTCCACGCAGGCGTCGAGCAGGCCACGGTCATGACTGACGATCAGAGCCGCGCCACCGAAGCGTGTGAGCCAGCTTTCGAGCCAGAGAGTCGCTTCGAGATCAAGATGGTTCGTCGGTTCGTCGAGCAGCAGCAGATCGGGCTCAAGAAACAGCGCGGTCGCGAGCGACACGCGCATCCGCCAGCCACCGGAGAAGTCGGAAACCGGTCGGGCCTGTGCCTCCGCATTGAAACCAAGACCCGAGAGGATGGCGGCCGCGCGGGCAGGAGCGCTGTCGGCATTGATGGCGATCAGTCGCTCATGCACCTCGGCAATGCGTTGTGGATCGGTCGTGGTTTCCGCCTCCAGAAGCAGGGCAGCCCGCTCCGTGTCACCTGCCAGCACCGTATCGACCAGCGAGGCCGGGCCTGAAGGCGCTTCCTGTTTGATCCGCCCCATGCGGGCGCGGGAAGACAGGCGGATCGAGCCGCCATCCGGCTGGATATCGCCCGCGATGGCCGCAAGAAGAGTGGATTTACCCGCGCCGTTGCGGCCGATCAGGCCTACCTTGCGTCCCGGTTCGATGGACAGATTCGCCTGATCCAGCAGGGTGCGACCGGCAATGCGGAGTGTCAGATCATGGATGACAAGCAGGCTCACGGGACTCTCAATGTTCAGAAACGGCGAAAAGTTTGTCTCGCCATAGCATCCAATGCAGCAAAGCCCTACCCGAGAGGCGGAGAATGCTCTAGAGGGCATCCATCCGCGGGATGATCCGCAAAGCAAGCGGTTCCGTCTCCGGGCGGGACACACAGACTATCGGGAGCCACACATGGCCGTAGAACGCACCCTCTCCATCATCAAGCCAGACGCAACGCGTCGTAACCTGACCGGCAAGATCAACGCCGTGTTCGAAGATAACGGCCTGCGTATCGTCGCCCAAAAGCGCGTTCAGCTGAGCGAAGCACAGGCAGGCGCGTTCTACGCTGTGCACAAAGAGCGTCCGTTCTACGGCGAACTGGTGTCCTTCATGATCTCCGGCCCGGTCGTGCTTCAGGTTCTCGAAGGCGAGAACGCTGTTCTGAAGAACCGTGACGTCATGGGCGCCACGGACCCGAAGAAGGCCGAGCCGCAGACCATCCGCGCCCAGTTCGCCGAGAGCATCGAAGCCAACTCCGTGCACGGTTCTGACAGCGCAGAGAATGCAGCGAACGAAATCCGCTTCTTCTTCGCCGAGACGGAAATCCTTCCGTAAGTCAGACTGACTGAAACCAGACCTGTCCTGAACCTTTCCTCCGGGAGGGAACGTAAGGGCGGGTCTGACTCAGTTCCGTGCCGACAAGCGGACGGTCCTGTCGGTATCTGGAAAATGGCAGTTGGCTCTCCAGTGGGCAGCCGACAAGTTGCAGGACGATGACCGTCATGTCTTCCCCTGATGAGACGGGCGCATCTCCCCGTTCACGCCATATTCTGACCAGCACCGGCTGGAACATTATCGGTCGCATTGCGCCGGTTTTTGTCGCTATTCTTGTGACCCCCCGACTGATCCATCTGCTTGGTCTGTCGCGCTGGGGCATTTTCACCATCGCCCTGAGTCTGATCAGCACTCTCGGTATCTTCGATATGGGACTGGGCCGCGCGCTCACCCGCGCGATTGCCGATCGTCCTGAAGGGAAGACCACGTCCGAGACTGCGGATCTGATCTTGACCGGCAGCGCCATGATGGGGCTGATGGGAGTCTTGGGTGGAGGCATCGCCGCTGTACTGGTGGGGCTGTGGGTTGATCACGGACTGAAAATCGCGCCGGAATTGCACTCTGAAGTGCTCTGGTCATTGTGGATATTCTGCGCGACCGGCCCGCTACTGATGATTAACGCCGCGTTCTGGGGTGTTTTTACCGGTTATAACTCATTCCGGACCGTCAATCTCATTACCATTCCGGTTTCAGTCGCCTATTACATCGCGCCCGTTCTTGTCCTTTATGTCTGGGACAATCTTGTGGGTGTCATGCTGGCGATCTTCGCCTGCAGGCTGTGGCTCACCTTCGCCTATGCGCGATCCCTGCTGCGCCTGATCCCGGCATTGAGGCAGGCCCGCTTGCGTGGCCATCTTCTGAAACCACTGCTGCGGATCGGCGGCTGGATGACGGTTTCCAATTTTGCCTTTCCTATCCTGAACTATGTCGATCGTTTCATGATCGCCAGCGTGGTCTCGGCTGCCGCGACCAGTTTCTACACGACGCCCGCTGATGTCGTGACTCGCTTTAACATGCTGAGTTCGTCCGTCAGCGCTTCCTCTTTTCCTGCTCTGGCCTCCTCATGGCGGCGAGAGCCGGAGCGGGCATCGGAGATTTACTGTACGAGCGTGCTGGCGGTCAGTGCCCTGCTGTTTCCACCCTGTCTGATCACGGCCCTGTTCAGCCACACTTTTCTGTCGCTCTGGATTGATCCCTCGTTCGCGGATCACAGTGCGATCATCATGAAATTCCTGTGCGTCGGTGTCTTTCTGGGCGGTGTCGATTCCATTGCGTCTGGACTACTGGACGCTATTGGCCGACCGGATGTGAACGCACGTTTTTCCATCGGTGAAATTATCTTCTATCTGCCGCTTCTGTATCTTTCCCTGATTTATTTTGGCGTTCCGGGAGCAGCCTGTGCATGGGCGATCAGGATCTGTGCCGATTATAGCGCCCGCTCTCTGGTCAGTGTCCGGTTCTATGCACCGTTGAAATCCGCAATCCTGCGCGTCCTGCCGGCGACCTTATCTGGCGCGGTGCTGTTGGTGTTGGCCATGGCTGGTGTTTCTAGCGTGATGGCTTTGGGGGAGATGCTCCTGTCCCTGCTGGTTTTCTATGCGATCCTGTGGTTTGTCTGCCTGAATCGCTTGGAACGGGCAGCCTTTCTGTCCTTCGCGGGGAAAATAAAGAATAGGGTTGGTATAAAGATATAAATAATACACTCATTCTGGGAGTTTGAAGGTTTCATAAGATTAGGTTTGGGTCATTTCTAGCTATATGTTTGCCTCTCATTCTGACTGTTTAGGCATGAATGGCGGCCATTTATTACTTAAAAAAACCGTCTGCTTCATATCATCTACCCTTCATCACAAGATGAGGGATGGAATCAAAGAGAATCTATCAAAACCAAGAGGTTTTTTGAACCCTCCATTTTCGATTTTACGGAAAGGTCTGTCTGTTTCCGTTGCCCGGCAGAATGTTTTCCATCGTGACATGGCTGGCCCTCCGGATATGACGTTGACAGAAGCATCTGGTTTCGCAGAGGCTTGTGAGATGGTCGACGCCTCCTCATCAGCCGGGCCATCTGAACAGGGCCCAACAGTCTACGCGTTTCCCGGCAAATCCTTGCTGAACCGCGAAGAGGCGGCCCGCTATCTCGGGATTACGCCACTTCGTCTGAGGTTGCTGGATATAGCGTGTTGTGGCCCGATTGCACTGTCTCCGGGGCGCTATCGCGTTGATGCGCTCGATCTTTACAGAAGCGAATTGTTTCTCAAGGCGGCTTTGCCAGTCGAGGAAGCATCACGCCGTGCCCTGCTGGCCCAGACAAGGATAGAAAGCGGTCATTTCGTGTCCGATCCGTTCATGGAGATGGCGACACAGCATGACCTGCGGGATGTGATGGCGTTTATCGGCGGACGCGTCGCCATTGTCGGAGGGCTGATCATTGTCGTTCTTTCGCACACGCCTCTATCCAGAATTCTGACTCATACGCTCAGATAAAAAGTGTCCGTTCCGCTCCAGCAGGCGAAAGTGTTGTTCCTTGCATTTGCATCACCTGTTTCTCCCAAAAGGTTTGAAAGGCTGAAGCAGACAAACTTTGGGGGCATAAAGGAACCTGACAGGATATCCGGATGTTGTCCTCATAACGACATATACAGAGGCAGATTGGTCCGAAGAGCAGTCTGTCCGGATTTTGGCCTGATTCCACGCGGATTTTGGTATGAAAACTTGGAACGATCATGAAGAATAAAACAGGTTTTGGCCGTCGTCTGTTCGGGCTGTCCATGCTGGGGACCGGATTGGCCGGTCTGATGAAGGGTGCTTTAGGAGAAACACCGAAAGCGCCACCACCCGCGCCGATACCGAAGGCGGCCTTGCCGAAAGTTTCTCCCGAAACAGCCGCTCGCAAAAACAGCGGAAATCCGCGCACATTATGTTATGTCGGCGGCTATACCCGGCCCGGTCCCGCCGATACGAACGCCAAGGGCATCACCCTTTTCGAAATGAATGAAGAGACGGGTGTGCTGACCCAGCTCGGGCAGATTACTCCCGCGGACAATCCTTCCTTTCTGGCTCTGTCTTCGGATCGCCGCTTCCTTTACGTCGTCAATGAAATCAGTGACTTCGGAGGACAGAAGAGCGGGTCAGCCACGGCCTATGCGATTGATCAGCGGACGGGTGTCATCACAAAACTGAATACGGTTGCAACGGGTGGTGCGGACCCTGCCTTTCTGAGCGTGCATCCGTCCGGACGTTATCTGCTGATCGCCAATTATACCGGAGGAAGCACCGCAGTCATTCGCATCCAGCCCGATGGAAGCCTCGGAGAACTGTCGGATCTCGTGCACAATACCGGTCCCAGAATGCCTGAACGGGCGAAAGACAATCCTCCCGGCAATTATGCGATCAGTGATCATTCCGCCTCTCACATGCATATGATTCAGGCTGACGTGGCCGGTCATTTCATTGTCGGGTGTGATGCCGGTCTGGATCGGGTTTATGTCTGGAAACTGGAACCGGACAAAGGTGTGTTGACACCTGCGGCAACGCCGTGGCTGACAATGGAGCCCGGCTCCGCGCCGCGTCATTTCTGCTTCAGCCCCAACGGCAAGGTGATCTATATTCTGGGTGAACAGGACTCACGGGTTGTTGTCGCCGATTATGATCAGGACACGGGGGCGATGTCCGTGCGTCAGACGGCATCGACCGTAACGGCAAAATTCCGCGGCAGCACGCTTGCCGCTGAAATTGGTCTGCATCCGAACGGTCGGTTTCTGTATGTCACCAATCGTCTTGGTGATTCTATCGCATGTTTTCGCGTCAGTGATGACGGTTCCATCGAGCTGTTTGACGAGATCTGGGAGCGCGCCAATTATGGACGCTCCTTTGCGTTTGACCCATCGGGGAAATTCCTTTTCGTTGCCAATCAGCGCAGTGATTCCATCACATCGTGGCGTGTGAATCCTGAGACGGGCGCTCTGGATTTCACATGGAACTTTACGCCGATAGGGACGCCAAGCGCCTTTGCGTTCCTTACGCTGGATCATGCCTGATTCAGGTAAGCGGTTTCTGAAACGGGTCTGTGAAAGCCCCCACGCCAGACATTCCGGCGTGGGGACTTTTATATTGCAAGGCGGCTTCTGCTCACAAAAACTATCTGAAAAAAATCGAGGTTTTTAAAAAGCTTCGGGAGTGTCTTCAGTAATGCGGGTCGTAGGCCTGTTTCTCAATCCATGCCCGTATGTCGGTTGGTCTGTCCACGCGCGCCATTCCCTTGTCAAAAATGAACTCCGCAAGACGCACAGCCGATGTTATGGAAACGTCGATGATGTCTGTCTGCGGAGGGAACAGCCGTCCACGCTCCAGCGCGATTTCGTCGACCTGATCCGTTAACGCTTTCGCCGCTTCAATAATCAGTTCGTCGGTGATGATCTCGGGGTGGGTTGCATAAACCGCGAGGCCAAGACCGGGGAAAATGTAGAAATTATTCGCCTGTCCCGGATAGAAAACCTTGCCGTCAAGTTCGACGTTGGGGAACTGGATGCCCCCTGCGAACAGCGCTCGTCCTTCCGACCAGATGTAGGCCTGTTCCGCCGTGCATTCCGCGTTTGTTTCTGGAAGCGACAGCGAGAAGATGATGGGACGTTCATTGAGTGTCGCCATCTCCTTGATGACGGCCTGATTGAAGGCGCCTCCACAGGTTGAGACGCCGATCAGGACCGTTGGCTGTGTGTTCCTGATTGTGGCGAGAAGATCCTGTGTCGGAGAGGCATCCTTGGCAAAGCGCTGCTGCTCGGGGAGCAGGTCTGTGCGGGATGTTTCCAGAAGCCCTTCCACATCCATCAGCGTGATGCGTTCACAGGCCTGCTCGTCGGTGAGTCCTTCCAGCTTCATGGCTGAAACCAGCATGTCGGCGGTGCCCAGACCGGATGACCCCGCGCCAAGAAACAGGTAGCGCTGCTCTGAGAGTTTTTCCTTCTTGACGCGAAGGGCGGTCACCAGACCGGCGAGCGTGACGGCAGCCGTTCCCTGAATGTCATCGTTGTAGCACAGAACCCTGTCACGATATTTGGCGAGGTAGCGCAGTGCATCGGTGCCTTTCCAGTCCTCGAAATGCAGACAGCAGCCCGGGAAGACCTCCTGCACGGCCTGCACAAATTCCTCGACAAATTCATCGAGTTCTTCAATCGGTGGTGGCTCGCGGCGTGCGCCCAGATAGAGCGGGTCTGCTCTCAGGGCTGCGTTGGTCGTGCCGATATCAAGCTGGATGGGGAGCAGGGAGCGCGGAGGAACGGAGCCGCAGACGGTGTAGAGTTGCAGCTTGCCGATGGGGATGCCCATGCCGTTCACACCGATGTCGCCGAGCCCGAGGATGCGTCCACCTGTCGTTACGCAGATCGTCCGAACATCGCTTTCGGGCCAGTTACGGAGCACTTCCGCGATGCGGCCTTTCATGTCGAGCGTGATGTACATGCCGCGGGGACGACGGTAGATGTGGCTGAACACCTTGCAGGCCCGGGCGAGGGTGGGGGCGTAGATGATCGGCACGAAACGGGCCGGGTCTGAGCGCAGAACCTTGTAGAAAAGCGTCTCGTTCCGGTCGACCAGCGAGTTCAGATAGATATAGCGCTCAAGATCGTCCGGCTTGAGCGCTATATGATGAAGCGAGCGCTCCATCTGCCTGTCCAGTGTTTCAACATGAGGCGGGATCAGCCCTTCAAGACCAAGGGTTCTGCGTTCCTCCAGTGTGAAGCCTGTGCCGTGGTTGACGTCGCCGTCATTGAGCAGCGCCATGCCGCGAAGCGAGGATTTCTGCGATGTCATGAATCAACACCTTTCTGTTCCAGTCATTGTCCCGGATTGCCTCTGTCCACAATGCTGGATTTTTTCGGTATTGTCCAAAAACCGGATTTGTCCGGATTCGTAGGATTCTCTTTGGGTTTTCCGGGGGATTCTATTCTGGAGTGGCGATGGAGTGTTCAGTATACTGAACACTCATCCTGTTTCTCAGCGGACCCGGCGTCGGTTCACCAGTTCCGTGACAACCCCGTGCAGTGTTCTCAGTTCCTGTTCGGTCACTTCGCCACGCGTGAAGAAATGGCGCAGATTACGGACCATCCCCGGGCGTTTCTGCTCGTTGCGGAGGAAGCCGCAGTCATCGAGCTCCCGAAACAGATGACTCATGAAGTTCTCAAGCTCGCCTTTGGTGGCGACATGGGTTTCATTGGTCATCAGCTCGCGGGGCGGCGTGCCGTCCTCTGTCAGCCACCACTCATAGGCCATGATCATCACGGCCTGCGCCAGATTCAGGGACATGAACGCTGGATTGAGAGGATAGCGGATCAGCGCGTCCGCCCGAGCCATGTCCTCATTGTCGAGGCCAGCGCGTTCCGGGCCGAACATCAGCCCGACCTTCAGGCCGCGATTGGTCGCTTCCCGCAGCTCGATCGCGCCACCGCGTGCCGTCAGCAGCGGCTTGACGATATGGCGGGGGCGCGGGCAGGTCGCATAGACGTGATGCAGATCGGCGATGGCGTCATCGACCGTTTCGAACACTTCCGCCGCATCGAGAATACGGTCCGCGCCGGAGGCGGCACGCCATGCTCGTTCTTGTGGCCATCCGTCACGCGGGGCGACAATACGCATATGAAACAGACCGCCATTGGCCATGGCGCGCGCGGTCGTGCCGATATTCTCCGCCATCTGCGGGCGCACGAGAATGACAACAGGGCTGTTACCGATCGGTTCGATGTCGGCGCCGCCGTCACGCCCGGTCATGCGCGCCTCCATGTGGTTCCACCGGGACCATCTTCAAGCACGACACCCTTGTCGGTCAGTTCCTTGCGGATGGCGTCGGCACGGGCGAAGTCCTTCGCCTTGCGGGCCGCCAGACGTTCGGCGATCAGGGCTTCGATCTCCGCTTCGGGTGGACCGTCACCAGCCTCGCCCCGGAACCATGCGGCAGGCTCCTGCATGAACAGGCCGATCATGCGACCCGCTGCCAGCAGGTCAGCAGCGGCATCCCGGTCGCCAGCGAGGGCTGCCGTCGCCATGGCGTGCAGTTCGGCTACGGCTTTCGGAGTGTTCAGGTCGTCGCACAGGGCGGCAAGGAAAGGAGCCGGAATGTCACGATCTTCCACATCCAGCGGCCATGCGCCTTCCAGCGCCCGATAGAACCGGTCCAGCGTACGCTTAGCCTCATCCAGCCCAGCCCATGTAAAGTTCAGAACCGAGCGATACTGTGCGCCCATCAGCAAGAGACGCAGCGCTTCGACTGGGCCTTTGGCCAGCACGTCACGGATGGTCAAGAAGTTGCCCAGTGACTTGGACATCTTCTCGCCATCGACCAGCAGCATGGCGTTGTGCACCCAGTAATCCGCGAAACGACTGCCGGGAAAGCAGCACAGGCTCTGGGCGCGTTCGTTTTCGTGGTGCGGAAAGAGCAGATCGCTGCCGCCGCCGTGAATGTCGAAGCTGTCGCCGAGATAGCGATGCGACATAGCCGAGCATTCGATGTGCCAACCCGGTCGGCCGCGTCCCCACGGAGAGGGCCAACCGGGCTGGGTCGGCGTGGAGGGTTTCCACAGCACGAAGTCGCCCGGGTCGCGCTTGTAGGGAGCGACCTCGACACGAGCGCCCGCGACCAGATCTTCCGGATCACGCCCTGAAAGCGCGCCGTAGGACGGGAAGGACGCGACGGCGAACAGGACGTGGCCTTCCGCCTCATAGGCGTGATCAAGTTCGATCAGACGGGCGATCATCGCCACCATCTGTTCGATATTATGCGTGGCCCGGGGCTCGATGTCAGGCGGCAACATGTTCATCGCTGCGAGATCGGCATGGAACTCGGCGGTGGTGCGGGCGGTCAGAGAGGCGATATCTTCGTTGTTCTGTGCGGCTCGGGCGGTGATCTTGTCGTCAACGTCGGTGATGTTGCGGACGAACGTCACACGCGGATAGAGCTTTCTCAGCAGCCGGGTGAGGATATCCGCTGTCAGCATGGCCCGCAGATTGCCGACATGCGGGAGATCGTAGACCGTCGGTCCGCAGTAATAGACCTTCACATGCTCCGGATCGAGTGGCTCGAACGGTACAGTCGCACGGCGCTGGCTGTCGTGGAGCTGAAGTTTGGTCATCGTGATAGGTCTCTGTCGTCCTGAAACTGTCAAACGCGCGCATGATTGCGCGACCCCGACGCAGGCTTTTGTCCTCTTCGTTCGTGTTGAAGGGAGTCAACCGGCGGATCGTTTCGCGTGGATGCCTTTTCGCGCGCCGGAAGGCAACACCCAAGACATATCAGCTTTCAGGGGGTGTGTCGGGGACGCAGCCAGTCATTGAGTGGAGATGAGGTTGACTGACCGCTCTGGACCCAGACTGGGTCGTAAAAAGGCCAGCCCTGTCTCCATGCTGCGACACTTATGACAGGACTGACCTCCGGTTTGACTAAAGGACACTGACTAACATTATCCTAATATCACTCCTTCACCTTTATCGGGAGAAAATCAGGCAGGATTTTGTTATTTTGGAACAGTATTTGTGTTTTATGCTGCGGCAGTAGCATTCTGGTGATGACAATACGGTGATGTGACAGCCCAGCAGGATGTCGCATTTTTCCTTCCCCGGCATCGGACGTGAACAAAAATGTTCCTGCGTTTGTCATTGTCGTCAGAATTTCATAAGTTGGACATTCTTGTGAATTCTGGCGGTGCCTTGATGACGACTGCTGCAAACGACACGTCCGCTCCTGTTTTTCAGTTCAATGAAGGGACACTTCCTGCGGATGTCCCCGGCATGTGGGAAGATCAGAGCGTCAATATCCTCAGGATCAGGGGAGATGAGGCGCAGGCGTCGAGTCTTGTCATTTCACGCGAACTTCTCCCGGTCGGCGTTGGTCTCGCGGATTATGTCGAGAGCGAGATCGCCCGTCTGAAGGAACATCTGAAGGACTTTGAACTGAAGGCCCGTTTGCCTGTGGACTGGGCGGACGGTCATGGCGAGGCCCTTCTGACACGCTGGACATCCGAGGAAGGCAGTATGGATCAGGTTACGGCCTGTCGTCTGGTGGATGACAGGAGGATACTGATCTTTACCGCGACCCATGCCTCACCGATGCCGAGTGGAACATACCGGACAGTTATGGGGATCATCAGCGGTTTCCGCCCGCGTTTTCCTGCTTCGGGTCACTGAGAGATGCCTGCGGCGGTCCGTGTGGATGACCCGATTGGTCACAGTCACGCGCTTGGTGGTTTTCTGGCGGGCGCTGCTGTTGGTCTGGCGGCTGCTGCCGGGATAGCGATTGCAACCGGCGCCATTGTCGGGGCGGTAGCGACGAGTGCCGTTACTGCGGGTCTTGCGGCTCCGCTGGCCATAGGCATTGCTGCGACGGCGACAGAGCTGGTTGTGAACGTGGTGGCTGGTGGCTACGCCGTTGAGAAAGCTCAGGAGATTGGCGAGAGTCTCGGGGGTGGCATGACCTTGCCGACGGGAACGGTCGCCGAGGGGTCTTCGAATGTTTACATCAATGGCAGGCGGGCGGCGTTTGTCACAAAGAAAGTGCTGTGTTCGAAACCGGGTCATCAGCCGGGTGACATGATTGCCGAGGGGGCCTCGGCAGTCTTTATCAACGGCCAGCCTGCCGCTCGTGTGGGGGATAAGGTTGTCTGTGGCGGGGTGATTATTTCTGGTTCGTCGAATGTTTTTATCGGCTCACCGACGAAGTCTGTGCTGAAGGTGAATCCTGAGGTTCCCGGATGGGCGAGAACGGCAGTTTTCGTAGCGTCTCTGGTGCCTGCGGGTGCTAGCCTTCTCAGGGCGGTGAGACCCGCATTGAAGGCGCTTTCAGAGAAAGGGCTGGTTGGGAGTCTGAAGGCGGGGGTTAAATCGCTTGAAAAAACAAAAGAGGGATATAAAATTTCTAAATTGGATAGAGAAAAAATAAATAATGGAGAGCCTCTGTATCGTGGAGACACCAGAGATGTTAATTTTATTCATGAAAATGGATTTAAATCCAGAGGTGGGACAGTAAGTCTTGAAGATTATGTTGAAAATAATACATCTAGTATTTTCATCAGTACATCAAAATCTAAATATGTGTCTGAGAAATTTGCTAATCAAGGTATGGATGGAGGATATGTTCATGTGATTGAGCCTGAAGGATTGAGGGGCGTGGACGTAAACGCTGTATATAAAGGGAATACTTTTTTTGATGAGCAAGAGGTTTCTGTAATTAATCAAATTCCGAAAGAAAATATCATTGGATCGTATCGTGTAAACCCAAATGGGAGTATAGGTTCTATGATTTTTAATCCTAATTATAAGGGAGGAATTGAATGAGTGTTATGATAAAAAAAAACAGCTCCAAAAAACGATGGATTGATTAAAGAAGCAAAAAAAAATCCAGGTGGATATGTTAGTGATATCGATTGGCAATACCCTGAAAATCAAGAAATTCCTAGAGAGGCTATTCGAGGAAGCTGGAAGGTAGATTTAGATGGGAAATTGACCGATCATTATTATTTAAATAATAATTATAGAAAAATAGAAGAGGTTGAAAAAATCCTTCCAAAGTACATGATTGAAGCTGCCCGTCACTTTAAAAATATATGGGTTGCAGAAATTTCTTCGGATGCAGAGGATTTGTATCCAGAAATTCCCGAGGAAAAAATAATTGGTTGGTGGTATGTTGATATAAATGGAAACATAACAAAAAAATTTAGAAGAAATTCAAGATGCGATTAAATTTTGTTGAAAAAATATGTACGAGTTTTCATGCATTGGGGGGTATCGAAGAGCCGTTTATTGAAGTTGTTGATGTCTGATTTTGGGAGTGGCGAGTGAGATTGATGGTTTTATTCGGCGTCGTTTACCAATTTTATGAATAAGATAGAGCTTATTGTAATCAATCCCTACTATGCAACTTTGCTGATCCACTCGCAGTGTCTGCCCAGATAATTCAGGCGGTATGGCAGAAGAGGCTTCCGTTTTTCGGACAGGACGATCATCTGTAATCTAACCTGAGAGCGGGCGGGTTTATGAGCAAAGTTACGCGGAAACGGTATTTGGGTGAGTTGAAGTCGTGTGTCGCACTGAAAGCGGTTCGGGGTGAGCAGATGCTGGCGGAACTGGTGCCGAAGCACAGCGCGCATAAGACGATGATCGCGCAATGGAAGCGTCATGCCATCAATGGGCATGACGAGCCGCTTTTCTGGCAAGACAGCATCGAAAGCGACAGTCAGCCTGGTCGACGTGGAAAAGCTGGGTGCGAAGATCGGCCAATTTCTGGTAAAATGTGATTTTTTGCGTGATGGCCTCTGTTCGGTTAGGTGTGATCAGAGGCGGCAAGTGATCGACCCGAAACGGCCTCGGCTTTCAGCCGTATTGCAATGTACGTTGCTGCAACCCAACCGATGATCGGGCGTCTACTACCCGCCTGTGTCAGAGAGCTACGGCGTGTCGTCAGTTATCCTCTGAGTGTTGTACTTTCCGGCGTCCTGCGCTGACTGTTTTCCTGATTTTGGGGAGACAGACGGATGCGTCGCTACGGTTTGTGTGATGACCAGTGGGAGCGAATAAAAGATTTTCTCCCCGGTCGGGAAGGTCATGTCGGCGGCACGGCTGCGGAGATCTATGATGAACAGCAGCGATCACATGCCGAATATGCTTACGACAAGTGGGCCGCCTCCCTTCTGCAGGAAATCGTCCATCGTTTTACGCCTATTCTGACAGCCATGAAGCGTTGGCGTCCCTACATTTTCCATTACTTCGAGCATCCCTACACGAACGCTTACGTCGAAAGCCTGAACGGGTTGATCGGAGAGATGCAGCGGCTTGGGCGTGGCTACACTTTCGACATTCTCCGCGCCAAGGCGCTGCTGAAGTTCGGACCGCCAAGACGAGCCGGAGAGGTACGCCATTACAAGTTCTGCTTCTTTCCCGGACGCCCTAACCCCTTTGGCGTCAATGGTGAGGTGCTGGATTACGGGGGCGGGATCGACGACTTGGTCGAGGTCTTACACCAAGGGAAATTCTAACCCATCAACCCCATATGCCGGATAGCCAAAAAAAGACCGCTTACGCGGCGGAGCAGGATCGCTCCGACACGCGACGCCTTGTGGGACAGGATCGGCACACTGATCGATCAGGTCACTCCTACAGAATGCGCAAACTTCTTTACAGCTGCTGGATATGAGCCAGATTGAGAGGAAAACGCTTTAGGGGATGCCTGCAGCAGTGCTTCCGATATGACCCTCACGACTTGGAAGAAGGTTTTTTATCCGCTCCCACTGATCGTCACGCAAACCATAGCGCCCCATCTGTCTGTTTCCCCAAGAAACGGGACAGCAGCGGTGCAGGAAGCAAGAAAGTACAACCCCCATGCGCAACTCAGAAATTAACTGATGACACGCTGTAGGATTATGTATAAAAACAAATCCTTATATTTCTTTCTGTTTCAGAAAAAATTATAGTAAATGTTTTCCTGTGCATTGCAGAAAAACAAGGTTTTGATATCTCAGGCTTTGAGAATGGATGCGTGACGTCTAAGGGGGACTCATTACTGAATGCCCCAAAGTGATAAAAGTATAAAAATGATGATGCAGAGAAAATAGTTTCAATATATCGCGTTCAAAGCTCTCATTTCTTCAGGATATCGGCAAGGGGGGCAAGATAACTTGGCAGCTTCACTCTGAGCGGCATCAGATAGACGGAACCTCCATCCGCCCGCACACTACGAATGGCCTTTCGGGCAAATGCAATATTCTCCTCAAGAGTGGGAGCAAAATCATGCGGAAAGACAATATGGTTTGTCGTTTCCCAGTAGGATCGCGATTTTGGGCCGATAACGGGCGAGAAACCCCAGAAAACAGTTTCGTCGCGCAGCCATTCCCGACAGAGATCGAGCATCCTCATATCGAAAAGAGGCTGGGTAAAGAAACCGCAGGCCCCGGCGTCCCGTTTGCGCGCCAGCTCTTCCAGTTCCTGATAAGGAGCACGTCGGTAGGGGTCAAAGGCAGCGTAGATTTTCAGATGCGGCGCTTCACGCTGATAGCGTCGGATGATGGAATCAGAGGAGTTGGGGAATACGCGGCGGCTGAGATCCGCTGGCGGATCGCCTTTGATGATAAGGATTTCCGTCAGATCGGGGCGGTCCAGACCGGGAAGAGGTCCCTTGGGATCAATATCAATGGCCCGGATATGCGGAATCGCGGAATTGAATCTGTCCCGGACCATGTCGGCGGCATCCCAACTACGAAGCGAAAAGCGCTGAATATCGGGAATGTTGATTGTATCGACGAAAGGCAGGCACGAGCGCAGTTCCTGCACCTCCCGTTCGAGAGTCTCCGCGTCCCGGGGGACCAGTTCAATGGAAACGCGACTCATTTCGGGAGCCATTCATAAAAGCTGTTCATATGAGGAGCTTTAGACCAGTTTGGGCTCGAAGGGAATCAATCGGCACCTGTCCGGCCTGAAATCACGTTGGGGTGGCGCCTCGCCAGTTTCCTTCCGGACGTGCCTTGTAGGCCATATCCGCATCATTGAAGGCTTCAGTAACGGCGGAATAGGGCCGAAACAGCAGGCCGCTTGCCGTGGGTAAAACGCCCTGATCGATAGACTGCTTCGCCAGCCAGCGCATTGTCGCCATTGTGGTGACACCCGGCCCTGTCTCGACCCACACATTCTCAAACTGGTGCGTGCGGACAAAACGGGAGACGTTGTCGAACATGAGCGTCAGAATGGCGTGTATCAGCGGATTTCTTGGTGTTGCAATGATGAAGCCATTGTTGATGCACCAGGGGCGACCGATGGCATATGTCAGCATGCAGTTGAAAGTCGCTCCGGCGGCAATGCGTGCCAGAGGAGCATGAGCGGTGGTGTCAACGTCGACATAGATTCCGCCGTGCTCGTAAAGGTCGCACAGACGCCAGAAATCAGAGCGCATTGTGGCGTGAAAGCAGGCGTCGAACAGACGTGCCTTTTCTTTTCCGTAATGCTGCTGAATGAAGGCTCTGGCCGTCTCATCACAGACCAGATGATGCGTGAAGCCCGGATTATGGGCCTGCATGGTGTCGACAGCGTGCCTCACCTCTTCCGGTAGAGTGGGCGAATGCCAGTACTGGGCGATACGGTGTGGAATGCCTTCCGGCAGAATGTTGCCGTGAGCTGGTTTTACCTGAGGTAGCCAGCCGCTCTCGATGCCGGATGCCAGCAGTCCGAAGCACGGCATTTTTTCACCACGATAGACAGCGGAGAGTTCTGGCGGAGCATCAGGGGGCAGGGACATTCGTTTGCGGATTTCATCTTTCTTGCAGAACGTTCACTATAGGTCTTCCATGAAGATTGAAAAGCTCTGAGGACCGAATGGGGCCGCAGTTCCACAAGACGTGTTCTGTCATCAACTCGCGTCTAAAGAGCCTCCACGGTCAGAAGCCGTATCGCTGTTGACGGACCGGAATCGTGAGTATTCCGGCGGAGGCGTGGGACTGGGCGGCTTCCGGCGCGTATCGACGTCTTTTGATTGTGGCGCCGCCGATTGTGATACGACGCGTAAATTTGTTAAGAATGCGCCTGTCAACCTGCCACAAAGAAAGAGAGCTGGCATCATGAGCAAGATCATTCGCACCGAACCGAACCAGATTCTGTCTAAAGCCGTCGAATATCATGGCTTTGTCTTTACGCAGGGAATGGTCGCCCGTGACCTGACGAAAGACGCCAAAGGCCAGACGCAGGATATCCTTGAGCAGCTTGATGCGCTTCTGGAAGAGCACGGCACGGACAAGACCCGCATCCTGCAGGCCCAGATCTGGCTGAAGGATATCAATGACCGCACCGCGCTGAACGAGATCTGGAGCGCATGGCTCCCGGAGAATGGCGCACCGGCCCGCGCCTGTGTTCAGGCGGTGATGGCTGACCCGCAGATGCTTGTTGAGATCATGCTGGTCACGACGAAATAATGCATCCCTCCCGTCTGCCGGTTTTGTGCAGGCGGGAGATTTCTCTGCCGTATTTTGGATAATTCCTTTTATTCTGGCCCGGTCAGTGAAGAGAGTTGCAGCGCCTCTCAGGATCTGAAGTTTTTCAGTCCCGCCGCATGTTCCTGCAAACAGAATCATCATCTTATCCGTTTGGTTGTCTTCAGCGGCCTGAGAATGACAGGCGCTGCCAATGTCGTTCGTTTCGAATACGATAAAAATTTTCACCATGTCGTCTTTATTCAAGTTTCACGTCTGATCCTGACCAGCGACCGCTGAGTGCGGGGCGCATGCTCGCTTCATAAACCTGTTGTGATGCGGGACGGATATGGAACGATTTTCTGCTCTTTCCCTGGCCAGAAAGGCTCTCGGTGGCCATCTGGGCTGGAAGCCGCAATGGCGCTCCGTCGAGCAGCCAAAGAAGGCTTATGATATTGTCATTGTTGGCGGTGGCGGCCACGGGCTTGGCGCGGCCTATTACCTCGCCAAACAGCATGGGCTGCGTAACATCGCCGTGATCGAGCGTGGCTGGCTGGCGGGCGGTAATACCGCGCGAAACACCACTATCATCCGTTCGAACTACCTGTTCGACGAAAGTTCGTCCTATTACGAGCACTCGCTGAAACTGTGGGAAAATCTCTCGCAGGAACTGAACTATAACGTCATGTTCAGTCAACGTGGATGCCTGATGGTCGCTCACACCGTGCATGACGTGCAGGTGTTCAAGCGCCACGTTCATGCCAATCGTCTGAACGGAATCGACAATGAGTGGCTGTCGCCCGAAGAGGCGAAAGAGTTCTGCCCGCCGCTGAATATTTCTTCCAATATTCGTTATCCCGTGCTGGGTGGCGCGCTTCAGCGTCGTGCAGGCACGGCCCGTCACGATGCCGTGGCGTGGGGCTTTGCGCGCGCCGCCAGCGACATGGGCGTCGATATCATCGAGAATTGCGAAGTGACCGGCATCAATCGAGGACCGGACGGCGCTGTCACTGGTGTCGAAACGACAAAAGGCACGATTGGCG
Organism: Acetobacter sp.; assembly: GCF_022483985.1. NCBI lineage: Bacteria > Pseudomonadati > Pseudomonadota > Alphaproteobacteria > Acetobacterales > Acetobacteraceae > Acetobacter > Acetobacter sp. The sequence goes on along the minus strand of NZ_JAKVME010000001.1, from coordinate 1,662,707 downwards.
CGAAGAAGATCGGCGTTTCCGCTGCCGGACACAGTTCCGTTGTCATGGCGATGGCGGGCATCCGCGTGCCGTTGCAGAGCAACCCGCTTCAGGCGCTTGTGTCCGAGCCGGTGAAGCCTGCGTTCCCGACCATCGTCATGTCCAACACCATCCACGCCTATATCAGCCAGTCCGACAAGGGGGAGATGGTGATCGGCGCGGGCACGGACTCCTATGTGTCCTATACCCAGCGCGGCGGGTTGCATATTCCGGCCGAAACGCTGGCGGCAATCTGCGAATTGTTCCCGATGTTCCGCCGCCTGCGCATGATGCGTTCGTGGGGCGGCATCACGGACAACACCCCCGACCGTTCACCGATCACGGCGAAGACCTCGGTACCGGGGCTTTACGTCAACTGTGGCTGGGGAACGGGCGGCTTCAAGGCGACGCCGGGTGCGGCCAACCTTCTGGCCTGGACCATCGCGAAGGACGAGCCGCATCCGATCAACGCGCCTTTCACCATCGAGCGTTTCCGTGACGGTGTGATGATCGACGAAGCGGCGGCGGCGGCGGTGGCGCACTGAGATGGTGTGTCGCCCCATGCTTCAGGAATCATCGCCGATAACGGCACAGGTTTTCACATCTGGTCTGCTCCGAGGAGCGAGTGCATCATGCTGCTGATCCGCTGCCCGTATTGCGGGGAACGAGCCGAAGTCGAGTTTTCAAACGGGGGCGAGGCTCATATCGACCGCCCGCAGGACCCCATGAGCCTGACCGATGAGGAATGGGCTCAGTTTCTCTACATGCGCGACAACCCGAAAGGGCTGATCGCCGAGCGTTGGCGTCATGCTCACGGCTGTAACCGTTTCTTCAACGCCATCCGCGACACGCGGACGGATCGTTTCGTTGTCACTTATGAAATCGGACAGCCCCGTCCGGAGGTCACTCCGGAACAGGCTGCGGAGGCTGCACGATGAGCCGCTTGTCCCGCGCTTCTGCGCGCGTTCCTGGTCGCGGCCGCGTCAATTCGCGTCGCCCGGTGCGCTTCACGTTTGATGGCCGGAGCTTCGAAGGGTTTGAGGGCGATACGCTCGCTTCCGCCCTGCTGGCGAACGGCGTTCACCTGATGGGCCGGTCCTTTAAATATCACCGTCCACGCGGTCCGATTTCCGCCGGCTCCGATGAGCCGAACGCCATTGTCGCGGTCGGTTCGGGGCCTGCCTTGCAGACGCCGAACCTCGTCGCCACGCAGGTCGAGATTTATGACGGTCTGAAGGCGCAGAGCCAGAACCGTTTCCCCTGTCTCCAGTTCGACATGGGTGCGGTGAACAATCTGGCCTCGCCACTGCTGCCATCGGGCTTCTACTACAAAACCTTTATGTGGCCGCGTAATTTCTGGACCAAAGTCTATGAGCCGGTTATCCGCCGCTCCGCCGGTCTGGGTGTCGCTCCGACCGAGCCTGATCCGGATCACTATGCCTTCCAGTATACGTTCTGTGATGTGCTGGTGGCGGGCGGCGGCGCATCCGGTCTGGCTGCGGCTCTTGCTGCGGCGAAAGCCGGTGCGGAAGTTATGCTGGCTGACGAGACGGCGGAATTCGGTGGCAGCCTGCTGTTCGATCGCACGTCCCGTATCGACGGTCTGCCTGCATCCGAATGGGTCGAGCGCACGGTTGCCGCACTGAAGACCATGCCGAACGTGAGGCTGTTCACCCGCACCACGGTCTTCAACTACGGCCCGCACAACATGGTCGCGCTCAACCAGCGCATGACCGACCATCTGAGCGCACCGAACCCGGCTACGCCGCGCGAGCGTCTGTGGCAGGTGCGCGCGAAACAGGTGGTCATTGCGTCTGGTGCGATCGAGCGTCCGCTGGTGTTTGAAGGCAATGACCGTCCGGGCGTCATGCTCGCCAGCGCGGCCCAGACCTATCTCAACCGGTATGGCGTCGCCTGCGGTCGCAAGGCTGTCATCGCCACGGCGGACGACAGCGCCTATCGCGTGGCGCTCGACCTGCTTGAGGCGGGTGTGAAAATCGCTGCCATCGCCGATATCCGTCCGAAGCCGGATTCCGAACTGCTCCGCAAGGCGAGGGCGGCTGGCATCCCGGTTCTGGTCAACAGCACGGTCCAGCGCGCGCACGGTTCGCAGCGTATTCACAGTGTCGAGCTCGCGCCGGTTCTTCCGGGTGGCGATGTAGGCGAGGGTAAGAACTACAGTTGCGACCTGCTGCTCATGGCGGGTGGCTGGACACCGAGCCTGCACCTGTTCTCCCAGTCCAAGGGCAAGGTGATCTACAGCCCGGAACTCGATGTCTATCTGCCCGGCGAGTCCACGCAGGAAGAGCGCTCAGTCGGTTCATGCCGCGGCATCTACGACCTTGGCGAAGTGCTGGCCGATGGCCTGAAATCCGGAGCGGCTGCCGCGAAAGATGCTGGCTGTGACGGCGAAGTCGAACTTCCATTGTGGGAAGTGACCAGCGACGCCATCGGTCGTGGTGGCTTCACCGGTGCGCTGCCCCGTCGCGGTAAGGGCCTGATGGCCATGGCGTTCGTCGATTACCAGAACGACGTGACGGCCAAGGACGTCAAGCTCGCTGTGCGTGAGGGCTTCCAGTCGATCGAACATATCAAGCGTTACACCACGACCGGTATGGCGACGGATCAGGGCAAGACCTCGAACCTGAATGCGCTCGGCATTGCCTCCCATGCGCTGGGACGCCCGAAACAGCAGATTGGTCTGACCACGTTCCGTGCGCCTTATACGCCGGTGACATTCGGTGCGTTCAGCGGGCACGAGCGGGGTAATGAGTTCGATCCGGACCGTCGCACGCCGATCGACCCGTGGGCCCGCAGCAAGGGCGCGGTCTTCGAGGATGTCAGTCTCTGGCGTCGCGCCCGCTACTTCCCGCAGCCGGGCGAGGACATGGATGCCGCCGTGGCCCGTGAATGTCTCGCTGTCCGCAAGAGTGTTGGCATTTTCGATGCCTCCACACTGGGCAAGATCGAGGTTGTCGGACCTGACGCCGCCGAGTTCATGAACCGGATGTATGTCAACGCCTGGACCAAGCTGGGCGTCGGCAAGTGCCGCTATGGTCTGATGTGCCGTGAAAACGGCTTCGTTTATGACGACGGCGTGGTCGGACGCATCGCGCAGGACCGCTTCCACGTCACCACCACGACAGGCGGTGCGGCAGGTGTCCTGAACATGATGGAGGATTATCTCCAGACCGAATGGCAGGACCTTGATGTCTGGCTGACCTCCACTTCGGAAGAATGGTCCGTCATTGCGGTGCAGGGTCCGAAAGCGCGTGAGGTTCTCGCGCCGTTGGTGGACGGTCTTGATATCTCGCACGAGACCATGCCGCATATGAGCGTCGTGGAAGGCAGCATCGGCGGAATTCCGATGCGTCTGTTCCGTGTCAGCTTCTCCGGTGAACTCGGCTTCGAGGTGAATGTGCCGCCGAGCCGGGCGCGGGAAGTGTGGGAGCGCATCTGGGAGGCGGGCAAACCCTACGGCATGACGCCTTACGGCACGGAGACGATGCACGTTCTGCGCGCCGAAAAAGGTTACATCATCGTCGGTCAGGAAACCGACGGCACGGCGACGCCGGATGATGCAGGCTGTGGCTGGGCGGTCAGCAAGCTGAAAAAGGACTTTGTCGGCAAGCGCTCGCTGGCGCTTCCGGCGATGCAGGACCCGGACCGTTACCAGCTTGTCGGCCTCTACACGCAGGCGCCGCAGGAAGTGCTGGAAGAGGGCGCGCAGCTTGTCGCAAACCCGAACGAGGTCATCCCGATGAAAAAGATCGGACATGTCACCTCGTCCTATCACAGCGCAACGCTGGGTCGGTCCATCGCGCTCGCCATGATTTCCGGTGGCCGCGCCCGTATGGGCGAAACACTCTATGTGCCGATGGAAGACAAGGTGATCCCGGTCACCGTCACCAGCCCGGTGTTCTATGACGCGGAAGGAGCCCGCCTCAATGTCTGACGCACTTGCCCCCAACACCCTTTCCGTCTCTCGCGCCGGGTTCACGGCCACACCACTCAAAGGGGGGCGTCGTTTCGCCCTTCAGGGGCGGAAGGCCATGCTGGAAGGCGTGGCCGGAGCTTTCGGTCTCGCTGGCACTCCGGACATGCTGCAAAGCGCTGTCGTCGGTGACTGCACGCTGTTGCGTCTTGCGCCGCAGGAGTTGTTCATCATCACGGGCGATGCCGGATTGCCTGAGGCCGTGACCGGCTATCTCGCCAGCGTGCCACACAGTCTGGTTGAGGTTTCCGAGCGTCAGATCGGCTGGACTCTGGAAGGTGAAAAGCTGCGCGACACGCTGGCGGCGTTGAGTCCGCTTGACCTGCGCGAACGGTCCTTCCCGGTTGGGATGGTCACGCGCACGCTGTTCGGCAAAGCTGACGGTATGGTCTGGCGCACGGCTGAAAACACGTTTCATCTGGAAGTCTGGCGGTCCTTCGGACCGTACATGTCCGCCATGATGGATGCGGCGGCGCTCGACGCAGTCTGGTAAGGGCGTTATTGAGCGCTTTTCCGTCCATTTCGGAAAAATGCTCGATTTCAATAATGTTTATAAAAACCGCTCTTCCCACCCGTTCCGGTTGGGAAGAGCAGGGCGTCTTCGCCAGTTTGAGTGGGCACATTTAAGCTGATGGAGATGCTTCGGGGCGGCGGCCTGACGGTATCGCGCAGGAATGGCCCGCAAGGCGCTTTCAGTGTGAGTCCTGTGTGGACTGCGTAAAGGGATATCGGAAAGCTCGCCATGATCAGTGTATTTGAAATCTTCAAGATCGGCATTGGTCCTTCCTCTTCCCATACAGTTGGTCCCATGAAAGCTGCCGCGGAGTTCGTCACCGAACTGGCCGTGCTTGCAGCTGATGCAGTCCATCCGCTGCACGTCCGGGTCACGCTTTATGGCTCTCTGGCATGGACCGGAGTAGGGCATGCCACCGACCGCGCCGTTATTCTCGGTCTGGGTGGACTGCATCCCGACATGGTTGATCCTGATGAGGCCGAGACCATTCTTGTGCGTGCTCGTGAGACGCACGAGCTTGGTCCGCGTGGTTGTATTTTCACGTTCGATCCTGACAAAGACATTATCTTTGACAAGGACACCATACCGCCGGTTCATCCCAACACACTCCAGTTCCTTGCTACGGACGGGGATGGAAAGGCCGTTCTGATCCGTCGTTACTGCTCTATCGGCGGTGGTTTTGTCGTGCCGGAGGATAAAAACGCGGAGGCTGTGCCGCAGAGCGTCAATGTGCCGTTCGATTTTCGTAGCGGCACGCAGCTTCTCTCCTGCGCGCGGCGCAGCGGTCTCAGTATCCCCGAGATTGTGCTGGCCAACGAAAGCGCCCTGCGTCCTGTAGAAGAAGTGCTGGCCTATGTGGATCGTATCATCGACGTAATGATGGCGTGTGTGGACCGTGGCATGAGGACGGAAGGCGTGCTGCCCGGTCGTCTGGGGGTGCAGCGACGTGCGCCAGCCATCCGTGACCGGTTGGAGGCGGACCGGTTTCGTAATGTCCGCACGGCCCATGAGATCATGGATTGGGTCAGCCTGTTCGCCATTGCGGTGAATGAGGAGAATGCGGCGGGTGGGCGCATTGTGACGGCCCCGACCAATGGCGCGGCGGGCGTCGTTCCTGCGGTGCTCAGGTATTATCGTGATTACAGTGCAGGTGCATCGCGGGCCGGTGAGCGTGATTTCCTTCTGACGGCTGTCGCCATCGGCGGTCTGTTCAAGCGAAACGCCTCGATTTCCGGGGCCGAGGTGGGGTGTCAGGGGGAGGTAGGCGTTGCCTGTTCCATGGCGGCGGCGGGTCTGTCCGCTGCTCTGGGGGCGGGAGCGGCGCAAGTCGAGAACGCGGCGGAGATCGGGATGGAGCATCATCTCGGCATGACCTGTGACCCGGTGGGTGGTCTGGTGCAGATCCCATGCATCGAGCGTAACGCGTTCGGCGCGATCAAGGCGATCAACGCCGCCTCGCTGGCCATGCGGGGAGATGGTTCCCATCATGTCTCTCTCGATGACGTGATCAAGACAATGTACGAGACCGGAAAAGACATGAGCAGTCGCTACAAGGAGACCTCTCTGGGGGGGCTGGCAGTCCGTTTCCCAGAGTGCTGACGGTTTATGATTATTGCCTTGATATAAGACGATAAAATTCGAAAACCTTCATAAGAAAAGCACGGAGCTTTTTTAGAGTTGGACAGGTCGGCGTTAAAGTCGTTACGATATAAAAATATGTCGTAATTGGGAAATTAAAATTCTCCGGAAACAGCATACTGGGTGTGTCGAACCAGAGTCGGGTCGGGAAGGAAACGTCATCATGTCCGGTCACACAGAAGAAATGCTCAGAACACTCCTTGCCCGACGCAAGCCGGGCTTTGCCCTTGAGGCGCCGTTTTACACGGATGCGGGCATCTTTGACGAAGATATGAAGTTTATCTTCGGTCAGCACTGGATTTATGTCGGCGTCGAACCGGATGTTGCCGAGCCCGGCGACGCGATGATCGTCAATATCGGAAAATCTTCTGTCATTATCACGCGTGACGATGATGACGCCATTCGGGCGTTTCATAATGTCTGCCGTCATCGTGGCGCAAGAATGATCCCTGAAGGCAAGACGATGATCGGCAACATCGTCTGTCCGTACCACTCATGGACCTACGGCATCGATGGTGCGCTGAAATTTGCCGAGCATATGGGGGAGGATTTCGATCCCAAATGCCGTGGCCTCAAAAAGGTGGCGGTGCGTTCCGTCGGCGGGCTGATCTTTATCTGTCTGGCTGAAAATCCGCCGGAAGATATCGAGGACATGGCCCGTATCATGGAGCCGTACCTTGCGCCGCATGATATCAGGAATACCCGGGTGGCCTTTGAGTCCGATCTCATCGAGAAGGGAAACTGGAAACTCACGCTGGAAAATAACCGCGAGTGTTATCACTGCGGACCGAACCATCCTGAACTGACCATTCCGCTTTTCGCCTATGGCTTCGGCTACGCACCCGGAACGCTCGATGAGGACAGTCAGCGTGACGCGCAGCGCTATGCGGAACTGGCCACCACATGTCACGCACGCTGGGAAGGAGAGGGGCTTCCTTCCCGCGAGGTCGAGCATCTTGATGACAGAATCACCGGTTTCCGGACCGAGCGTCTGCCGATCGACCGCTCGGGTGAAAGCCAGACGATGGATACCAAGGCGGCCTGTCGTGTTCCATTGGGAGATCTGAAGGACAAGGCGATCGGCGGTCTGTCTTTCTGGACGCAGCCCAATTCGTGGCATCACTTCATGGGAGACCACATCGTCACCTTCGCGGTGTTCCCGCTGGATGCCGATACGACACTGGTGCGTACGAAATGGCTTGTTCACAAGGACGCAGTTGAAGGTGTCGATTATGACCTGCAACGTCTTACGGAAGTGTGGCAGGCGACGAACCAGCAGGATGCGGATCTCGTCGAGATTTCCCAGCAGGGGGCGACGGACCCCGCCTTCGAAGCAGGTCCTTACTCTCCCTACACTGAGGGGCTGGTTGAGAAATTCGCCTCCTGGTACATCGGTCGCATGAAGGCGGTTCTGGCATGACGACAAAAGGCGTGCTTGCGGAACTGGGTGGTTTGACTTCCGCCCCTTTGTGGGATTCGGAACGGGACGAGATTCTCGTCTGCCGTCAGGTCATCAATGAAACGCACGATGTGAAGACATTCGTGTTCTCCGCTCCACAAGCGCGTCGGTTTTCCTATCAGCCCGGTCAGTTCATGACGTTTTCTCTCCCATGTGGTCCATCGGGAGAGGAAATAAACCGGAGCTATACACTGTCTTCCGCGCCGACCCGTCCGGATCGCGTGTCGATCACTGTGAAACGGGTAACGAACGGGCCGGTCTCGAACTGGCTGCACGACACGTTGCTGCCGGGGATGGAAGTGAAAGTGGTCGGTCCGGCGGGAGAATTTACCTGCGCTGACAGCTCGTCGAAAAAATTTCTGTTTCTGTCAGGAGGAAGTGGCATCACGCCGATGATGTCCATGTCCCGTACGCTGATGGATCTCGGTGGTGAGGCGGATGTGGTTTTTCTCCACAGCGCCCGCAGTCCGGACGATCTGATTTTCGCACGGGAACTGGCGCTGATGGAGCAGCGCTGGTCCGGTTTCCGCGCCGCCACGGTCTGTGAGAGCGACACGCCTGCCGGTCGCTGGCAGGGATTGCGGGGGCGGCTCGTCGCTTCGATGCTGCCTCTTGTCACGCCGGATTTTCTGGATCGTGAAGTCTATGTCTGTGGTCCGGCGCCCTATATGGCGGCAGTCCGGGCGCTGCTGGCTGATAGCGGTTTCGACATGACCCGGCATCATGAAGAAAGTTTCGATTTCACCACACTGATGCAGGGCGAACTTGAGGAAGCTTTCGCCGCACCGGAGCCCGGCGAGACGACCTACAAGGTCAACTTCACGAAAAGCCGTCGCGAGATTGAATGCGGAGCGGACACCAACATTCTCTCCGCCGCACGTGCCGAAGGGATGCGTGTTCCGGCATCCTGCGGAAAAGGGCTGTGTGGCACCTGCAAGTGCAAACTGGTGTCCGGCACGGTTGAGATGAAGCACGAGGGCGGTATCCGGCAGCGTGAGGTTGATATGGGTATGATCCTGATCTGCTGTTCAAAGCCCACCAGTGACGTGGTGATTGAACGCTGACGATGCCTGCTGCGCCTGATCTCAGCAATTTTCAGCATTTCGCTTTCCTGACCCTGTCAGGCTATTCGATGATTGCTGTGAGCAACGCCATCGAAGCGTTGCGGATGGCGAACAGGCTGGCGGGTGAGGATGTCTATACCTGGTCGGTTCTGTCGCTGGATGGAGAAAGCGTTCTGTCCAGCAATGGTCTTTCGCTTTCACCGACACAGTCGGCGAAAACCTCGACCTCTTTCGATGTTGTCTTTGTCTGTGGCGGCGTGGATGTGCGTGCGGCGACAAGTCCGGCGTTGCTGACCTGGCTGAGGCAGAAGGCCCGACAGGGTGTCCCGCTTGGTGCGCTCTGCACGGGCACGTTCGCACTGGCGGAAGCGGGGCTTCTCCGGGGATATCGTTGCGCCGTGCACTGGGAAAATCTGTCTTCAATCCGGGAGGAGTTCCCTGAAATTGACATTGTTGACGATTTTTTCGTCATTGATCGCAACCGTCTGACCTGCACGGGTGGTCTCGCGCCGCTCGACATGATGCTGAAGATCATCGCGTCCCGTTACGGGACATCGCGTGTCAATGAAATCTCCACGCAGTTTCTTCTCGAACGCGGACGTTCGGGAGACGAGAGGCAGCCTGTCCCGGTGCCTCCCGGAACGCCGGAAGCGATGGCGCGGGCGCTCAGTCTTATCGAGCGTGAAAGTGACAGGCCGTTGCGGATCGAGGAAATAGCAGGGGCGGCGCATCTGTCCGTACGACAGCTTGAGCGCGTTTTCCGGCGTCATGCCGGTGTCACCCCGGCTGCCTATCTCGTTGGCGTGCGTCTGGAACGTGCCCGTCGTCTGCTTCGCCAGACGACGATGTCGGTCACCGATATCGGAACCGCCTGCGGCTTTGTGTCCAGTTCGCATTTCAGTTCAGCCTATCGCAGCCGCTTCGGCTGCCCGCCCCGTGATGAACGGCGGCGTAAAAATGGCGCCCTACAGCAGACTTCAATCATGGATGTGCCCGCATGAGCTCTGACATCGAAGCCCTGTTCAAGCCACTGCGGATCAGAAACATGGTGATCCGCAACCGTGTGATGAGCACGAGCCATGCGCCGGGCTATGGCAAGGACGGCAAGCCGCAGGAGCGCTATCAGCTCTATCACGCCGAGAAGGCGAAGGGCGGGATCGGACTGACCATGTTCGGTGGCTCGTCCTCGGTCGAGCATGACAGCCCGGCGACGCCATGGAATCAGGTTTCCGTTGTCGATGACAGCGTGATTCCGTTTTTTCAGCAGTTCTCGGACCGTGTGCATGGGCATGGCGCGAAACTGATGATCCAGATCACCCACATGGGACGGCGCACACGCTGGGATACCGATGCATGGCTGCCGGTCATCGGTCCGTCTCCGCGCCGGGAACCGGCGTCACGCTCCATGCCAAAGGAAATGGAGATCGAGGATATCCGCCGTGTGGTCAGGGCTTTTGCAGACGCGGCTGTGCGCTGCAAGAAAGGCGGACTGGACGGGCTGGAAATCTCCGGCGCGCATGGTCATCTGCTCGACCAGTTCTGGAGCCCGTCCGCCAATGATCGCGTTGACGAGTATGGTGGCTCGCTTGAAAACCGTATGCGGTTTGGCGTCGAGGTGCTTACGGCCATCCGTGAGGCGGTGGGCGAGGATTTTGTCGTCGGCATGCGGATGTCCGGCAACGAGATGCTGCAAAATGGCCTGTCACAGCAGGATTGTCTGACAATCGCGACCGATTACGCGTCGCGCGGACTGGTGGATTTCGTGAACGTCATCGGTGGGCAGGCCCGTGACGAGATGTCGCACGCCGTCAGCCTGCCGAATATGTCTTTTCCTGTCGCACCGTTTCTGCATCTTGCCAGCGCTATCAAGCGTGAAGCCGATGTGCCGGTGTTTCACGCCCAGCGCATCATGGATGTGGCGACGGCAGCCCGCGCCATCGCGGAAGGCCATGTCGATATGGTCGCCATGACCCGTGCCCATATCGCGGACCCGCATATCGTGAACAAGCTGGCGGCAGGGCGTGCGGACGATATCCGCCAGTGCGTCGGGGCCGGATACTGTATCGACCGGATCTATGTCGGTGGTGACGCGCTCTGCCTGCAAAACGCCGCGACGGGGCGTGAAGCGACCATGCCTCACGACGTTCAGCCGACGATGGGCGCGAAGCACAGGATCGCCATTATCGGTGGTGGTGTGGCGGGACTGGAAGCCGCTCGCGTCTGCGCTTTGCGCGGTCACAGTGTCGTGCTGTTCGAACGTGAGAACGAGACTGGCGGGCAGGTCAATCTTGCCGCGAAAGCGACATGGCGCGAGGCGCTGACCGGGATCGTGCGCTGGCTGGATGCGCAGGTTCGCAAACTCGGTGTTGATGTAAGGACAGGCACTGAGGCCACCGCCGAAATGGTGCGTCTGGAAAAGCCGGATATCGTCATTGTCGCTACCGGCGGTAGCGCATGGCGGGGTGATCTGGAAGGCAGTGATCTGGTCCACACCACGGCGGATGTGCTCTCCGGCGCCGTCAATCCTTCCGGCAGTGTTCTGCTGTTTGACGAAATGGGCCAACATAATGCGTCATCGGTTGCAGAAGTCATGGCGACACGTGGCTGTCTCGTGGAAATGGCGACGCATGACCGTTTGATCGCGCAGGATGTCGGCACGACCAATCAGCCGATCCATCTGCGGGAGATGTACAAACTCGGCGTCGTCATGTCGCCGAACATGGAACTGCGTGAGGTTTCGCGTGAAGGTAACCGTCTGGTCGCCGTTCTGCGCAACACCATGACGGACACGGAAGAAGAGCGGCTTGTCGATCATGTCATTGTCGAATGCGGCACTCTCCCGCGCGACGCGCTCTACATGGAACTGAAGGAAGGCTCCGCCAACCACGGGCAGACGGATCTGCCGACACTTTTGCAGGGCCAGACACAACCCGCTGTCGAGGGACTGAAAAGCGGGGAATACGCGCTGTTCCGTATCGGTGACGCCGTGGCCGGGCGTAACATTCATGCGGCGCTCTACGACGCGCTCCGTCTCTGCAAGGATTTCTGAGCGTGGGCGGGAGGGCAGGTCTCCTCGCATCCGGACTGGTCTGGACCATAGCGGCGGCGCTTGCGGCGTCCGCTGTGCCGATGGTCCAACGCTGGCGCAAGGGCAAGTCCAGTCCCAAGGACATGATCCGGGGGCTGGCGACGGTTCCGCAGCGTTATATGGTGGATGTTCATCATGCGGTCGAGCGCCGCAAAGGTGCGGCTCCGATGCATGCGCTCGTCGCGGGCGGAACGCTGGCCGGGTCTGTGGTTCTTGCGGCTGGTGTGATTCCCGCGCTCCGTGAAAGCCGTCTCTACTGGGGCGGTGTCGGCGTGTTCTTTGCCACGGCCATTGGTGGCACGTATCTCGTGTGGAAACGCCGTAACCCGAAGAAGCCCTCCTGGCTCTCCGGCGGTAAATTTCTCTGGCTGCCGAATGCGCTGTTGGCGTGGAATCTCGGCGGCACGCTCGTCGCGTTGGTGCATGTCGCCATGCCCGGGAAAACAGGTGTCGCACTTGTGCCGCTCGCCATGATGGCTGCCGGTGGCGCTGGACTGGTCGTGCAGGTCGCGCGTGGTCCGATGCGGCACGCCTTCTCCGGTGTGACATGGCTGGCGGCCCATTCCCGACCGGAGCGGTTCGGGGGCGGTCGCAGCACCGATCTGCGCCCGCTGGATCTCACGGCTCCTACGCTTGGTGCACTCGTTCCCAGTGATTTTGCTTGGAATATTCTTGCTTCTTTCGATGCGTGCATCGAATGCGGGCGCTGTGAACAGCATTGTCCCGCATTCGCCGCCGGACAGAGACTGAACCCGAAGGCGCTCATTCAAGGGCTGGCGCTGTCCGCCCGTGGTGAGGACGCCAGCGCCTATACCGGCTCGCCTGCGCCTCACGCACCACCGACGGCGGGGAAGGGGAGCATGACCAGCCCGATCATCGGCGCTGACGCGGTGATCCACCCCGATACGCTGTGGGCCTGCACCACCTGTCGGTCATGCGTCGAGCAATGTCCGATGATGATCGAGCATGTGGACGCCATCGTCGATCTCAGACGCGGCCAGACACTGATGTTGGGTGAAGTGCGTCCCGGCGCCGCCGATGCGCTGCGCCGCCTGCGTGACACGGGCGAGTCCGGCGGGCGTCCGCTTTCCGCCCGTGCGGATGGGCTGGCGGGCGAGAATATTCCCGTTCTTACCGAAGAGAATCAGACAGACGTGCTGCTGTGGCTGGGTGATGGCGCTTATGAACTGCGCTACGCCCGTACGCTGCGCGCGCTCGTGAAACTGCTGCGTCTGGCGGATGTGAAATTCGCCATTCTGGGCGAGGCTGAACTGGACTGCGGCGATCTGGCGCGTCGTCTGGGCGATGAGGCGACCTTTCAGGGGCTGGCCACGGAAGTCATCGGCACATTGAACAATCGCCGGTTCCAGCGGATCGTCACCGCCGATCCGCACGCGCTGAACGTGCTGAAAAACGAATATCCCGCCCTCGGCGGCAGATGGGAAGTGGTGCATCACACGACGTTCCTCGACGAACTGGTGAGCGCGGGGCGGCTGAAACTCGATGCGCGTGATTTGCCGTCCGTCGCCTACCACGATCCCTGCTATCTGGGCCGCTATAACGGTGAATTCGATGCGCCGCGTCGCCTGCTGGCGGCCGCCTGCAAGACGACGGTTGAGATGGAGCGGCACGGGAAACAGTCCATGTGCTGTGGTGGCGGCGGCGGTAATCCGGTCAGCGATGTCGATGCCGAACTGCGTATTCCTGACATCCGCATGGGACAGGCCGCCGAGGTCGGGGCCGCGATTGTCGCGGTCGGATGCCCCGGCTGCACGGCCATGCTGGAGGGCGTGCCGGAGCCGCGTCCCGAGGTGAAAGACATCGCCGAACTCGTGCTGGAAGCGGTGGTGCCCGCATGAGCGCGCTCCGTCTCCGTCGAGACCCGCGTGCCGAACGGGCGGCACGTCTTGTGCCCGGAAACGGGCGGCTGCGTTATGACATGAGCGCCACGCCGGAGGGGCCGATGACCTCGCCATCCGGTCGTCTGCGCCGTGATCCACGCGCGGAACGGCAGCGGCTTCTGACGACGGGACGAGATGGTCGGGCGCGTCTGGTGCGTTCGGGGCTTGTCGGTCAGATGGCGGCCGGGGCTGCTTCTCCTGCGTCTGTCGTAAAGAAAATCCGCGTCGAGCAGCCGGAGTTTTTCATCATCGTTGTGCCTGACCTGCCTGAGGGGCGGCTCGACCGGACGGACCGTCAGGTGCTGGGCGCGGCCCGCAAGCTGGCGGATGCCGGAAGTGGCGCGGTCGTGGTCGTTGGCGCGACTGTCGATGAAGCGTCACTTGGTCAGGCGGGAACGGATCGGTTTGTGCCGCTTTCGGATCATTCTGACCCGGAAGCGCGGATCACGGAGCTTGTCGCCGTGATGAATGCGCTGTCGCCACGGTACGTTCTGTTGCCGGAAAGCGAGGAAGGCGCTGACATCGCACGGCGTCTTGCGGCGAGAACCGGCCTTGGCCTGACGGTGGGGATCGAGGCGCTGGGGCCGAAACAGGTCATTCGTCCCTGTGGCGCAGGTCGTCAGGAATGGGCAGGTGATCTCACCCCTCTGATGACACTGGCTCCCGATCGTGTGTCGGCATGGGAAGGTGACGCGCACGAAATCCTGCCGCTGGAGACGATGCCCGAAAAGCCGGTTCTGGCACCTGCGCGGATGACGGTCGGCGCGCTTCAGTCCGCTGACCCGGCCACCATGAATCTCGGGGATGCGCCGTTTGTCGTCTCCGCGGGGCGTGGCGTGACGGATTTCACCGCTTTCCGCTCGACTGTCCGCGCCCTGCATGCAACGCCGGGTGCGAGCCGCGTGGTGTGCGACAATGGCGACATGCCGCGCGCCACGCAGGTCGGCGCGTCCGGCACGATTCTCGACGCGCTCTGCTATGTCGCGCTGGGCATTGCCGGAGCGCCACAGCATCTTCAGGGGCTCGGCCGCGTGGAGCATGTCGTGGCGGTCAACACCGATCTTCACGCGGCGATGGTGGCGCGCGCCGGTCTCGCCATCATTGCCGACGCGCAGGCTGTCATGCCTGCCCTGTGTGCGGTTCTTGCCGCCGAATATGGGGAGCAGGGCGCATGAAGGCGGTCATTCTCCTTTCCATCGGTCTTGACCCGGTCTCCGGACGACCCGCTCCCGTGCCGGGCGAGGTGCGCGCCATCGGCCTGGCCCGCGCGCTCGGCGTCACGCAGATGATCGGACTGCATGCCGGCCCGGCCAGCCCCGCACTGGCGGATTATGGTGGCTACGGTCTCACCCGGATTATCTGTCTGAAGGGCGGAGAAGCCGACCCCGTTCAGGCTCTGGCGACCGCAGTGAAGACCCATAGCCTGTTCGCGGATGGTGAGCCCGATCTGGTGCTGGCCGCCTCGCGTGGTCGTGGCGGCA